>JAFYUS010000053.1 GCA_017549505.1 Bacteroidales bacterium | reverse complement strand
TGAAGTGGCGGTAGGGTAAGTTTGGATGGCGTGGCCGCCCGTGGCCTCGTGAACGGGAGGGGCCCGCGACGAAGTCGTGGGAGGGATGAAGTCGGAACTTGTTCCGACGGAACCAAGCCAAACTTACCCTACCGCCACTGGTGTCATATAAACACTACAGAAGGTGACTAAATCACTTATTAGTCACCTTCTTTTTTATTCCCGTGGCTCCCGAGGGCCTCTGATATCTAGATGTTTGTGATAAGTACTCCTACTACACGGAAGACGTTCAGGATGTCGCTGTATGGGAGTTCGAAGTCAGGGAAGTCGTGCTTGTTTTCGGCGATGAATGTCAAGGTGCCGACTTCAGGACCGTTGTCGACGATCTTTCTGAGGAACATTCCGCTGGACTGGGTGTCTACGACGTAGATCTCTCCGTTGATGATGGTCGACTCTCTAGGCATCTTGCGCAAGGCGAGCATGTATCCTCGGCAGATTCGTGGTGCCATCGCGTCGCCCGGACATAAAGCGAACATGTCGTGTTTCTGGAAATGAGGTACAGGAGGCAGACGGTCTACTGAAGCGGAGTTCATCACATATTCGTATGTGTTGATATCAGGAGCTCTGAACAGGCGGGCTGGTACTACCGGGATGTCGTCTTCGTGATTGAGTTCGGGGTGCTCTTCTGTCAGACCGTCTGTATGCGGTTGATCCTGCGGATCGAACATAGGTCCTTCTCCGGTAAGCAGCCAGTTGGTGCGGAAACCGAATGCGTTGCTCCATTTCGCTGCAGAGTTCTTTCCGAATGTGCGGCCGTTCAGCTGATTGCTGACAGCAGCAGGTTGTACATCCAATATCCTTGCTACCTCTATCTGCGATATGCCGGCCTCATAGAAGTATTCCTTTATCTTTTTACCGATTTCTAGTGCTGTTAACATGTTAGGTTAATAATGTGTATGAAGTTTGTGTAGAAAATCTTTACAAAAGTGTTGCAAGTTTACAAAAGTGGTTTTATGTTTGCTATCAGTCTTTGCAACTGGTACAAAGATAACACATTTTGTGCGATATTACCAGAAATATTGGTAAAAGTAAACATGTATTGTTATTTTAGTTAATTATGGCTAAGGTAATCTACACAAAAAGAGGAGCAGTCCGCATTACGCTCGAGAAGGTATTATCTCTTATCTGCTTCCTCGCCGGGGTCGCATTTCTCATAGTTGCGCTTATGGGAACATGGCGATACTACATTACCATGGGGCTTTGTTTTGCCATCGGTGTCATGATCTCCGATGAACTCCCCGAAGAAGACGAAAAGAAAGAGCGTCACTGAAAGGTGACGCTCCTCCTGGCTCTAAAGCCATTCATTCAGCCATCTGAAATACTCTCTGTGCCACATCATCGCATTTTGTGGCTTAAGGATCCAGTGATTCTCATCCGGGAAGATAAGAAGTCTTGACGGAACTCCCATCATCTGTGCAGCGTTGTATGCAGCCATTCCTTCGTCTACCGGTACCCTGTAGTCCATACCTCCGTGTATCACCATCAGTGGCGTATGCCACTTGGTGACAAGCTTATGCGGCGAAAGCGAATAATGGCGTACTGCCTTCGGGTCGTTGCTCCATGGGGATCCTCCCTGCTTGATTCCGCCGAATGTGACTCCGTCTCCCGCAGGACCGACAGGTCCCTGCGGGGTCCCTACACTAGGGTCTATCACGGTTTCATGGAGACCTCCGTTGTCAAAGTTAGGGAACCACATCTCCTCAGTAGTCATGTACATATGCTCCTCGTTGAAGATACCTGCATGAGCGATGAATGCATCGAATGTGTTTTCATGTGTACCGCAGAGGTAGTATACTGAATATCCGCCGTAGCTTGCTCCGCATGCAGCCATCTTGCCTACATATGGCTCAGCCTTGATTTCACGCGCTGCAGCCAGATAGTCCTGCATGTTAAGACCTGGATAGTCTCCCGAAATCTGCTCTGTCCAGTCCTGGCCGAACGCTGTCGTTCCACGACGGTTCGGCAGGACGACAACATAACCCTGAGAAGCCATGAGACGGTAGTTCCAGCGGTATGACCAACCCTGGCTCAATGTGCCCTGAGGGCCTCCGAGACAGATCAGGATCGAAGGATACTCCTTGGCAGGATCGAACTGAGGCGGGTAGAGTACCCATGTCAGCATGTCCTTTCCATCTACTGTCTTTACGTAGCGTGCTTCTGTATCGTGCTCTGCCAGCTGACTGAGGATATGGCCGTTCTCGTCAGTTATCTGCTTGTAGGACACTGCATCTGCAATTACCGGACATTCTGCCTTGATGGCAGGCTTGCCGGTTTCAGCCTTGCCGTCTTTACCTATTGTCACTGCAACCAGCTCGGTAGGGAAGTCCATGCTGCACCAAGTAGTGTAGAGTGTGGTTGTTCCGTTCTCGTTCTCAGCCACATGGAACGGTGAACCGAAATCGTACCACATGTCCTCTCCGGTAATGCGCTCTATGTCCCAGCTCTCGGCGTCCTCATACGCCCTGAAGATGCCTTGCAAGCCTTCAGCGAGGCTGGCAAACCAGATGCTCTTCGAATCCTCTGCCCAGACCGGCGACGAGACGTTGTATTTGAAGTCCACTGTTATGTCCTGAATCTTTCCGATCTTCGGCATTGCTGCGCAGGCTTCAGCTTGTGCACAGCCTTCTGTCGTTGCACAGTCTTCAGTGCCGGAAGCCGAAGGCAATTCCGGCATGCTGATCTCTGCGACGATCAGCCTCTGCTTGTCAGCCTCGTAGCCGTCTCTCTCCATGCTGATCCAGCACAGCTTCGTTCCGTCAGGACTCCATACAGGATCGGTGTCGTATCCTCCGCCCATCTCGATCAGTTCAGTCTGACCTGTCTCTATATTATATAGGTATATCTCTGTATCGGTCGAGAAGGCGTATTTCTTTCCGGCAAGCTTGCGGCATGAATATGCTATGAATCTGCTGTCAGGACTCCAGCTCAGCTGCTCCAGACCTCCGAACGGCTCGGTCGGCAGTTCGTACAGCTCCTTTTCATCTTCGAGGATGTCCTTTCCTTCGCCCATTGTGTTTCCGTCAATGTCGAAATCTGCAACGAATGTATGCGGAATCTCCATCACTGTGTGGTCCCAATGGCGGTACATCAGGTCGTCGGTTGTATATGCGGTGGCCTTGTCGAGGTCGCTGTAGCAGTCGCTCGGCGACTTTACAGCGCTCTTTATGTAACTGATGTACATGACCTTCTTACCGTCAGGTGAGATCTTGAACTCGCCGATGCCGTTGGCTACATCGCTGACCTTTCTGTAGTTCTTCAGTGACTTGTTCTTAATGTCAGCTGTCCAGATTTGGCCTCCATAGAGGAAGATCACCTTCTTTCCGTCATTGCTCCAGCGTGCATTCGAGATGCTCTTGCCGGCTGTTGTCAGCTGCTGGTTATCGCTGCCGTCAAGGTTGCAGATATAAAGGTTGCGCACGCTGCGGTTCTCCTGTACAGACGTATAGCTTACACCATATAATATATGCTTCCCGTCAGGAGAAACCTGAGGGTCAGACATACGTCCGAATGCCAGAAGTTCCTCCGGACCCATCTTTCCGTCCTCGACTGTTATCGTGCTCCTGCCGATATAGCCTTCGCTGCTGATTTCGTGTCTTTCCATCTTCATAAAACTAAATAATCCGATTACAATTGCCGCCAGCGCCGTAAAGCTGACTATTTTTCCGCTTGTCTTCATATTGCTATGCTGTGTAACTAATTGGTTTCTAGTTGGTTATAAGTTTTCCCTGCTGTTCCATCCCTGCAGGGAAATCTTCTAATCTGTTGATTATTAGTGCTTTGCTCCGCACGGTTTGTATGCAGACGTTGCTGTCAGTACTGCTCCGCCGCTTTGCGGAGCTCCGCAGCCACCGCCTCTCGTACCGAGGCGGGTGAAAGAACCTCCAGCCTTCCCCCATGCTTGCAGAACTCCATCGTCAGTGCATCGTTCGGGCAGACGAACATCTCGAAATACGCCCGGCTGTCATCCATCGGCGTATCCGGCAGGAACTTCCGCACTTCGCGCGGAGACATCTCCCGCTGGCTGCTGTGGATCGGAAGGTCCTTCAGGAAGTTAGCCTCTTTCGCCGTCGTGCGGAAGATGATCGTCTGACCCTTCGATTCAGGGATGTAGATGCCGAAGCTCGTCGCAAAAATACGGTCCACATCGAAGTCCTTCGGCATCTTGAATTTTCGTCCGGTAATCTCCATGTCAATGATTCGGTCCAGTCCGTATACTCTCATCGCATCGCGTTCGATGCAATGGGCCACAAGGTACCACCTCTTGGCGAACTCCTTGACTGCATAAGGACGCAGAGTGTATGTGTCCACATCTGCACTCGTATATTTGTGGTACTTGATCACAACCTCATAGTTTTCTGTCATCGCATCCATGATGCTCGTCAGATGTCTGTGGCCGGAAGGGATATCCTCCACAGAAACACGACCCGACAGTCTCTCCTTGCCGAGAGACAGCATGCTGTTGACTGTGAATGTGTTGATCAGCCATGCAGTTTCCGCATTTTCATCCGCAACATCTTCAGTGTACTCGATGAAGTAGCGGTTAGTACTCCGGTTACACTGGATGTCGATTCCGAAAACCTCATAGACCGCCTCCCTGTGGTTGTTGAAGGTGCGGCGCGAATAATCGCTGTCGAACCTCTCCTCCCACTTGTCCATGATCTCATCCAGGCTCAGTCCTCTCTCTCCGGCCCGGATAAAGGTCTGCACCAGCCATAGATATTTCTTCAGCAGTTCTGTTACCATTCTCTTTAAAGCATTATATTGTGTTTTGACTACATCATTGGACTGTTTCCTACGTCATTGCCATGTCTGTATGACCGTTTCCTACGTCATTGCCATGTCTGTATGACCGTTTCCTACGTCATTGCGAGGCCCGAAGGGCCGTGGCAATCCCATTAACTGATTTTACTATAGTCTTTTATCTGATATTTCTCTTTTCGCAACTCTTTGCGGAGCAGCTGATTCCGATCCGACGTAAGCGTCGGATCCTCTTTCAGTATCGCGTCGGCGCAGTCCCTGGCGGCATTGAGAATCAGTCCGTCCTTAGCCAGCGATGCGATGTTGAGGCTGATAGGGAGTCCGCTCTGCTGTGTTCCTTCAAGGTCTCCCGGACCTCTCATCTTCATGTCCTCTTCAGCCAGCTCGAAGCCGTTTTCTGTAGCGCACATCAGTTCGATGCGGTGCTTGGATTCCTTGCTGAGCTTATGTCCGGTCATGAGGATGCAGTATGATTTCTCGCTGCCTCGTCCCACACGTCCCCTGAGCTGATGCAGCTGACTAAGTCCGAATCTCTCAGCACTCTCGATGATCATCACCGATGCATTAGGCACATCGACTCCAACCTCTATCACGGAAGTTGCAACAAGGATGTCCGCTCTGCCTTCGGTAAACGCGTCCATATTGAACTTCTTCACATCGTTCAGCTGCTTTCCATGCACCACCGCCGTCTTGTACTCCGGGAACGGGAACTTGTTCATGATCTCCTCGGCTCCTGCTTCAAGACTCTGATAATCAAGTTTTTCTGTTTCGTTGATCAGCGGGTAGACAATGAATATCTGCCTTCCCTTGGCGATCTCGTCTTTCATGAACCGGTACATTGCCGGGCGTTTACCCTCAGTGGCGTGTATTGTCTGGACCGGCTTTCTTCCTGGAGGAAGTTCATCTATCACGGATACATCCAGGTCGCCATACAAAGTCATGGCGAGCGTCCTCGGGATCGGCGTAGCCGTCATCACGAGGACATGTGGCGGCGCTTGGCAGGCCGCCTTCCTCCACAGCTTCGACCTCTGCTCGACGCCGAATCTGTGCTGTTCGTCAATGATTGCCAGACCCAGATTGTGGAAGATCACATTGTCTTCTATCAAGGCATGGGTACCTACGATTATGCCTATGCTTCCGTCCTCCAGACCGGCGTGGACTTCGCGCCTCTCTGAAGTCTTGCTGCTTCCGGTAAGCAGCGCCGACTTCACTCCCGTCGGCGCGAGGAACTTCTGTATGTTCTTATAATGTTGCTGTGCAAGAACTTCCGTAGGCGCCATGATGCATGCCTGGAACCCGTTGCCGATAGCGATCAATGCAGTGAGTACAGCCACCATGGTCTTACCGCTGCCCACATCTCCCTGAAGAAGACGGTTCATCTGGTGGCCGCTCTTCATATCATTCCTGATCTCAGTGATCACCCTCTTCTGAGCTCCGGTCAGAGGGAAGGGGAGAGCGTTGTAACATAAGTTGAAAGCCTCGCCCACCTTAGGCATCATGATACCTTGGTCAGCCCTGCTGCGTACATATTTCTGTTTCAGAAGAGAAAGCTGGAGATAAAACAGCTCCTCGAACTTCAGTCTGTATTTCGCCTTTTCGAGAGAGACCATATCAGTAGGGAAGTGAATGTTCCTGAGAGCATAATGAAGCGGAACAAGCCCGCACTGCTTCATGATATACTCCGGCAGCGACTCCTCCGTCGCCGCCAGCCCCCTCTCCAGCGCCGCCTCCATGATCTTGTTCATGACCTTCCCGGTAACCCCCGCATTCTTCAACCTCTCAGTACTAGGATACACCCCCGTCATCGTTCCCATGCTTCCGGTCGTCGTTCCTCCCTGCGTTCGTGTCATCCCCGACCTGATCGGGGATCCCTGTAGCCCTGACTGGGCCCCTTCCTGTCCCTGGTTCCCCATCTGTCCTGATGTTCCATGGTTCCCCATCTGTCCCTGGGGTCCTGGCTGTCCCTGGTACCCAGACGGTCCCGATGGGAGCTGGGACTTTTGGACAGGGACTGCGTCGACTTCCGGATGGACCATGTTGATGCGTCCGTTGAATGCCGTCGGTTTTCCGAAGAAAATGAACTCCGTTCCCGGCTTCAGCTTCTCGTGCATCCACTTGATGCCCTTGAAGAAAACCATCTCCATCTCCCCGGTGCCGTCTCCCACCCAAACACTCATTCTACGTATGGTGTTGAACTTCAGTGTGTCGGTTTCAGCCTGTCCGTTGGAACCGTAGAGGTCGACCCTGGTGACCCTGGCACGGACCTGAAGATATGCCATGTCCGGTCTCGCGTCACAGATCCTGACAATGGAACTCTTGTCGATGTACCTGAAAGGGTACAGACGCAAAAGATCGCCGACAGTCTCCACTGCCAGCTCCTTCCGCAGAAGTTCAGCCCTCTTAGGCCCCACCCCCGGCAGAAATTGAATCTCCATATCCAGTCCATGTGCCATATTACGGCAAATTTAATAAATTAATTCCAATTATCTCTCTCATCTCCCTCCTTCCAATACTTTTGTTCGGGTTCCTTATCCAGATTCTTCTCTTCAGCTCCTTTGTCCGTTTTCCATCTTCAGTTCCTTTGTCCGTTTTTCATCTTCAGTACCTTTGTCCTGTTTTCGTTAAAGGTGTGGCCAGGGCTTCCTTAGAACGAAGCCCTGGCCACATCCCTATATCAAAATTCAGATGTAATCGCCAGAATCTCCTCTCCGAACTTTTCCCATCTGGCTTCTCCAAATCCGCTAATCGCCATCAGCTCTTCGCGAGTCCGAGGAATTTTAGTGGCAATCTCTGTAAGAGTCTTGTTCGGAATTACTCTATAAGCCGGTATGTTCAACGCCTTGTAATGCTTTGACCTCCATTCCTTGAGCCGTATCTCCAACCCGAGATTGACAATCGGCAGATCCTCCGGCTTTGGTGTAGCTTCCCTTACCACATCTGCTGTGGTTTTCCTAGCTCGTCCGTCCATTTTATTTCCATGAACACAATCATGTTCAGCTCTCCAGTCACTGTCCCACTCAGTGTCCCAATCCATGTTACTTTCGATTTCATATTCGATTTCATCCTTGGTTACCCCGGTAAACTTCTCAATCTCTTCGTAACTCATTTCACTTTCAAGCATCGACAACGCTACTCTCATCCTGGCCTCAATCTTAGCCTCAAACCTGGCTACTGCAATAGCCTCTTCATAAACTCTGATCAATTCTTCTTTGTACAACATAATAATTCGATTTTAAATGGTTTATATTTTAATGTCTATATGTATGTCTCTATTCTTTTACCTAATCAATATTGCCGCAAATGTGGTTAATCGTTACTATCGTTACTGTCAATGGTGCCGTTACTATCGGTGGAAACAAGTTCCTGCTCTGCGTTTCATAAGTACGTTTTCTGCAAAGTTCCGAATGATTATCCGCATACCGAAAAAGTATGCGGATAATTCTGAAAATCGCCTTTACAGATATCTCAGAGCAGGATTTAACCCCAAAAATTTGTTCGATTTTTATAAAAAATCAAACAAATTTCCATACCAAAATCCCTCATCCCTCCCTCCCAGCGTTGCCACTAGGCGTTACCGCCTAGTCGTACCCCTGATGTACTGCCCCCAGGCGTTGCTCCTGTTGTTTCCCTCAAGCGTTGCTCTCAATGTTGCCCCTAAGCGTTGCCGCCTCTGGTGTCGTGCGGTGTAAGTATCAGATAGATAATAGATTAGATATTTTGCCTGCTGTCCCAGCGCGGCAGGCAAAACGCGTAATCCGTTGAGAATTAGTTGATTATACCGCACGGCGCTTATGTTGCGCGTTTATCTCTTTGAGGTTTCTCCGCTTATCTCCCAGCAGCTACCTAGCAACGTTGCTCCTGTTGTTTCCCTCAAGCGTTGCCCCTAAGCGTTGCTGCATCTGGTGTCGTGCGGCGCAAGTCTCTGATAGATAACCGATTAGG
This sequence comes from Bacteroidales bacterium, assembly GCA_017549505.1. Lineage (GTDB taxonomy): Bacteria > Bacteroidota > Bacteroidia > Bacteroidales > UBA932 > Cryptobacteroides. The sequence goes on along the minus strand of JAFYUS010000053.1, from coordinate 8,182 downwards.
TGTTTTGCCTGCTGTCCCAAGGCAGCAGGCAAAATGCGTAACCTGTTGAGAACTATTCGATTATACCGCACGAGATTTACTCCACTCGTTTATCTCTTTAAGATTTCTCCCCATGATCTTCCCGTCAGTCGTTTCATCCTGGTCGTTGCCTAAAGGTTGAAAAATTATAGTTATATTTGCTAGTTATTTTGTCGTATTGTGCCTTGGCGGGAATCAAACCTTGGGACAAAAGAGGCGAAATTAATATAAGTTTAAGATAATTAATAAGTTAAAAAATATAAAGGATAAAGCTATGGCAAAGAAGTTAGTTGTCGGAATTACACAGGGTGACGGAAACGGCATCGGTTATGAGGTTATCATCAAGGCTCTTGCAGACGAGAGGATACTTGATATGTGCACACCGGTTATCTACGGTTCATCAAAAATCTTCGGATTCTACAAGAAGCAGATCCATAACATCGAGCAGATAAACACTAACGTGATCAACTCTGCAAAGGATGTCCACCAGAAGCGTGTCAACATCGTGAACTGCCTCCCCGAGAATGTTTTTGTGGAGCCTGGTCAGCCGACCCCTGAGTCAGCGAAGGCGGCGATGACAGCTCTCGAAAGAGCTGTCCAGGATATCAAGGAAGGTTACATCGACGTCCTGGTGACAGCTCCGTTCAACAAGAGGGCTATGGCTAATGAAGGTTTCGGCTACACCGGTCATACAGAGTATCTTGAGAAGGAATTCGGTGTGGATGAAGTTGCGATGATCATGGTATGTGACCGCCTTAAGGTGGGTGTGGTTACAGGTCATATCTCCCTCAAGGACGTATGTTCAAGCATTACCGAGGAGAAGATCATCAAGAAGCTCCGTCTTATGAGGGCGTCTCTTCAGAGAGACTTCGGCATCGACCAGCCTAAGATTGCTGTCCTGGGTCTCAACCCTCATTGCGGAGACGGCGGCCTGCTCGGTGATGAAGAGCAGCAGATCATCCTCCCTGCAGTCAAGGCTGCAAACGAGGAAGGCATCATGGCATTCGGTCCATACTCTCCTGACGGATTCTTCGGACTGGGCAACTACAGCAAGTTCGATGCTGTCCTTGCAATGTACCACGATCAGGGACTGACTCCATTCAAGGCTCTGGCATTCGAAGACGGTGTGAACTACACAGCGGGACTTCCAGTAGTTAGAACCTCTCCAGACCATGGCACCGCATATGAAATGGCAGGCCGAGACCTGGCAGATCCACGCTCGATGATGGCTGCAATCTACACAGCTATAGACATCTACAACAAGCGCGCAGACTACGACGACCTTGTTGCAAACCGCATGACTATCAGGATGCCTGACACTGAAATCAAGCCTAAGGGCGGAAGGATCATCGAGTAAGCCATGGCGGAAACAAACATTCAGAGACCGCCTATATTCCTCTTTACAGACGGTGCATCCAGCGGCAACCCCGGCCCCGGCGGCTATGGGGTGGTCCTCAAATGTGCCGGAAGGGAGATGGAGATGTCAGGCGGCTTCAGCCTCACGACAAACAACCGCATGGAACTCCTCGCTGTCATCAAGGGCCTGGAGGCCATAAGATGGCAGAACGCAGAGGTTCATGTCTACAGTGACTCCTCATATGTGGTCAACGCCATAAACAAAGGCTGGCTGGAGAACTGGCAGCGTAAGGGTTATGCCAAGGTGAAGAATCCGGATCTGTGGATGAGGTTCGCCAGACTTTACAAGCTGCACAGGGTTTCATTCCATTGGATAAAGGGACATGCCGGACATCCGGAAAACGAGAGATGTGACGCTTTGGCTGTCGCTGCGGGCGCTGGCGCCGTGGCAGCAGGACAGCAGCTCCCTCCAGACCCTGGGTATCAGCCGGAAGAAGCCGGGTTGCTTTAATGTTATAATATGGAGATCATAAAGACAGATATTCCTGAAGTCGTTATCGTTGAACCTAGAGTGTTCGGCGACAACCGCGGTTATTTCTTCGAGTCGTTCTCGGAGAGGGACTTTGCGGCGAATGTCCGTGAAGTCAGATTTGTACAGGACAATGAGAGCAAATCGTGTTACGGAGTGCTCAGAGGACTGCATTTCCAGAAGCCCCCTCATGCCCAGAGCAAGCTGGTGCGTGTGGTGAAGGGCAGGGTACTGGATGTTGCTGTGGACATAAGACGCGGCTCGCCGACTTTCGGAAGATACGTTGCAGTCGAACTGTCGGAAGAGAACCACAGACAGTTCTTCATCCCGAGAGGCTTTGCGCACGGTTTCGTGGTGCTCTCTGAAGAAGCGATATTCCAATACAAGTGTGATGACTTCTATGCACCTCAGTGTGAAGGCGCCATTGCATGGGATGATCCGGATCTGGGAATCGAATGGGGCATTCCGTTGGAAGATGTTATACTTTCGGAAAAAGACAAGGTGCATCCGAGACTGAAGGATGCGACAGAACTTTTTGATTATTCGACAGACTATTATATATAGGTTATGAATATATTGGTGACAGGAGGCAGCGGCCAGCTCGGACGCGCCATCAAGGATGTTGCAGAGAATTCCGAGCACAGGTTCATCTATACATATATGAGTTCACAGAACCATGACGGCATGGTCCATCTGGATATTTCAGGTCCGGAAGAGGTGAACAAGGTGATGGATGACCATAATATAGATGTCATAGTGAACTGTGCAGGCTACACAGATGTGGAGCGTGCGGAGTCAGAGGAAGACAAAGCCTTCAAGGCAAACGCCGAGGCGGTGGAGATTCTGGCAGGAGCTGCAAAGGCAAGAGGAGCAGTCCTTATACATATATCTACAGATTATATATTTGACGGTAGTTCTTCGCGTCCTTACCGCGAGGACGCTGAGGCTTCGCCTCTCAGCGTCTACGGACGGTCCAAGCTCGCAGGCGAGCTTGCCGTCCGCGCCTCCGGCGCCCGCTACATGATCATCCGCACCTCATGGTTATACAGCAGGTACGGTAAGAACTTCGTCAAGACGATCCTGAAGAAGAGCGAGGAGCAGCCGCTCCTCAAGGTGGTCTCCGATCAGGTCGGCACGCCGACCTATGCTGGAGACCTCGCGGAATTCATCCTCACGTTGCTCGAGCCGGAGAACCTCGAAAAGACAGGCACATACAACTATACCGATGAAGGTGTCTGCTCATGGTATGACCTCGCATGCGAGGTCTGCGACATGAGCGGCAACCTCTGCGAGGTAGTTCCGTGTGAGACAGGGGAGTATCCTGTCAAGGCTGCCCGTCCGCATTACTCCGTATTGAACAAGTCAAAGGTCAAGAAGACATTCGGCATAGAGATCCCTTACTGGAAAGACTCCCTCAGGCACTGCATGTCAGAGATTGCGACATCGCTTCGCTCGTCGCAATGACAAAATGTCATAATCCCCCTCCATTTTTGGATAAATCGCAGATTGTCACTATATTTGTAGGTTGTTTGTACCATACCGTACAAGCAGCCTATAAATTCGTATAAATACCATATAAGATATGTCATTTACAGACGTTTTCAAGAAGATATTCGGTACCAAGGCCGACAGAGACATGAAAGCCATCAAGCCCACCCTTGACAAGGTGCTTGAGGCCTACAAAGAGATTGACAAACTGGACGACGATGCGCTCAGAGCAAGATGTCAGGCTCTCAAGGACAAGATCCAGGCAGCGATAGCGGCAGATGAAGCCCGCGTAGCTGAAATCAAGGCAGAGCTCGAGAAGGAGATCCCTCTCAGTCAGAAGGAAGCCCTTGCGACAGAGCAGGACAAACTTGTCAAGAAAATTGACGAGACTATCGAGAAGGTTCTCGACGAGATCCTTCCTGAAGCATTTGCCATCATGAAGTCCACAGCCCGTCGATTCACCCAGAACGAAACCATCAGAGTAAAGGCGACAGACTTCGACCGCGACCTCAGCACAACCAAGGAGTTCGTTTCCATCGAAGGCGATTATGCCGTATGGCAGAACCATTGGATGGCCGGCGGTAATGAAGTCACATGGGACATGATCCATTACGATGTCCAGCTCATCGGCGGTATCGTCCTCCACCAGGGAAAGATCGCCGAGATGGCGACCGGAGAAGGTAAGACCCTCGTGGCGACCCTCCCGGTATTCCTCAATGCCCTCGCCGGCAAGGGAGTCCATGTCGTTACAGTGAACGACTACCTCTCCAAGCGAGACTCCGAGTGGATGGGCCCTCTCTACATGTTCCATGGCCTCAGCGTAGACTGTATCGACAAACACCAGCCTAACAGCGATGCCCGCAAGAAGGCATACGCATGCAACATTACATTCGGAACAAACAACGAGTTCGGTTTCGACTACCTCCGCGACAACATGGCGATGTCCCAGAAAGACCTCGTCCAGCGCAAGCACCACTTCGCGATCGTCGATGAGGTGGACTCCGTCCTCATCGACGATGCCCGTACCCCTCTGATCATCTCAGGTCCCGTTCCAAAGGGCGAAGACCAGCAGTTCATGGAGTACAAGCCTCTCGTGGAGCGTCTCTACGCCAACCAGAAGACCCTCGTGACCCAGCTCCTCAATGAAGCGAAGAAGCTCATCGCCGAGGGCAACGAGAAGGACGGAGGCGTCCTCCTCTTCAGAGCTTTCAAGGGATATCCTAAATACAAGCCGCTCATCAAGTTCCTCAGCGAACCGGGCATGAAGCAGCTTCTCCAGAAGGTCGAGAACTATTACATCCAGGACAACGAACGTGAGATGCCTTTCATCACAGACGAGCTCTACTTCGTCGTGAACGAGAAGATGCATACTGTGGACATGACCGACAAGGGCCGTGACCTCATCACAGGCAACCTCTCCGATCCTAACTTCTTCGTACTCCCTGACGTAGGCGCTGCAATCGCTGAAGTCCAGAAGGACGCATCTCTCAGCGCCGACGAGAAGCAGATCAAGAAGGACGAGATCCTTGCAGACTTCGCCCTCAAGTCAGAGCGTGTCCACACAGTGAGCCAGCTCCTCAAGGCCTACACGATGTTCGACAAGGAGATCGACTACATCATCCAGGACGGAAAGATCAAGATCGTCGACGAGCAGACAGGACGTATCATGGAAGGACGCCGCTGGAGCGACGGACTCCACCAGGCAGTCGAGGCCAAGGAAAATGTGAAGGTCGAGGCTGCAACGCAGACCTTCGCTACCATCACCCTCCAGAACTACTTCCGTATGTACCACAAGCTCGCCGGTATGACAGGTACCGCCGAGACCGAGGCAGGCGAGTTCTGGTCGATCTACAAGCTTGACGTGGTTGTGATCCCTACCAACAGACCTATCGCACGTAAGGACCACAACGACCTCATATACAAGACAAAGAAGGCCAAGTACGATGCCGTGATCGCCAAGATAGTTGAGCTCACCAAGGAAGGCCGCCCAGTCCTCGTCGGTACGACTGACGTCGAGACCTCCGAGCTCCTCAGCCGCATGCTCCGCCTGCGTGGCATCGACCACCAGGTCCTCAATGCGAAGCAGCATGCACGCGAGGCCGAGGTCGTGAAGCACGCCGGTGAACCTTCGACAGTGACCATCGCTACCAACATGGCCGGTCGTGGTACCGACATCAAGCTTCCGGAGGAAGTGAAGAATGCCGGAGGACTTGCGATCATCGGAACAGAGCGCCACGACAGCCGCCGCGTCGACCGTCAGCTCAGAGGTCGTTCCGGCCGTCAGGGTGACCCGGGTTCATCAATATTCTTCATCTCATTGGAAGACAAGCTCATGCGACTCTTCGGCTCTGAAAAGATCGCCGGAATCGTGGACCGTCTCGGACTTGAGGAACATGAAGCACTCGAGGCTCCTATGCTCAGCAAATCCATCGAGAACGCCCAGAAGAAGGTCGAAGAGAACCACTTCGGAACCCGTAAGAGACTCCTCGAGTACGACGACGTGATGAACTCACAGCGTGAGGTAATCTATACAAAGCGACGCAATGCCCTGTCGGGCGAACGCGTCGAAATCGACGTCATGAACATGATGCAGGACATCGCCCAGATCCTCGTGGACAGGTCAGAGGGAATGTCATACGAAGAGTTCGCAGAGACCGTGATGATGTCTCTCTCTATCGAACCGGGCTTCGATGAGGAGTTCTACAACAGCTCGAACCCTAAGGCCCTCGTGGCAAGCCTCTTCGAGAACATGCAGAAGACCTACCAGCGCCGTATGGATACAATGGTGCAGAAGGCCCTTCCGTTCATCAACGACATGTACAAGAGATTCGAGGAGACAGCGTCAGGCACAAGGGTGACTATTCCTATCACAGACGGACGCAAGGGACTCAACCTCCCTGTAGACCTTGCAAAGGCATATGAGTCGCAGGGTAAGGAGATTGCAAGAGCCCTCAGCAAGACCATAACGCTCTTCGAGATCGACGACAAGTGGAAGGAGCACCTCCGCGATATGGACGACCTCAAGCAGTCAGTACAGAACGCCACATACGAGCAGAAGGACCCTCTCCTCATCTACAAGTTCGAGAGCTTCAACCTCTTCAGCCAGATGCTGGAAGACCTTAACAAGAACGTCCTTTCGTTCCTCCTCAGGGCCCAGATTCCGCTCGTAGACGCCAAGACTCCACGTCAGGCTGCTCCTCAGACCCGCCGTCAGACCCCTGACGCAAGCCAGCTTCAGACCAGCCGCACAGACCTCGTCACAAACGGCGGCCAGCCAAAGAGCAACGCCCCAGTCCACGTCGACAAGCAGGTCGGTCGAAACGACCCTTGTCCTTGCGGCTCCGGCAAAAAGTACAAGAACTGTCACGGTAAGCAGCAGTAATCCTGATTACGTCATTGCGAGGAGCCCGAAGGGCGACGTGGCAATCCCAATAAAGAATATGTATCAATAAATATATCAGACTATGGCAAAGATGGAACCCGTAGTAAACGCAAATGCAATCAGCAGAATATCTGCAGGCACAATCATCAAAGGTGAGATCCTCTCTCCATGCGACATCCGCATCGACGGAACCTTCGAAGGCAAGATCCAGAGCAAGGGCCGCGTAGTGGTAGGCGAGAGCGCCCACATCAAAGGCGACATCGTATGCGACAGCATCGACCTCTGGGGCAAGGTAGAGGGCAACGTATTCGTAAAGGATACCCTCAACCTCAAGGAAGGCTGCTCTGTAACAGGCAACCTTAACGTACGCAAGCTTTCGGTAGAGCTCGGCGCAACCTTCAACGGCAACTGCAAGATGATCTCCGAGTCAGACTTCGACAGAGTAGCCGGCACCAAGGCTCCCGCCCAGCAGCCAGCCGCTGCTCCGGCTAACTAAACACTGCTTTCAGATAGCTATTACTGTCGGCTGAGTGCATCAGATCATGCACTCAGCCGACAGTAGTATTTTGTAACATGTTGATTATAAGTGTTTTAGGGAAATCTTCTGTCGGCTAAGTACCAAATGAGGGATCAACGGGAAAAGTAGGTTGGCATTTTTGAGCATCCGCACCTCCGTGACCTCTCGTCCGGAAAAAAGACCGATTTCACGGATAGAAAGGCATATTTGCCACTGATGTCCGGGAAAATGGCCAATTTTACGGACAGAATGATTTATTTGTCCCTCTCGTCCGGAAAAATGACTGGTTTTACGGATAGAAAGGGGTTATTGCCTCTGCTGTCCGGGGAAACGGCTAATTTTACGGATGGAGAGGGCATTTGGTCCATGTTGTCCGGGAAAATGACCGATTTTACGGATAGATGCAAAACAACCGGAATTTACGTTGAGCCCAAATGAGGTGCACTGAGCCGACGCTAGGATGAACAAAAAAAAGAGATCCACCGTAGTGAATCTCTTTTTAGTGGGAGCAGAGGGAGTCGAACCCCCGACCCTCTGCTTGTAAGGCAGATGCTCTAAACCAACTGAGCTATGCTCCCGAAACAGGATTGCAAATATACGATGAATTTTTGAATCTGCAAATTTTCTGATGAATATTTTTACGAATTTACCCTAAAAAGACATGTTCTTTGTTCGGAATGACATAATAATTGCTATATTTGCATTCTGTTTAATGGGGATGTTTTGGTTTTGACAGCATCAGACATTGGACGGTAAGCACGCCGGGCGTTGTAGGTTTGCCCGTTAATCTCGGCCTTCGAACTTTTAGTTGGCAACAACTCTTATGCACTCGCTGCGTAGTCTGCTAAGCACACTACCTTAATCCGCGACGCCAAGGCTGCGTCGCCGACGA
>JAFYUS010000006.1 GCA_017549505.1 Bacteroidales bacterium | reverse complement strand
TGAGTTCGTGATTCGTGACCTTGAAAAGGCCGAGTCTCTTCTTGAAGGAGCGGAATATGGATACACTTCTCCATATTTCTCACAGGCAACAGCAAATGCAATCCACGCAAGGACAGCACTTTATATGCAGGATTGGGATACAGCGATCGAGTATTCCACCAAGATGATAGAGGATAATGCATTCTCTCTCTCGACTGCGGCTACATACACTACCGGTGTAAGCCCTATCACCAATCAGCAGAAGGCGTACACCTATGTTGATTATATGTGGACCAATGACCTGGCTACCGAGATCATCTGGATGGTCGACTATACCATAACTTCTTATGGCGGAGCCCTCGGCCAGGTGTTCCTGAACTTCAACAACGACTATGTCTACTATTATCCTGACTATGTACCGTCTCAGTGGGTACTTGACCTCTATAATGCCGGTGATGCCAGATATAGCGCTTATTTCACAACCCTTCAGACAGGATATGCCCATTCGTTGAACTATCCTCTGCTTACAAAGTATTTCGGTAACGAGACCTTCATCGCCAATATCATCTACCATGTCAGCAAGCCGAAGCCTCTTCGTCTCGCAGAGCAGTACCTGATCAGAGCAGAAGCTTATTGCCGCAAGGGACAGTATTCAAAAGCGTCAGCAGACCTTACGGAACTGAATGCCGCAAGAAATGCAAAGGCTCCTGCTGTAAATGCCGACAACTGGCTTGATGTCATTTCTGATGAGAGGGTAAAGGAACTTTATATGGAAGGTTTTCGTCTCCACGACCTCAAGCGCTGGAACAGAGGTTTCGAAAGAACACACCAGTCTTATACCCAGCCGGAAGGCAGCACAAAGAAGATCGCAGCCGGCGATTATCGTTTCGTATGGCCTATACCGCAGAACGATATCGAGGCTCCGGGTTCGGAGATCATCCAGAACAATGGTTACGCAACAAAATAAATATTGATATATGAAGCAGATTTTGAAATATATTACACTTGCTGTCATGGCTGTTGCCTTCGCGTGCTCATGCCATGAAAGGTATGTGACATATTCCGATGCTGAGTATGTCATGTTTGCGGATACGATAAAGACGTATCCTGTCCAGAAGGATGTTGAATGGTTCAGCATTCCTGTCGTTTCCACAGTCGTGCGTGACTATGACCGTACATTCGGCGTAGAAGTGATCGACAAGGGCAATAATGCCATCGAGAACCGCCACTTCCGTCTCCAGTCGAATACCGTTACCATCAAGGCTGGTGAGAACCGCGCTGATGTGATGGTACATGGATATTACGACAACCTTGAAGCTACTGATTCCCTTGGATTCCAGCTTCGTCTTGTCATGAACGACAATCTCGAAATGCCTCAGTACGGAAGGGATACAAAGGCTGTGCTTATGAAGTGCTGTCCTTTCGATATCAATAATTTCACAGGTTACTGCATGCTTACATCGATGTTCCTCTATCAGTACAGCATTACTGGAAGCTACCAGAGACTTGTCTATACTGAGAAACATCCTACAGAAGAGAATACCATCATCTGCCGTAACTGGCTCAATGACGGTTATGATGTGACCATGAGGTTCATCACCGATGACCCTATGAAACCATATGTTGTCATGGATGCAGGACAGGTGGCCAGCGACGAAGGCTCATTCTTCGGTATCATGCACGGAGATAACAAGATCCAGGTAAAGACCAGCGAGTATTATGAGTCCATCTACTATCCATGCGGAAGCTATCTTTACGTATGGACTGAGATGTATGTGGAGAACCTCGGAGAGCCGGTAGGAACCGTAGGACACTTCTACAATGTCATGGAATGGATCAGCGATGAAGAGGCTGACCGACTCAAGAGAGAGGAAGGAATGTAATATAAATCAGACTTGATATGAGAACAAATATTTTTAGATATGCATTTTCGCTTCTTGCAGTTCTGACTGCAGTAGCTTCATGCGGAGAGAAGCAGCCCGAGGAACAGAACGGACCGGAGAAGGTAGATCCTGTTTTCCCTTCACAGGTCATAAACGAAACTGTTGCTGCCGGTGCTTCGGTAGAACTTAAGTTTGATGCCAACCTTTCTTGGAAAGTGGAGATTTCCGGAGAAGGAAAGGGAAATATGTTCTGGCTTGATGATGCAGGAATGAAGAAGACTTCCATTTCAAGCGATAAGACAGGACCGCAGGTCGTTACTGTCGTTTTCTCCGAAAATGAGGAATTCGACAAGAACCGCGTCTGCGAGGTTACCCTTTCAATGGGAGGTGAATCAAAGAAGATCGCAACCTATACCCGTCCTTCGCTTGGCAGAACATTCGAAGTATATGCAGGTGTTCCTGGCGAATTCGGCTTCGAGAAAGTATCAGGAGCATATACATATTCAGATGTTGTGGCGACTGCTGCTTCTGTAGCGACCTTCCCTGGTGAAGTTACATATGTACTTCCGCTTAAGGTCGTGACCAACTATTCATGGCAGCTCATTCCACCTTCATGGATTTCATGCGAGACCATGACAGGCGAAGCCGGTACTACCGAGATCGTCATCGAGGCTAAGCTTTCTTCGGATATTGCAGACGGTGCGGTTGAGAAACTCAGATTTGCAGATGCTTCAAATCCGTCTGCTGCATTTGAGGTGGACCTTACAATGCCTGCTTTCCGTGACAGGATCGAGTGCATGATGGGAACCACATTCAACTTTGACGTCAACGGTCTGGTTGAAAACCTCAACGGTTCCTTCATCGAGATTCCTGCCTTCTTTGAGCTCCTTTCAACCCCTGAGACTCAGGTAAAGGTTGTGGACTGGGATGAGAAGGGACAGTATTACGGAACATCATTCTCTGAGTGGGCTCAGGTTACAAGAGAACTGTATGATGATTTTTCAGAGACAGATCTGCTTGCAAAATATACTGTCGAGTTCAAGGTTCCTGCAAATGAGACTTATGACGACAAGTATGCAGATGTATTTGTCGTTCCGGCATCCAAGGCGTCAGTAAAGTTCGAGGACTGGTTCGATCCTGCTACAGGAAACCTTAAGGAAGAGTTTGCTGCATATATCATCGGACGTATTTCGCAGCCTGGTATTGAAAGAGACTATATCACACTTTCAGAGACTGACGAAGTATATGAGGCGGAACTGGCCAAGTATACAGATGCTCCATGGTGGGCAGGCAGCCTGATGACTGAAAATGTATTCGAACTCGTATATAAGGATGAGTATTCGGATGCAGTACTTGTATTTGACGAGCCGTTTGCTTCGTTCAAGTACTTCGATTATGATTTTGTTGAAGTTCCTGAAGCCGAGGTTGAGGATTTCTGGCTTTCATTTGCTGGTTTCCAGTCAAATGAGAAGGGTAGAGTGGCCATGTATCCGGAAAGATTCACCCGTACAGATGCAGAGTTCCCTGAATCATTCATCGTGTTCTATGACGAGGATGGAAATGATATCGGAGCGCTTTCTTGCCGATACACAAAGAAGTCGTCTGTAGTTACAGGTGACGTCATCGCGATGATGTCCGGCAATGCCGAGCTTGTAAAGCTTGGAGAGGAGAGCGAAATGAAGATGTTCCTTGCAAGCGAGTATGGAAACATGGGCGTTCTGGATGTATATCAGCTCACTACCTCTGACAGAAACATCGCATTCACTTCGCAGGTTGAGGCTTGGAACCACAAGATACTTACTGCAGTCCCTCCTATGACAGAATGGACAGATGCTCCTTTCACATTCGAGAATCAGGCTGTCGCTTTCGGAATCAATATGGGTGAGGGCGTGACAGAGCCGGTTGAGGCGATCATCCTCCTCCAGGCTCCAGGTGCTGACGGTGTGACACTTCTCAACTTTGTAGCTATCCACTATATCTATACTCCATCGGAAGGTGGCAATGAACCTGAGACTCCGGGTGATGATCCTGGCGTCCAGGAGCCTGAATTCGATCATACAAGCCCGATGATCTATTCTATCGGAGCAGGTTCGGGAGAGCTTGTGAAGTACGGTTCTGGAAGCGAGCGTTACAAGGCAGTTCTTGAGAAATATGGAGTGAATGAAGTATATCTCCTTACAACTGGTGACAGACACGTGTTCATCACCGGAAGTGTTGCCTTGAGTGATCTCGCACAGCTTGATCCTGTCACTCTGGAGGCTTCTTCCGGTTCAGACAAGATTACTTTCGAGGGATCGGATAATGGTTTCAATATCTACCTCAGAGGTACAGAGAATGCAGAAGCATTGGTATTGACTGAAGGCGCGGAGGGTTATACAGCTGCAATCTTTGTGGCTTATGACTACTCTATCGGTATACCATCTCCGTTCGAGTTTACAAATCCTTCTGCAATGGCTGGAAAGGCGACCCTTTCAAGATGCGAGGGAGACCGTCTGGCTACGGCTCTTACCATGTTCGAACCGAATGCCAACTTTGACGAGAGAAATATTTATGAACTCAAATACTCGAATACTTCTGTCAAGGCAGAGATTACCATTCCGTCAGCGCCTGTTGATAATGCTGCTTGGAACAACTACCCTATAAGCAGCAATTACTGGCTTACATGCAAAGTGTCGGGGTCAAAGATGACGGTGACAATGAAGCAGTCAGGTCTTACAGATTACTTCGTGTTCAGAACATCTGACGGAAACTGGTCTTGGGTTCTTGTTTGTACCTGCGAATAATAAATGAAACTGAATAATATAGATATGAAATTTTCAAGAATTTTCGTTCTTCCCTTCATGATGGTTCTCGCAGCCCTCGTCTTTGCAGGATGTGCAAAGGACGAGGCTCCGGACTATCGTGAAAAGGATTACGGATATGTCCAGTTCAAGTTGTACAAGGAAGCCTCGTATGAGGCTACCAAGGCGACTGTGGATCAGATGCAGTATCTTGCGGATGCTGCAAAGGTAATGGTTATGTTGAAGTATGGAGAGATCGAGATGACTCAGACTCTCGTGCTTTCAGCTGCTGATGAGCAGGCTGCAGAGTATGGACTCAGGAGCGAGAAGCTCCAGCTCCTTGCAGGAAAGTATGAAGTCACTTCATTCACTCTGTATGACAAGCTTGATGAAGAACTCTACTATGGTAATTCTTCCGGAGAGTTTGAAGTTACGGTCGGCGGTCTCCAGACCCATGACCTTGTTGCAGATGTAGCTCCAAGAGGAAAAGTGAAGTTCCACCTTGTGAAGGATTTCCAGCCTGCCGTAAAGGCTGATACAAAGGAATATACCTTCGACGAGATCAGATATGCGGACCTTTCTGTAAAGGAGACTTCGACCGGTGTTCCGCATTCTTTCAAGATGCTTCCTGTCAAGTTCTCCGTACATTTCAATGAAGATGACGATGTTGAAGACGGATATCAGACATCTTCAAGCCTTTGCGACTCCCTTGTTTCAATCCAGGCAGGTAAGTATGTCGTGACTTCATACACTCTCTACAACAACGAGAAGAACCTCCTTGAAGCGAATGACAAGGCTTCATCACAGGAGTTTGAAGTGTTTGACAACAAGGTTGCGGAAGCTGATGTCCCTGTCACTCTGAAAGAGTCGGACGAGTATATCAAGGACTACTATGCCCTCAAGGCCATCTGGGAGGCTCTCGACGGAGAGAACTGGTACTACAGAGGTGATGAGTGGCCGACCGGTTCGAACTGGGATTTCAACAAGGATGTGGACCTTTGGGGTGCTCAGCCTGGTGTGAAGCTCCATGACAACGGCCGAGTTGCCCTCCTTTCGCTCTCAGGATTCAATGTGAACGGTCATCTTCCTGATGCAATCGGTCAGCTGACAGAAATCGTAGAGCTGTATCTTGGTAACCATAACGAGATGAACAAGCTTGACAATGACCCTACCGTGGAGTTCGGTATGAGCAACGCCAACAGAATGGAAAGACATAAGGAGTATCTTCGCCGTACCCATACTCTGACTCAGTTCTCCGAGCCGATCGCCCGCGGACTCATGGAGCATGGAATCTCTATCCCTGAAATCGCTCTTTATGAGACCATGACAGAGGATCAGATCATTGACAGGCGCACAGGTGACATGAAGATCAAACCTATGGAAGATATCCTTCCGGGCGTTGCCACAAACGGTCTCAAGAGTATCCCTGAGGCAATCGGCAAGCTCAAGAAGATGGAGACTTTCTTTATCGCCAACGGTGACGTTGAGGAACTTCCTGCTTCAATGGCGGAACTCACTGCAGTTACTGATTTCGAGATCTATAACTGCCGCAAGATGACCAAGTTCCCGATGGTGATCACCCAGATGCCGTCGCTTACTTCAGTCAACCTTTCGGCAAACCCTCAGTGGACAGATGTCGATGAAGGACTTCGCGCCCTGGCTTCAGGCCCTGCGGGTCAGTCTGTACAGATCCTTTATATGAACGAGTGTAGCCTTACTCTCCTTCCTAAGGAAATCAACGAAATGAAGAAGCTTGGCCTCCTGAGCGTTGCCAGCAACAAGATTGCGAAGATCGAGTCTGCATACCCTGACATCTCTTTCGTACAGCTGTATCTCGACAACAACCAGATCACCGAGTTCCCGCACTATGTCAGCGAGAACGGCAAGAAGCTTTTCTTCCGAATCGAAGATGTGGAGACTTTCTCATGTTCATACAACAAGCTCAAGAAAGTTCCGAATATCTTTGATGCCAATGCAGTCTATGGAATCGCATCCATCGACTTCTCATACAACGACATCGACGGTTTCGAAGGTGCAGAGGACGGCACATACCAGGGAATCTATGTGCAGACCCTTTCTCTTGCCAACAATCCTAAGATGGGCAAGTATCCTAAGTGTCTTGCAGATACCAAGTCAAAGGTTGACTATATCATCCTTCGCGGCTGCGGCATCAGTGAGATTCCTGAGGGATCTTTTACAGGTGAGAACGTGAAGTATCTCATGTCATTGGATCTTTCATACAACCACCTTGATGACCTTCCGTACGAATTCCATGCGGCGCACATGCCGTACTTCTACGGTATCGACCTTTCATACAACCGTTTCTCGCAGTTCCCGTTCGAGCCTTTCGACTGCGCATCACTTACCATGATGGCTATCAGAGGCCAGAGAGATGAGAACGGTCAGCGTTGCCTCAAGGAGTGGCCGACCGGAGTATATAACCACACAGGTCTCCGTGCCCTCTACCTTGGTTCAAACGACCTCGGCAAGATCGACGATACCATTTCATACCTCATCTACTATCTTGATATCAGTGACAACCCTAATATCGTATTCGATGCTTCGGAGATCTGCTATCAGTGGATGAACGGTGTATACTTCCTGCTTTACGACAAGACACAGGATATCAGAGGATGTGAGGCAATGCTTTATTAATGGAGGATGAAGAATATGAAAAAGACAATATACAGAATCGCTTTGTCGGCAGCTGCATTGGTTTCAGCTCTCGCCTGTGTTAATGAGCAGCCTGTGGACTTTGAAGTTGATACAGATGTGATCGAATTCGCACCTGAAGGTGGCGTAAAGTCGATCAATATCAGCTCGGATGACAGATGGGTGGCATCAGCTCAGGTTCCATGGATTACGGTATCTCCTGCAAACGGAGTCGGCTCTGCCGAGTGCAGGATCATTGTGGACTCTGCCCTCGCAGTGACTTCTCGCGATGCTCTCGTGCATATAGAGAATCAGGTTACCAAGGAAAGAAAGGAATTCCAGGTAAAGCAGGATGGCTTTGACTATCAGATCACGCTTGCCGAGCCTACAGTCAATCTCGCAAGTTATGCTGCTCTGGCTGACAGAAAGTTCAATGTAAAGGTAAAGACCAACGTTCCTTTTGATGTCGTTCTTCCTGAAGGTGCATCGGAATGGATAGAGTATGAAGTTCCTGCATTCAATTTTGACAGAGGTGTAAGACCACGTGAAGTTACAGTGAAATTCAAGTGGAACACAAACTTCAATCAGGAAGGACGAGAGGCTCTTATCGCTTTCAATCCTAAGACTCAGGGTGTTGTACCGGCTCTCAAGCATGACCTTAAGATCGTTCAGGCGGCTGCCGAGGCTATCGAGATAGGTGTAAAGGGAGACTCACTTGCACTTATTGCTATCAATCAGGCCCTTGGATGCTGGACTCAATACGAGACAACCGAGAGAATGGAGTTCTGGGAAGGTGTTGAAGTATGGCAGTCCGGTGAAAACAAGGGACGCGTGAAGAAGGCTGAGTTCACCATCTTCGGAACAAAGGAAAGCCTTCCATTCCAGGTCAAGTATCTTACCGCTGCCGAGGAACTTTCCTTCTTCGGTAACACCAATACATTCCTTCTGAACCTTGAACCTGGTGAGCATATCTGCGAACTTGTTAACCTTCGTAAGCTTACTATCGGTGCATACGGACTCGTTGACCTGCCTGAATCATTCAAGAAGCTCAAGAACCTCGAGTACCTTGATATCAGCAGCAACAACTTCCAGACTGTTCCTGAGATACTTACCCCTGAGAACTTCCCTAAGCTGACTGCTCTTATCCTTAATGCATGTCAGCGTCATACCATCTACGACCTCAGCAACACCAACAAGACCAACTTCGGTGGACTGTTTGAGGAGATGGATGTAGACGAGGCCGGTAACAAGACCTTCCCTAAGAGACTGCTCAGATGGAATAATCTTGATACCCTCAGACTTTCAGTTAACTTCCTCGAGGGAACGATTCCTGATTTCATGGATGATCCTGAATTCCCTAAGTGGACGGCAGAAGAAGTCAATGCATGCGACACCCTGCCTTCTATACTTATCGGACTTCCGAAGATCCTTCCGGATACGGATTTCTTCGCGATCAACCTTAACCGCCTTTATGGAACCCTTCCGGACTGGCTCCTTTACCATCCGAAACTTGACCTCTGGTACCCGTCTTCGCTGGTATTCATGCAGGAGGGCAAGACCACTACAGGTATTTCATCTGGCTTTGATAATGAACCTGCCAATCTGGATTATTATTACGAGCATTACAAGAACAAGAAGTATAATCCGGCAAACATTAATTACCAGGAGTAATGGATATGAAGAATATATATAGACTTATTTTTACGACAGCTCTTATCGCTGCGTCTTTGACAGCATGTTCTGTAGAGGAGCCTGTGACCGGAGCCGTAAAGGAACCGCAGAAGGTTTCTCCTGTCAGTGACGATGCTGTTGCCGGCGAACTCCTTGTCCGTTTCGATGAAGGGGTAAGCGAAATCCTGGACCAGGCCGGCTTGATCACGAAGTCAGGAGAATCTGCGGCAAGCAGGTCAGGCGTCCTGACTGTGGATGAGATCCTTGACCTTGTTGAAGGATATCAGATCGAGAGGGTTTTCCCAGTTGATATGCGTTCTGAAGAGAAGATGCGTGAAGAAGGCCTCCACCTTTGGTATGTCGTACGTTTCTCTGACAAGTACCCTGTAGAGAAGGTTGCTGCAGATCTCGCAAGACTTGGAGAAGTAAGCCGTGTCGAATTCAACCGTACCCTCAAGAGGGCGAACCAGAATAAGGCAGTTCCACTCAGTGCCGATGCGATCGAGCAGATGGCAGCATCTGCAAAGGCTGCAAAGTACAATGACCCTCACCTTCCGCTTCAGTGGCACATGGTGAATAACGGTGACCTTGGCAATACAAAGTTCGTTGCCGGTGCAGATGTGAACGTAGAGAAGGCATGGGAGCTTTGTACAGGTAACCCGTCCATCATCGTTGCAGTTCTTGACGAGGGAGTAGACTTCTCGCATCCTGACCTCAAGGCGAACATGTGGGTGAATGAGAAGGAAATCTGGCGTTCATCCGAGGATAACGACGGCAACGGATATGCCGGTGACGTATACGGATATAACTTCGCAGCACAGTCAGGAATCATTTCCACAAACGGCAGATATGACACAGGCCATGGTACCCATGTTGCCGGTGTGATTGCCGCTGCCAACAACAACGGCATCGGAATATCTTCGATTGCCGGCGGTACTGCTGAAAATCCCGGTGTGAAGATCATGTCATGCCAGATCTTCTCAGGTGCCCTTGCCGGAACCGTTCTTGATGAGGTACGTGCAATCAAGTATGCGGCAGACAACGGTGCCGTAATCCTCCAGTGCAGCTGGGGTTACATCTCAGGAGCCGCAAACCCATACGACTGGCAGCCGCAGTTCTCAAGTGACGACCAGTGGAAGAACTCGAACATGCTTGAGTACAAGGCTCTTGACTATTTTGTCCATAATGCAGGATCCCCTGACGGCGTGGTCGATGGCGGTATCATAGTCTTTGCAGGTGGAAATGAATATGCTCCTGCAGCCAGCTATCCTGCAGCTTATCCTGATTATGTTTCAGTAGCTGCTACAGCTCCTGACTATACACCGGCAGTCTATACCAATTATGGCCCGGGTACTACCATCTGTGCGCCAGGCGGTGACCAGGACTACTACTTCGAGTATGGTGAAGGTCTCAACAAGGGTTCGATAGGCTGTGTGCTTTCAACACTTCCGTACAATGTTACCGGAACAGCCAGCCCGCTTGCCGGATACGGATACATGGAGGGAACATCGATGGCGTGCCCTCATGTTTCAGGCGTTGTAGCTCTCGGACTTTCTTATGCTGCAAATCTCCACAAGCATGTGAAGGCAGAGGAAGTGAAGGAACTTCTCCATTCTACAGCACGCCCTGTCGAGCAGTATTGGAATCTTGACACTCCAAAGCAGTTCTACAAGTTCGTCACCGACCTCTCTGAGATCCATCTTTCAAGCATGAATCTCAAGGATTACAGAGGCAAGATGGGAAGCGGTCAGGTAGATGCTCATGCTTTCCTTCAGGCAATCGCAGGTGTGGGTGTTGATATGACTTTCCCTAACCTTTTCATCGCTCTTGACGGCCAGGTGACAATAGCTCCTGCAATGTATTTCAAGAATGGCGGAAAGAATTTTGAAGTGACCATCTCAGATTCATCTGTAGCGGCATATGCCGTAGAAGGCAGCAAGCTGGTGTTCTTCGGCGAGAAGGAAGGACAGACTTCAGCTGTAATCAAGTCAGACTCAGGCGAATCTTTCCCATTTACCATTACAGTAAGAAAATCAGCTGCCTCAAACGGCTGGCTCTAAAAGATGCGCCTCAGGACAATCATATCTTTATTCTGTGTGCTGATGCTGTCGTTACAGACAGCACCGGCACAGATAAAGGTTTTGTCAAGAGAAAAGCTTGAGCAGGTGGCTTCGCCCGGATTGTCAGCGGATTCCGCGGCTTTGTCCTTCGATACCCGATACATCAAGGCAGATCCGATAAAGGAAGATGACCAGCCGGGGATATACAGGTTTCTGGTTGAGAATGTTTCCGAAAGTGAGGTGGAACTATTGAGAGTCAATACGACATGCTCATGTGTCACAGCTACCCCAGGTCAGAACAGATTGAGCCCTGGAGAAAAGACTTACCTGACGGTAAGGCATGACCCGAAGGACCGCTTGGGACGCTCTGAGTACAAGATATTCATCTACACATGTTCAGGTACATCGCCTGCTGCCATACTCAGATTGGCTACGCAGGTGGAGAGCAGGACGGACAAGAGTGATCTGTATAAGATACAGATGGGCCTGATAAGGCTGCGTTCGTCAGAAGTCGTCTTCCGTAAAGGACAGAAGGGTGTTGAGACGCTTAAATTCCTCAACTCTGATGACAAGCCGTTGACGCTGGAATGCGAAACCATGTTTCTGCCGGAGTATCTGACATTCGAAACCTCTCCTGAGGTGACAGCCCCGGGCGGTGAAGGTGAAATCATTGTCAGATATCAGCCTGAAAAGGAAGAAACGAGAACTGAAATACCGCTTATCCTCAAAGGACTTGGAGTCCCTCCGGGAAAGTCAACTATAAAGATAAGAATAGAATAATATTTAAGGAATTATGAATATAGCAAAAACAATGATGACAATGGCATCTGCTGCAGTCATGCTGCTTGCATCTTCATGTGACAGGAATGATCAGACCGAGCCTGCAGAGCCACAGCTGGAAGTCAATGCCAACAACATTTCTGGCAAGTGGGAGCTTGTAAAGTGGAATGAGTCTGCTCTTGCAGAAGGTACATATGTCTATATGGATATTGTCAGAAACGGAAAGACATACACCATATATCAGAACCTGGACAGTTTCTCAAACATCCCTCACGTAGCGACAGGTTCATATTTCATCGATACTGATGTCGAACTTGGCGCAATAATCCGCGGAACATATGACCATGACAGCGGCGATTGGGCTCATCGTTACATCGTGAAGAGCCTTACAGCAACCAGGATGGTCTGGGTGGCAAAGGATGACCAGACTTACATTCAGGAATTCGAGCGTATAGAATCAATTCCGGTAGAGGAAGACTAGTCCTCCATAGGTTCCAGAAGCGGTGACTGTTCAGTGAAATGACTTAATATCGAATCGGTATAAGTCTTTGTGACGGTAATCGGCGGAATCACTTCATTGTCAAGGTCAAGTACATATCCTTCGCTTTCCTTTCGGAGCATGCTGACCTTGTCCAGATTGACAATATATTTTCTATGACATCGTACGAGAGAGCTTCCCCTGAAGCTCTCTTCTACTGTTTTAAGACGGCATCTCAGGATATACTGTCTCAACTCACCTTTGCTGTCCGTATACCATACCTTTATGTAGTTGTCGTCTGATTCGATGTAATAAAGGTTTTCCGGATTCAATGACAGCTTCAGAGCGCCACTGTTGTCGAACAATGTTATCTTATGAGTCTGGTTTTCAGGTCTGGCAGGCTCGTCAGTAACCACATTCTCATAATTCATGAGTCTGATCGTATTGTTCTTGTCGATGATTGCAAAGTACATTCCCGATATCAGATACGGCATGCCGAGGGCAATCGAACAGTTTCGGATGGCCTTGACGAACACGAACCACTCGCTTCCTGTCTCCGGGATTGTAATGTCTGTGGTGAACCAGGTGTAGAATCCTGCTATCGAACAGATTTCCAGAATGCACCATACGATGTATCCGACATATGACATCTCATACCAGTCCTTGGTACGGTACATCAGCATTCTGCTGCATATCAGTATCAGTATGGAAACAGCGATGAAGACTATGGTATGAAAGAACATGGTGGAATTTCCAAGCTCGAACCATGCCGTCTCGGAGAACGGAATATACAGGTTCAGGAAGACTACGGCGAACAGCACGGAAAAGGTCACTGTTCCAATCAACTGGTATTTCCCCAACAGGTATCTGGGGAGTTTTTTATCAAGAATCATCTTCAGTTTTCGGTTTTAGTAACCGCAAATGTAGATAAAATTGCCCCAAATAGCAAAATAATACCACAGGCGGCAGGGCGCGCAGGCCTTTTCGCCAAATTCTGAGCCCCCTTGCCACATATGTTTTCATGATATTTTTCGACACGATAATTTTGCGGTGTTGATTAAAATCTTTAAAAGATGAATATTATCGGAACTGGAAGTGCCCTTCCAAAGAAAATCGTGACCAACGGGATGCTCTCGGAGTTTCTGGACACGAGTGATGAATGGATCACAACAAGGACAGGAGTCAAGAGCCGTCATGTCATCTCTGACGAGAAACTTGAGGATCTTGCCATCAAGGCCGCTCTGAAGGCGCTCGACGATGCCTCCATCAGTGCTGCAGACCTGGACTTCATAATATGTTCAAATGTAGTCAATGAATATGTGACTCCTCAGCTGAGCTGCATTATCCAGGGAGGTATAGGCGCTGCTTGTCCATGCATGGATATCAACTGCGCATGCGCAGGTTTCATCCATGCCCTCGAAATTGCGGAGTCTTTCTATAAGGCAGGACGTGTAAATAAGGTCCTTATTGTCTGCGCAGAGGAACCGACCCGTATGACTGATTGGAATGACAGGAGCACCTGTGTCCTCTTCGGTGATGGAGCCGGTGCCGCCGTGCTTGGTCCGGGAGAGAATATCCGGAGCATAAAGTTGTCTGCATCCAGCGCGACAGACAAGCTGTGGCAATACAGGCTTCTCCATCCTACTCCTTATATAACAAAAGAGGAATGTGATGTACCTCTTCAGATGAAAGGACAGGATGTCTTCAAGTTTGCGGTAAAAGCAGCTTCCGGAGATATCTCCAGAACGCTTGCAGAGGTCAGTGTCGACCCTGATCAGGTCGATCATTATCTGGTGCATCAGGCAAATACCCGCATCATAACAGCTATAAGGAATTATCTTCATCAGCCGGATGAGAAGTTTCCCGTCAATATAACTGACCATGGAAACTCGTCCAGTTCGAGCTGTCCGATACTTCTGGATGAATGCAGTCGGGCAGGACGTTTCAACGAAGGAGATCTTATAGTGATGAGCGCCTTCGGCGCCGGGTTTGTTTCGGGTGCTGTTCTTTTTAAATGGTAAAACGTGATACTAAATTAAAAAATGCTTAAATTTGCAAGTTCACAAGGAGGAAGACTATGATAAGAAGCAGAATTTGTGATATGTTGGGTATTCAGTATCCGGTGTTTCAGGGAGGAATGGCATGGGTTGCCGATGCTTCTCTGGCAGCTGCGGTATCCAATGCTGGAGGACTGGGACTGATATCTTCGATAAATGCAGGGACTGATGCTGTACGTGCTGAGATACGTAAATGTAAGGAATTGACAGATAAGCCTTTCGGTGTGAATATAATGCTTCAGGCGCCAAATGCCGGTGAGATCGCTCAGATGGTGGTTGAAGAAGGCGTGAAGATTGTAACGACAGGCGCAGGCTCGCCTTCACAGTATATGCCTATGTGGAAGGAAGCCGGAATCAAGGTGATACCTGTTATAGCTTCAGTTGCGTTGGCCCTCAAGATGCAGGCGGCAGGTGCAGATGCGGTAGTTGCAGAAGGGGCGGAGTCCGGCGGTCATGTTGGAGAACTGCATACGATGCCTCTTGTTCCGCAAGTTGTTGATGCTGTAGATATTCCTGTGATTGCTGCAGGTGGAATATGTGACGGACGAGGTGCGGCGGCAGCGTTCATGCTTGGTGCAGATGCCATACAGGTAGGAACACGTTTCCTTTCAGCAACAGAGTGCAATGTGCACCCGGAATATAAGGAGAAGATATTGAAGGCGACGGATATATCGACTATAGTCACAGGCAAGACTCTCGGACATCCGGTGCGTTCCCTCAAGACTCCATTTTCGAAGACTTTCGCCAGGATGGAATCCGATGCCTCGGTTTCTTCGGAAGAGGTAATGGCCTTTGGAAGCGGCTCTCTTCGTAGGGCAGTGCAGGAAGGAGATCCCAACGGAAGTTATATGGCAGGCGAATGTGCAGGTATGGTAAGGCGCATCGAGCCCGCAAAAGATATTGTGGAAGACCTTATGTCCGGAGCCGAAAAAGTGCTCAAGGCAGTGTCTCTTAGATTTGAATAGTGTAGTACTTTAACATAGACCTGATATGAATAAAAGAGTAGTTGTTACAGGAACGGGAGTCATTACTCCTGTAGGAAATGATGTCGCGACTTTCTGGAAGAATCTTCTGGAAGGTGCATGTGGCATTGATTTCATAACTTCTATCCCTACAGATAACCTGCCGGTAAAGATAGCTGGTGAGGTGAAGGATTTCAATCCGGCAGATTATGAAATCGAGCCGGCTTATGCACGAAAGCAGGACCGCTTTACTCTGTTTGCCGTTTCTGCCGCATGGCAGGCGGTGAAGGAGTCCGGATTGGACTCTTCCGTGGGAGGCAATATCGATCCGTCCCGTTATGGCGTTTATGTGGGCTCCGGCATCGGCGGATTCGCCACTCAGATACGTGAAACGGAAAAGATTTTTACAGAGGGACCGAAATGGGTCTCTCCTCTCCTGATACCGACAATGATATCAAACATTGCAGCAGGAAATATTGCCATCCGTAATAATGCATGCGGTCCATGCCTGCCGGTGGTTACAGCCTGTGCGACCTCGACTCATGCCATAGGTGAAGCCTATCGTGCCATAAAGCATGGTTATGCAGATGCGATAATAGCTGGCGGAACAGAGGCGGCTATCATCCCTTTGGCAGTGGCGGGTTTTGCAAATGCCAAGGCTTTGTCCAGAGCGGAGGATCCTAAATATGCATCATTGCCTTTCAATAAGAACAGGGGAGGCTTTGTGATGGGTGAGGGTGCGGCGATGCTTGTACTTGAAGAATATGAACATGCCGTAGCACGTGGAGCACAGATAATAGCCGAAATATGCGGCTATGGAAATACGTGTGATGCCCACCATGTTACTGCCCCACGTCCTGATGGCACGACTCAGGCTGCAGCCTTAAGACTCGCCCTGGATGAGGCTGGATATACGTCGGATGATGTTCTCTATATAAATGCCCACGGAACCGGTACTGCTCTCAACGATGTTGCAGAGACCGTAGCTTTCAAGCTGGCTTTGGGTGATGATGCCCATAAAGCCCATGTGAGTTCGATAAAGGGTTCGGTCGGCCATCTTCTTGGAGCAGCAGGTGCCACAGAAGCGGTAGCGACTGTGCTGGCTCTTAAGAATGGAGTTGTACCTCCGACAATCAACCTTGATGAAACCGATCCTGAATGTGATCTGAATTATACTCCTGACGTTCCGGTGGAAGTTCCGTTGACAATCGGAATATCTGATTCCCTTGGATTCGGAGGACATAACGGATGTATTGCATTCAGAAAATTCAACGGCTGATTCCTAAATAACTTAAACTTTTGAAATGATGGACAGAGAAGAATTGAAAAATTTTCTGCCCCATAGGGAACCTATGCTCCTTGTGGACGAAATAAACATAGATTCAGAGGGTGTTGCGCACGCGAAGTATCTCATACGTGAGGATGAGTTCTTCTGCAGAGGCCATTTCCCCGGAAACCCGCTTGTGCCTGGAGTGATCCAATGCGAAATCATGGCCCAAAGCTGTGCGATGCTGGTAAAGGATGAGATTGTCGGTAAGACGACTCTTTACAGCGGAATAGATAATGTACGTTTCAAGAATCCTGTAAGACCGGGCGATCTATGTGAAATCACAGCCAGATTAAAGGGAAAACGTGCGAACATATTCTTCTGCGAAGCGGAGCTTCGCGTCGAAGACAGATTATGCTGTAAAGGCTCTTTATCTTTCGCAGTCGTATAGCCGGATTCGTCCGGCTATTTTCTTTTGCGTGCCTTCTTTGCGCTTTTGACTGCCATTACAGTCATCTCGTCGACCATGGAGCGTTTTGCTGCCATGAAGTCAAGTGCTCCTGCTGCAAGAGGGAAAAGCGCTGTGAATGAGAATGACATGTCGTCCATGTTGCGGAGTATGTCTATGCCGATCCATGTCTGGAATCCGAAAGCGAGAAGACCTGCGATGATGCTTACGCGTGCCTGCAGGAAGAATGTCCTGTAACTCGCGGTAGCTGCGATATGGGCGGTTATCAGCATTATGAGCAGCACCAGATATGGCATCTTTTCCCTGTATGCTATAGTTATCTCTGCTCCGTCAGGACCGATGATGGTTGCGAAAATGCAGAAGAACATCGAAAATATAAGTGCTGTCGCTATTCCTAGATATAGAGTCTGTATTCTTTGCCACATAATGAATTCCTGTTTCTCTTATGGCACAAAAGTAGGTATTTTCACAGGAAAAAACTATATTTGAAGGATTTTAAAAACTTATATCATGAGAATAGCAGAATCAGAACTTATAATCAATGGTGACGGATCGGTATTCCACCTCCACCTCAGTCCTGAAGAGCTTGCCGACAACGTGATCCTTGTCGGTGACCCTGGCCGCGTTGATATGATTGCTGAATACTTCGATGAGAAGGAATTCCGCCATGCTTCAAGAGAATTCGTCTCAGTTACAGGAAAATATAAAGGCGTCCGGATGACAGCTCTTTCTACCGGTATCGGAACAGACAACATAGATATCGTCATGAATGAGCTTGATGCTCTCGCAAATATCGATTTCGAGACCCGCGAAGTGAAGACTGAGCACCGTACCCTCAACATCCTCCGTATCGGAACGTCGGGAGCTATCCAGCCGGAGATCCCTCTCGGAGGCTTTGTCTTCTCTCACATCTCTGTAGGATGCGACGGTCTTATGAACTGGTATGCCGACAGGGATAAGATAGCCCTTCTTGACATCGAGGAAGCGTTCAAGAAGCATACGGGCTGGAACTGCCATCTACCTGACCCATATTTCGTGAAGGCAGGTGAAAAGATGAGCGAGAAGTTCCGTGACTGTACCTATCCAGGTATGACAATCGCGGCATCAGGTTTCTATGGCCCACAGGGACGTGTCCTGCGCATGCCTCTGGCAATGCCGGACATGCTCGACACATTCGAAAGCTTCCGCTTCGGTGACCTGAAGGTCACCAATTTCGAGATGGAAGGCTCTGCCATTGCAGGCATCGCCGCTCATCTCGGACACAATGCCGGTACAGTATGCTGCATCATAGCCCACCGCCACCACAAGGCATCAAATCCTGACTACAAGCCGCAGGTGCGCAAGCTCATCGAGCTCTGTCTCGACAAGCTTGCAGAATAACAGTTTCTAATTGTAGATGTCTTTAAGGGACTTAAGCTGCGAACCTTTCCATACATCGGGGTCTGAAATCCAGGCCTCGATGATTCTTTTCTTGCCCTGTATGACGTTCTTTTCAAGGAAGTCAAGCTGGAGATCGAAGGTCGTATGCATCGATCCTGCGATTTCATGGCCGTAGTCGATGAAATGGTACATGTTGTAGTCGTATCCGAATTTCTTGAACCTGTCGACAAGTTTACCTCCTCCGTAGAATCCAAGGTTGAACAATGCGATCTGTCTGTATGGGACAATCTTGTCTGCTGTACCGTGAAGCATCATGGTCGGACATGGTGCTGTCTCATATTTTACCTTTCCTTTTCGCGAAAGGATAGCTCCTGCAAATGACATCACGCCCGCATAGTTGAAATCCTGCGGAAGCACTGATGCGTAAGATGTCCTGTTAGCCACTTCATATTCTGCCTGCATGACGGTGATGGCTCCGGCCGATGAACCGCTGATGACGATGTTGTCGCGTTCCACTCCAAGCTGTTCGGCATTCTCAAGGATGAAGTTGGTGGCGCTGAAAAGGTCCTCCACGGCCATATGGATCGCCTTGTCAAGCAGGTTTACCTGAGCTATTCCCATCTTTGAGGCTCCCTTGAGGCCAAGCCTGTAGTCAATGGAAATCACACGGTATCCGTTTTCTGTAAACTGCCTGAACCATGGGTTGTAGCTTTGGTTGTCACGCTGACCGGAAATGAATCCACCTCCGAACATGAATATGATGGTAGGTTTCCTATGACCCATGAATGTTTCCTCGCTGCCGTCGGCAGGGTCGTAAACATCCATGAACAGGTCGCATGTGTCTCTTTTTTCATATACATATGTCCCGTCAGGGGAGAGCAGGCTGTTTTGCGCAGATGCGGCAAAGCCTGCAAGCAGGAGCATGAATGCTGTAAATATCCTTTTCATTTTCTAGTCCTTTTCGTTTGTAATAAGTTTCTCGTCCGGGATGAGCCTCTTGATTGCCTTTATATGACCGAAGAACCTGAAGGCAATGACTCTTACTACTGTATAGCATGGAATCGCTATTATCAGCGACAGAGGTCCTCCGATGTGTCCCACTATAAGCAGGACGATGAATATCTCCAGAGGCTTTGATTTGATACTGGTCGAATAGATGAGCGGCTGATATACGAAATTGTCCACAAGCTGGGTGAAGTAAAGTATCGCGATAAGTATCGCGACGAATATCCAGAAATTGACATCGAGGCCGATAGGGGACACGCTTGTATATTTGAGCAATACGCTGAGCAATGTTCCGAGAACGACGCCGATGAACGGACCGACGTATGGGATTACATTCAGTATGCCTGTAAGTACCGCAATTCCTATCGAAGCGTTGAATCCCATTCTTGCAATGAACATCAGGCCAAGGAAGTTGATGAGAGCTACACCGATCATTTCGAGAATTACGCCGATGAAATATCTTGACAGCAGATAGCCTATGTCGGAGATCGCTCTCTCTGTCGTCGCTTCGTGCTTGTCAGGCACCAGAGCACATACTATCTGAGTGAACAGTCCGTCGTCCTTTATGAAGAAGAAGCCGATGAACACGACCGAAAAGAGCCCGATGGCTATGTTGGTCACAAATGAAGCGGCAGAACCTATTACTGAGGAGAATGCACTTACATTGAACATCTTCTGCAGTTCGTTCAGTATGGTGACTTCAATCCTGAATCCTTCTCCCAGTTGCGGGAATGTCCTGGTCAGGAATGCGTTGAACTCAGCGAGAGGTACCGATATGCCGCGTGCTGCGCTCTCGATGTTGACCATGGATACATCCTTGACTATGCCGCTTATTATGGGAACCACTGAGGTCAGAAGAGATATCAGCAGGCACAATACGATGATGATGGAGAATGCTGCCAGAAGCCAGTCCGGAGCTTTTGTGCCTTTTATGCTGATCTTCTGGAACACTCCCATCAGCGGTTTTGCTATCAAGGAAACAACCACAGCGATGAGGATATAGGCCAGCACGCTGCGGAAATACCAGCAGATGCCAAGTACCGCAGCAGCTCCTGCTGCAGCAATGATGTATTTGGCAAGTTTGTCAGAGTATCTTTCGCTACTTTCCATATGGAATTGATGTTAGTTGTTCATTATGGCGTTGCAGACTTCATCTGCTGTGTCGGCTATCAGCCAAGGCTCATACGCTGCCAGTTCCTCACGGGTCCTGAAACCCCAGGTGACACCTATGGTCCGGACGCCTGCGTTGATGCCTGTCTGCATGTCCACGTCGGAATCCCCGCAGTAGACCACTTCGTCAGCAGTTATGTCGCCGATTGCAGCCATGACCTCGTTTACTATTTCCGGATCAGGCTTGATGGGTTTCCCTTCTCTCTGTCCCAATACGTTTACGAAACTGTACTTTCCGAACAGCCTGCCGATCAGGAATTCAGTGCCTGCCTGGTATTTGTTTGAAGCTACAGCAAGTGATATGCCTTTTTCTGTAAGCCTGTCAAGCATGTCATATATGCCGGGATATGGCCTTGACCTGTCGCAGATATGTTCGTCGTAATATGCGCGGAAGCGCTCGTATGTCGCTTTCACGGTCTTTTCGTCCCTGCATCCTTCCGGGAGTGCATTCCTGCAGAGGTTGAAGACGCCTCTGCCCACGAGCATGTTGTATTCGTCCAGGCGTCTGCTCGGGAAACCTCCTGCCTCAAGCGCATGGTTACATGCGCCGGCTATGTCTTCCAGCGTATCGATCAGCGTACCGTCAAGGTCAAATATTGCAAGTTTTATCATAAATTTCATATTGTGCCGTATAATGGCACATGGTTGCGCTACTTTTGCATTACAAACTTAAAGAAAGAGCATTATGAATACAGAAAACACTCTCGCTTACATCAGCTCGATGATCTCATCAGAAGAATCATACAGAACCCTTGTCGACATGATCGGTGAAATGGACCTCGAGTTTACCGGGATCAGTCTTGCTTAAACCGACCTTGAGCTTGCCGGAGATTCTTTTTCCTCCGAACATCCTTTCGGTTATTATCTGTTCCGATACCGGGTCTTCAATATACCTCTGTATGGCCCTCTTCAAAGGTCTTGCCCCATAGCTTGGATCATATCCTGCCTCAGCTACGAATCTCTTGGCTGCAGCGGTGATGCTCAGTTCGAATCCGGCTTCCTTTACCCTGGCCTTCAGACCCTTGAGCTCGATGTCAATGATCTTTTCCAGATCCTCCTTTTCGAGATGGTGGAAGAACACCTGCTCGTCTACCCTGTTTATGAATTCAGGTGGGAAAGCCTTTCGTACAGCCTTCTCCACGACTGATTTCCTGTTGCCCTCGACATTCCTGCTGGAAGTGCTGAATCCGACTCCGCTTCCGTACTCTTCCAGTTCGCGGCTTCCGACGTTGGAAGTCATGATGACGATGGTGTTGCGGAAACTGATGGTCCTGCCTGTACTGTCGGTAAGTCTTCCCTCATCCATTACCTGGAGAAGAATGTTGAAGACGTCCGGATGTGCCTTCTCTATCTCGTCCAGCAACACGACGCAGTAGGGCTTTCTTCTTACGCGCTCGCTGAGCTGTCCTCCTTCTTCGAATCCGACATATCCCGGAGGCGCTCCGATGAGTCTGGATACATTGAACTTCTCCATGTATTCGCTCATGTCGAGCCTGATCATATTGTCTTCTGAATCAAACAGATACTCGGCGAGGGACTTTGCAAGTTGAGTCTTTCCGACTCCGGTAGGACCAAAGAACAGGAAAGTGCCTATCGGCTTTCCCGGATCCTTGATTCCCGCCCTGTTCCTCTGGATCGCCCTGACCACCTTGTCGATGGCTTCGTCCTGTCCGATTATCCTTTTTTTCAGGGTGTCTCGCATCTTCATCAGCCTGCTTCCCTCATTCTCTGCGACCCTTCCAGACGGAATGCCTGTCATCTTCGATATCACCTCGGCGACATCTTCGGCTGTGACATATCCTGTCTTCTTCGGATTCTTGAGACGTACCTTCGATCCGGCTTCGTCCATCGCATCTATCGCCTTGTCCGGCAGACATCTGTCGGTAATGTATCTTTCCGACATCCTCACGCATGCCTCTATTGCCTCGTCGGTGTAGATGACGTTATGATGCTTCTCGTAATTGGTCTTCAGACGCGAAAGGATTGATATTGAATGCGGTATGTCTGTATGCTCGACAACTATCTTCTGGAATCTTCTCGACAATGCTCCGTCCTTTTCCACGCTTTTCTTGAATTCGTCCAATGTGGTCGCTCCGATGCACTGGATGTCTCCGCGGGCCAGGGCCGGCTTGAGCATGTTGGCCGCATCGAGGCTTCCGGATGCGCCGCCGGCTCCGACGATCGTGTGGAACTCGTCGATGAACAGGATCACGTCCGGATTCGAAGATACTTCGTTGATTATGTTCTTGAGTCTCTTCTCGAAATCTCCGCGATATTTGGTACCTGCGACTATGGAGCCGAGATCCAGCGATATGAGTCTTTTGCCTTCCAGCACAGGCGGGATGTCTCCGTTGACGATCTTGATGGCGATTCCTTCCACGATGGCAGATTTGCCGACTCCGGGATCACCGACGAGCATCGGATTGTTCTTCCTTCTGCGTCCGAGAATCTGGATGACGCGCTGTATCTCGTCCTCTCTTCCCACGAGAGGATCCAGCCTTCCTTCACGGGCGGCCTGTGTTATGTCGTAGCCGAACTCTTCGAGCGGGGATGTCTTCTTCTCCTCCTCTTCGGATACCTGACGTATCCTTATCTGAGGCGCGTCTTCTTCGCCGGACTCCTCTTCCTTTCCGTCATTTTCCGGTCCGCGTTCGAGCATTGAATTTCTGTCCATGTATCTGAACAGCATGCCGTAGTCTATGCCCATGTCGTTGAGGTACGAACATCCATACGAGCCGTTGGCTCTCATCAGTGCAAGCAGCAGGTGCTGCGGAGCAGCCTGCCTGCTTCTGAGCTTGGTCGCTTCAAGTATGGTGAAGCTCAGGACGTTCTGCGTGCCTCTTGAGAAGGTGACCTTGTCTATGTCGGAATATGGTATGTGCTCGTTCGTGAATATCCTGCTGTCGATGAACTGTTTCAGCTCCTCGACGTCCGCTCCTGTGCCTATCAGGGCGTCTGTGGCGGAGTTTTCCCTATGGCGCAGAATGCCGAGAAAAAGGTGGTCGGGAGCTATTCCGTAACTGCCTGTCCTCATCGCTTCTTCGCGGGAATAGTTGATGATCGAATTCAGTTCGTCAGATATGCTGATTTCCATAATAAATTTGCCTTTGATGCACAAAATTACTAAAAAAATCGTATCTTTGCGAAGATATGCTCAAAAGTATAAAAAGATAAGAAACATCATATGGAAAATGAGATAAAGACAGGTAGGATAGAGCAGGTGAACATTGACCAGCAGATGAGGAGTGCGTATATCGACTACTCTATGTCTGTCATCGTGTCCCGTGCTCTTCCTGATGTGAGAGATGGTTTCAAGCCGGTCCACAGAAGAGTGCTTTACGGAATGGAAGGACTCGGTCTGACGTGGACAAGCCAGACAAAGAAGTCTGCCCGTATCGTCGGAGAAGTACTCGGTAAATACCACCCGCATGGTGACTCAAGCGTATACGATGCGATGGCCCGTATGGCTCAGGACTGGAGCCTCAGATACCCGCTCGTGTTCGGACAGGGTAACTTCGGTTCAATGGACGGTGACCCTGTGGCTGCGATGCGTTATACGGAGGCAAAGCTTTCGAAGCTTTCTGACGAGGTGCTTGCAGACCTCGACAAGGATACTGTAGATTTTCAGAACAACTTTGACGACTCCCTTCAGGAGCCGACCGTTCTTCCTACAAAGCTCCCGCTTCTGCTTCTGAACGGTTCTTCAGGTATCGCGGTAGGTATGGCTACAAATATGGCCCCACACAACCTTACCGAGTGCTGTGACGCGATCTGCGCCTATGTGGACAATCCTGAAATCACAGTCGAGGAACTGATGCACTACGTCAAGGGTCCGGATTTCCCTACAGGAGGTATAATCCAGGGCCGTCAGGGCATCAAGGATGCCTTCGAGACCGGCCGTGGCCGTATCGTCATCAGGTCGAAGACCGAGATCGAGGTAAGTGATTCAGGACGCGAGACAATCGTTGTGACTGAGATTCCGTACATGGTCAACAAGCGTGAGATGATCGAGAAGATCGCCGAGCTCGTGGAGACCAAGAAGGTCGAGGGAATCGCCTACATCAACGATGAGACCACAATGAAGGGTGTACGTATCGTGATCCGTCTGAAGAAGGACGCGAACGCCAATGTGGTGCTCAACATGCTATACAAGTATTCTCCGCTTCAGTCAAGCTTCTCTGTGAACAACGTCGCCCTTGTAGGCGGACGCCCGAGGACGCTCAACCTTAAGCAGCTCATAAAGTACTTCGTGAGACACAGACACGAAGTGATCCTCCGCAGGACAAGATTCGATCTTGAGAAGTCACGCAAGAAAGCCCATATCCTCGAAGGACTCCTCAAGGCTCTCGACGTGATCGATCAGATCATCAACATCATCAGAGCTTCAAAGAGCGTCGAGGAGGCGAAGAGCGAGCTCATCGCACAGTTCGGTTTCAGCGAGGCCCAGGCTACGGCAATCGTCGAGATGCGTCTGCGTCAGCTTACAGGTCTCGAAAGGGAGAAGCTCCAGAACGAGTATGACGAGCTGATGAAGTTCGTACGTTACTGCGAGGATGTCCTTGCAAATGAAAGCATGCAGATGCAGATCATCAAGGATGAGACAATGGAGATGAAGGAGAAGTACGGTGATGCACGAAGAACTGAGGTCGTGATGTCGTCGGATGAGTTCAATCCTGAAGACTTCTACGCTGACGAGGATGTAGTGATCACAATATCACATCTCGGATATATCAAGCGTACTTCGCTTACAGAATATCGCCTCCAGAACAGGGGCGGAGTCGGAATGAAGGGCAGTGCGACCCGTGACGAGGACTTCATAGAGCACATCTATGTAGCCAACATGCACAGCACGATGCTCCTCTTTACCCAGAACGGAAAGTGCTACTGGCTCAAGGTATACGAGATTCCGGAAGGCTCACGCGCCTCAAAGGGCCGCGCAATCCAGAATGTCATCAACATCGAGCCTGATGACAAGATCAAGGCATACCTGAATGTGAAGAACCTCAAGGATGAGGACTACATCAACAACAACTACATCGTACTCGGAACAAAGAAGGGTATCATCAAGAAGACTTCTCTTGAGGCATACTCAAGACCTCGTGCAAACGGTGTGATCGCTATCACGGTACGTGACGGAGACGAACTCCTCGAGGCTATCATGACAAACGGAAACAGCGAAATCCTCCTTGCGGGACGCAAGGGACGCTGCTGCCGCTTCGACGAGTCTGATGCAAGAGCCCTTGGTAGAACCGCTTCAGGTGTACGTGGCATAAATATTGATGAAGATGATGAGGTTGTAGGTATGATTGCATATGATCCGGCAGCGGAAGATGCATCTGCCCACACAGTGCTCGTAGTCAGCGAACATGGATACGGAAAGCGCACAGACTTCGACGAGTATCGCAAGACCAGCCGTGGCGGCAAGGGTGTAAAGACATTGAACATCACTGAAAAGACAGGAGATCTGGTTGCTCTCAAGAACGTTACTGATGACAATGACCTCATGATCATCAACCGTTCGGGACTTACCATCAGGATGGCCGTATCAGGCATCAAGGTGGCCGGCCGTGCGACACAGGGTGTCCGTCTCATCAATATCAAGGACGGCGACGCTATCGCTGCCGTTTCTGTCGTGAATAAGTCGGAGGAAGAACAGGCTGAAGTGCCTGCAGAAGCTCAGAACGCTGAACAGAATAATGAATAAATAACTTAATACCAAAGCATTATGAAAAGAATTTTAATCGCATTGGCAGTCCTCCTGGCAGTTCAGGTGGCTGATGCACAGGTTAAGTCTCCAGAGGCTGCAAAGAAGGCTGTTCTTGCAGCTGAAGAAGCTTCACAGAATCCTAAGAAGAACACTAAGGTTGCTACCTGGCTCAAGCTCGCGACATCTTACATGGACGCATATGATGCTCCTGTAGGAAACGTGCTTGTAAACAGTCCACGTGTGCAGCTCCAGATGATGATGGGTAATGAGAAGCCTGTAGCTGTAGAGGAAGTTGTTGTAGACGGAATGCCTTTCAAGAAGGAAGTTTACGCAAACAAGAACCTTTATTTCGACGGTACAGACGTCCTCAGAATCGTTGAGGTGACTGTTCCTGTATTCGAGGATCCTCTTGCAGGTGCTCTTGCTGCTTATGCAAAGGCTTACGAAGTTGACGTGAAGCAGTCTAAGACCAAGGATATCGTTGCAGGTATCCAGGCTATCCAGCAGAGATACTTCAATGACGGTATGAACCAGTACTCTCTTGGCGATTACAAGAAGGCAGGTGAGCTCATCGTTAAGGCAGCAGCTGCTTCCGAGACAGCTCCTAACTCTGTTGTAGATACAACTGCTCTTTACAATGCAGGTTATATCTATTGGGCATCAAAGGACTTCGAGACAGCAAAGAATCTTTTCGAGAAGTGCCTTGCAAACAACTACTACTATGAGAACGGTGAGGTCTATGCAAAGCTCGGTGACGTATACTTCAACCTTGGTGACAAGGCGAAGGGCGTTGAGACCCTCGAGACAGGTTTCGTGAAGTTCCCTCAGAGCCAGAGCATCCTTATCGGCCTCATCAACTACTATCTTGAGAGCGGTGAGAATACAGACAGACTCTTCGAACTCATCGGACAGGCAAAGCAGAATGAGCCTAACAACGTATCTCTCTATTATGTAGAAGGTAACATCCACAAGCAGCTCGGCGACTTCGACAAGGCTCTTGCAGCTTACAAGGAGTGCGCAACTGTAGATCCAAACTACGATTTCGGTTACCACGGACAGGGAGCTCTCCTTTATGACAAGGCAGTAGAGCTTTCAGAGAAGGCACAGAATGAGCTTGACGATGCAAAGTATCAGGCACTCGTTAAGGAATACGAGCAGGTTCTTCTTGATGCTATCGAGCCGTTCGAGAAGGCTTTCGAAGTATCTCAGAACATCCAGGTGAAGCTCAACGCTGCAGAGTATCTCAAGAACATCTACTACCGTTTCTCATCAGTTGAGGACAAGTACATGGAAGGATACAAGAAGTACAACGAGTATGTAAAGGCTAACGTACAGTAATTGCCTTAAACATATAAATGAAAAAAGGGGAAATGGCTATTCGGCCGTTTCCCCTTTTTCAAATGCCTTCACGATCTTGGTGACAAGCGGATGTCGTACGATGTCTTCGTTACGGAAGGTTATGGTCTTTATGCCTTTTATACCCTTGGTCAGTTCTATGCCCTTCAGGAGGCCTGAATCCCTTTTGTTCGGAAGGTCTATCTGGCTGGCATCTCCTGTCACTATGAACTTGGCATCGCATCCCATTCTCGTCAGGAACATCTTCAACTGACCGAGATTAGTGTTCTGTGCCTCATCAAGTATCACGCATGCCCTGTCGAGAGTTCGTCCTCTCATATAGGCAAGAGGCGCAATCTGGATGGTTCCCTCTGCCATGAACTCCTGTAGCCTTTTGGCAGGAATCATGTCCCCAAGAGCGTCATAAAGAGGCTGGAGATACGGATCCAGCTTATCCTTGAGGTCTCCCGGAAGGAATCCCAGCCTTTCGCCTGCTTCGACTGCAGGACGTGTCAGGATGATTCTTTTGATTTCCCTGTTCTTAAGCGCCCTTACTGCAAGAGCGATGGCGATATAGGTCTTTCCTGTTCCGGCCGGGCCGACTGCGAATATCAGGTCATTGTCAAAATAGGCCTTGACCATCTCCTGCTGCGTCCTGTTTCTTGCCTTGATCGGCTTGCCGTCATTTCCGTGTACTATCACCGAATCTCCGCAGAGCTTGAACCTGTCTGGAGTGCATTCTCCGTCGAAAAGGTCCTCCACATCATACGGAGTCACGTTCATCTTATGCTTCCTTCTTTCGATAAGCATGTGAAGCTTGACGGTAAAATCCTCCACATCCTTTTCCTTTCCGTCCAGGATGATTTCATTTCCTCTTGCAACTACTTTAAGTTCAGGAAAATAGCCGCACAGGGCCTCAAGGTTCTTGTTTCCTGGTCCGTATATTTCTATCGGATCGATCGCTTCAAGTCTGATTGATTGTCTGCTCATTATATATCTATTGTTTTCTTATTCTTTCGTATGTCGACACCATCTTGTCGTATTCCCAGCCTCCTTTCCATTCATCTCTGGTGCCGATGTATTCTTCGACCGGAATGACCGTATAATCGTTGCCGAAGCCTCCTGGCCTTGAACACCATAGCCAGGTAATTTCCGGCCTCATCATATCTATGTCTCCGTTCCAATGGCGTACGATCTTCAAGGTCACCATCAGTTCCAGCTGAGTGTTCGTTGCGCTCATGTTGGAAACAGCGTTCCCAAGCGAATAGATTACCGGTATTCCTTGTACCGAAGCGGTGTCCTGGACCACGTGCGGGTGTGCTCCGATTATTATGTCGGCGCCGTTATCCGCCAGCCATTCTGCGGTCTTTTCCTGGCTTGCAGAATGAGTCAGGCTGTATTCCGGGCCCCAATGGGGGAGTACGATGACTATGTCGGCATTTTCCGATTTTTTCAATACCTGCAGCAATCCATCCCTGTCTCCCATATAGTTGGTCTTTGGCCAATGTGCAGTGTACCCAAGATTGGTGCCGTAGGTAAAGTTGACCATCGCCAGGGTGATGCCTTTGCGACGCATCATGAGAGGGTGATTTCTTTCTCTTTCCTCTTCGTCCATGGCGAGTCCTGTGAACCTGATGCCTTTCTCTTTCTCAAGTTCCCGGTAGATTCCGGCAGTTCTTGCCGCTCCCTCGCTGCCCTTGTCCAATATATGGTTGTTGGCAGCCAGGAATACATCGAATCCGCAGTCTGCGAGATAACATGCATATGAATCCGGGGCCGAGAAGCAAGGATAACCGGAATACGGCTCTCCTGCGAGAGTGAATTCCATGTTTGCGACAGCGATATCCGCGCTCTTGATGCGGTCTTCGATCAGCCTGAAATATGACCGGAAATCATATTCCTGCCCTCCTCTGTGGGCTGTCTCAAGTTGTTTCGCATGCATCATCATGTCTCCCATGAAACATAATGTCAGGGTGTCCTGTCTGAAAAGGGGAGGCACTTCGTCAAGTCTTTTCCTTACCTTTATTTCCTGTGCATGGACGAAACTGCCGCAGATTCCGAATAGGAAAATGGCGGCAAAAATGACCTTCGATATGTAATTATCATGTACTGACAATGCGTGCACAATGTTATGACTACAAATATATCAAGAATTATTTTGTCTCAGAGCATTAAATCGTTAAATTTGCACGAATACGCAAAAATGAATCCTTATGAAAAAGAGTTGCATATTGCTGGCTGTCGTGTCGCTGCTCTGCCTTACAGGCTGCGACTTCATGCGTAAGCTTGCCGGTCGTCCTACAAGTGAAGATGTCGAGTTGAAGAGGGTGGAGCTCCTCCGTGCGGAAGAAGCTGCTCTTCAGGCCCGTCTTGACTCTCTGCGCAATGTGGAGCAGAGGATGATACAGGACTCGTTGAACGCATTGGATTCCATCCGTCAGCTAGGTGGTTCGATTCTTAATCCTGCCGCAATGGGAGGTCTGTTCGCGACAAAGCTCGAATCAAGATATTATATAATCCTGGGTTCGTTCAGGACAAGATCTAACGCAGAAGCCCTTTTCAATGTGGCCAAGACAGCAGGTTATAAGCCGGCTTTGATAAGTTTCGGCAAAGGTGGCCTGATTGCTGTAGGAGTAAGTCCTGTCAACAGACTTTCTGATGCATATCTCGCATTGAACAGCGTGAAGAAGGAAAGTTTCTGCCCTAAGGATGTATGGATTCTTGTAAACGAGTAAAAGATGAAAAGATTACTGCTTATATCTGCATTGGCGCTGATGCCTGTGCTTCTTTCCGCCCAGTTCCGCAGCGGAGCGGCCTATGAGGATCTCGACGACAGCGAGACCGTGGCCGCCTTCAAGTCCCATGTGCGTACGCTTTCAGCCGCACATCTTGAAGGACGCAAGGCCGGATCGGAGGGAGAAAAGGAAGCCGCACAGTATGTCGAGCAGATGTTCAAGGAATATGGAATTGACCTTCTGACCCCCTCCGGTGGTGATATCTTCGGAATCCGGAAGGAGACGGGAGATACGCTTACTTCCCGGAACGTCATAGGTTTTGTAGAAGGATATGACAAGGAGCTGCGCAACGATTATATTGTGGTTGCAGCCAGACTGGACAATATCGGTACGATGACAATGACTGTGGACGGAAGACCGGTGGAACGTGTCTTTTATGGAGCCAACGGAAACGCCTCAGGACTGGCTATGCTGGTCGAGCTTGCAAGAATGGTCAAGACAAACTCCATAATGTTCAGACGTTCCGTACTTTTTGCAGCCTTCGGCTCGTCGAATGAGACTTTTGCCGGAGCATGGTACTTCCTGAACCGTTCCTTCCCTGAAACAGCGAAGATAGATGCGATGGTAAATCTGGATTGTCTGGGTACAGGATATAACGGATTCTATGCATACAGCGGATCCAACATGGATATGAATGCTATAGTAAATACCCTTGCAGGGGAACTTCAGCCGATCCGTCCCGAACTGACATCCAACGAGATATACCCTTCCGACCACCGTGCGTTCTATGCAAAGGAGATACCTTCCATCGTCTTTACGACGGGACGTTATCCGGAACACAATACAGACAGGGACACACAGTCCATCATAGATTATGAGATGATGGAACGCGAGCTGGAGTACCTATACAACTATGTCTTCGCCCTGGCTAACCTCAATGTCGCGCCTGCTTTCAGATCAGTAAAGGCTCAGGGATCCGCTTATGACGGTGCGGTGCCATATTATCAATGTGACCAGCGTCCAGTCTTCCTTAACAGCGCAGATCCCGCCCAATTCCTTGACAAGTGGGTATATCAGTACCTGAAATATCCTGAAGCGGCACTGAGGGAAGGCATACAGGGACAGGTCATGGTCCAGTTCATAATCGACAAGGACGGAAAGGTTACGGATGTCAGAGTGGCCAAAAGCGTTTCGGAAGAGCTTGATGCGGAAGCGGTGAAGGTCATCAGCGCATCTCCAAAATGGAAACCGGGACGCAAGAACGGTGAAAAAGTACGTACATCGATAACGCTTCCGGTGGAATTCAAGCTTGAAAAGAAGAGAAAATAAAAAAACATACACCTATGGATTACAATTTTAAGGAAATCGAAAGGAAATGGCAGGCCTATTGGGCCGCCAACCACACATTCAAGGCAGAAATCGACAGCAGCAAGCCAAAATACTATGTCCTCGACATGTTCCCGTATCCTTCGGGAGCCGGTCTTCATGTAGGACACCCGCTCGGATACATCGCGAGCGACATCTACAGCCGCTACAAGCGTCTGTGCGGATTCAATGTGCTCCACCCGATGGGATATGACGCATTCGGCCTTCCGGCCGAGCAGTACGCAATCCAGACAGGACAGCACCCTGCAGTGACTACCGAGAAGAACATCGCCCGCTATCGCGAGCAGATGGACAGGATCGGATTCTCATACGACTGGTCGCGTGAGGTGCGTACATGCGATCCCGGTTATTACAAGTGGACACAGTGGGCGTTCCTTCAGATGTTCGACAGCTGGTATGACAATGTGCAGCAGAAGGCTCGCCCTATAGCTGAACTTGAGGCTGCTTTCGTTCAGGGAGGAAGCTCTGCAGTAGATGCAGCTTGCGGAGACGTGACTCCTTTCACAGCTCAGGAATGGGCTTCATTCACAGACAGACAGAAGGCCGACGTGCTCATGCAGTACCGTATAGCATATCAGGGCGAGACAGCTGTAAACTGGTGTCCTGCCCTCGGTACAGTGCTCGCTAACGACGAAGTGAAGGAAGGCTATTCTGTACGTGGAGGACATCCTGTGGAGCAGAAGAAGATGACCCAGTGGCAGCTTCGAGTATCTGCATATGCAGGACGTCTGCTCGAGGATCTCGAAGACCTCGACTGGACAGATTCCCTCAAGGACATGCAGCGCAACTGGATCGGAAAGAGCCAGGGTGCCGAGATGGTCTTCAAGGTGTCGAACGGTACCGAAGAGTACGACATGACCATCTTCACTACCCGTGCAGATACAGTGTTCGGCGTTACGTTCATGGTTCTTGCTCCTGAGAGCGAGTGGGTTGAGAAACTTACTGTTGAATCTCAGAAAGAGGCTGTTGCAGAATACCTTGCGATGGCCAAGAAGAAGACAGAGCGTGAGCGTATGACGGAGACAAGAAAGGTTACAGGTGTATTCTCGGGTTCATATGCTACCAACCCTCTCACAGGAGAGAAGGTCCCTGTATGGATCTCTGAATATGTCCTTGCAGGTTATGGTACAGGTGCCATCATGGCAGTACCTGCCCACGACAGCCGAGACTACGCTTTCGCAAGACATTTCAACCTTCCGGTAATTCCTCTCATCGAGGGCTGCGACGTGAGCGAGTCAAGCTTCGATGCCAAGGAAGGCATCATGTGCAATTCAGGCTTCCTGAACGGACTGACCGTCAAGGAGGCGATTCCGGCTGCAATCGACTACGTCGAGCAGCATGGAATCGGCCGCAGGAAGATCAACTACCGCCTGCGTGATGCGATCTTCTCTCGTCAGAGATATTGGGGAGAACCGTTCCCTATGTACTTCAAGGACGGCATCGCTACGCCTATGCCTCTCGAGGCGCTTCCTCTTGAACTTCCTGAGGTGGACAAGTTCCTCCCTACAGAGACAGGTGAACCACCTCTTGGACGTGCAGCAGACTGGACATACGAAGGCTATCCTATAGAACTCAGCACAATGCCTGGCTTTGCGGGCAGCAGCGCATACTACCTCCGCTATATGGACCCTCACAACGACCAGGCTCTTGTAAGTACTGAAGCTGACGAGTACTGGAGGGATGTCGACCTCTATATCGGTGGTACTGAGCATGCTACAGGACACCTTATCTACTCGCGTTTCTGGAACAAGTTCCTCTTTGACCTCGGATATGTATGCGAGAAGGAGCCGTTCAGAAAGCTCATCAACCAGGGTATGATCCAGGGACGTTCTAACTTCGTATACCGTATAATCAATACAAATACCTTCGTGTCTGTAGGTCTCAAGGACCAGTATGAGACAACTGAGATCCATGTTGATGTAAACATCGTGCGTAACGACCGTCTTGACCTCGAGGCGTTCAAGGCATGGATGCCGGAATATGCGACAGCAGAGTTCATCCTCGAAGATGGCGAATACATCTGCGGATGGGCTATCGAGAAGATGTCGAAGTCGATGTTCAATGTCGTGAACCCTGATATGATATGTGATACATACGGTGCTGATACACTGAGACTTTACGAGATGTTCCTCGGACCTCTCGAGCAGTCGAAGCCATGGGATACAAAGGGTATCGACGGTGTCAACCGCTTCCTCAGGAAGGTATGGAGAATGTTCTATGACAGGGACGGATTCATCGTTACTGACGAGAAGGCGACACCGGAGGAACTCAAGGCTCTCCATAAGCTCATCGGCAAGGTCCGTGCAGACATCGAGGCATTCTCTTTCAATACAGCTGTCAGCGCATTCATGATCGCTGTAAACGACCTGACTGACCTCAAGTGCAGCAAGAGAGAGATTCTCGAGCCTCTTGCCATCCTTCTTTCACCGTTCGCACCTCATATCGCTGAAGAGCTTTGGGAGGCCCTCGGCCACAAGGAGAGCATCACATATGCCGCATTCCCTGAGTATGTAGAGGCTTACACTGTAGAGAATACATGCACCTATGCCGTGTCGTTCAACGGAAAGACAAGATTTACTGTAGATCTTCCTCTTGACATGTCCCGTGAAGACGTCGATGCTCATGTGCGCTCTCTCGACCAGACTGCGAAATATGTAGCAGAAGGCAATATCGTCAAGGTGATTGTAGTTCCTGGCAAGATCGTGAATATCGTTGTTAAATAACTTTCAACTGACCTATGAAATCAAGTAAAGTCCTCAATGTAATTCTGGACTATTTCCTGATGACCGTCGGTTCGGTCATCTTCTGCATGGCATGGACATCGTTCCTGATTCCTAACGGACTTGCCAGCGGCGGACTTACAGGTCTCTGTACCATCATCCAGTATGGTACAGGTATCCCTGTCGGTCTGACATACCCGATAATCAACGTGATCCTTCTGATTCTCGGATTCCTTTCCCTTGGAAAGGCGTTCGGATTCAAGACCATCTATGTGATTGCGCTGACGTCCCTCCTGTTCGATCTTCTTCCGAAGTTCCCTCAGCTGGAAGTCATGATGGACGAGAAGTTCCTTGTGGCGCTTGTAGGAGCTACGCTGGAGTCGATAGGTATCGGACTCGTCCTTCTCCGTGGAGGAAGTACAGGAGGTACAGACATCATCGCGATGATGATAAACAAGTATTGGCCGGTATCTCCGGGAAGGGTATACCTCTATACTGACATATTCATCATTTCATGTCTGCTCTTCGTTCCGGACAAGGGTCTTGTAGACCTTATCTATGCGTTTGTCGTGATGCTTGGCTTCTCGTTCGGAGTGGACTTCGTTCTGCTCGGAAACAAATCTTCCGTGCAGATCCTTGTCTTCTCGTCCAAGTATCAGGAGATTGCCGACCACATAATCAACAATGTCCATCGTGGTGTGACTGCCCTCCAGTCTGTAGGATGGTATTCCCAGAAGGAAAGCAAGGTCCTTCTGATCATTGCCAGAAAGTATCAGATGAACGAGGTGGTGAACGAAATAAAGTCTATAGACAAGAAGGCTTTCATCTCTGTTTCGACAGCCATGAGCGTCTTCGGTGAAGGCTTTGAGGAAGTCAAGACCGGACTCAAGATGAAAAAGAATAAGGAGGAACTTGAAAATGAGCAGTAAGATATTGCCTCAATCCCTCGGAACCACGCTTAAGGAATACGGTCTGGTCACTTTGGGTGTCGTATCCTATGCCATCGGATGGACCATCTTCCTTCTCCCGAACAACCTGATCGGTGGAGGTGTTTCCGGTTTTGCATCGATCCTGTACTATGCGACAGGGCTTTCGATGGGTGTGACCTACTTCATCCTGAATGTGATCCTTCTGATCGTCGGAACCAAGATTCTGGGAACCGGATTCGGCGGAAAGACCATCTATGCCATATTCATGACATCTCTGCTTCTGAGCGTCATGCCTAAGGTCATTCCTTCTGACTTCATCCATGAGTTCGCCCTTTCCAATGGAAAGCTCATCTGTACGTTCCTCGGAGGTATAATCGCAGGATTCGGTATCGGCCTTTCCATCTCGCAGGGCGGCAGTACAGGAGGTACGGATATCATCGCGTTGGTATGGTGCAAGTTCTATCCTGCCTCGCCGGGAAGAGTGATTCTCATAGTAGATATAGGAATCATACTTTCATCCCTTCTCTTCCCGTCTTATACCGAGACAGGCGAGCTGCTTCCATTTGCAGAGAAACTGGCTGTAGTGGTCTACGGTCTTGTTCAGGTGACGGTCAGCGGTTATGCCATCGACCTGTATCTGTCAGGATCGAAGCAGTCAGTCCAGGCCTTCATCTTCACCAAGAAGGTCGAAGAGATGGCTGATGCCATCGCCTTCGACATGAAGAGGGGAGTCACGGTGATTCCTGCCAAGGGATGGTACTCAAAGGAAGACAGGAATGTCCTTATGGTGGTCACCAGAAAGACTGACCTCAATCTCCTTCTCCGCTATGTGAAGAACATAGACCCTGATGCCTTCCTGTCCGTATCCACCGTAATGGGTGTTTATGGTCAGGGTTTTGATACAATTAAAGTAAAGACAAAGAAGAAAAATGTATCAAAACCGACAGACGGACAATAAGAAAAAGAAATAATAATAAAAAAAAGAAAAATGTGACGAATGTCGCTGTCCCGATTATATGGAGGACAGCGACATTCTTTATTTTTGCCTATCTAAGTTTGATTATATGATCACAATGATTCATGCAACAGGAATGATCCTGTTCCTTTTATTTGCCGTGTTCCAGATGTTCAAGAACAGGAGGAACTCCGGATATGTCGATGTCAGGGCCACAGCGATGCCTCGACTCTTTTATGCATTGTCAGCAATGTTCTGCTGCAGTATGGTATGTCGTAACCATGATTCTTCGCGTCTTCTATATGACAGCATGATTGCTGTAACGTCAGTAACCCCTCTGGTGACCTCAAT
The DNA here is from genome assembly GCA_017549505.1 of Bacteroidales bacterium. Taxonomy (GTDB): domain Bacteria; phylum Bacteroidota; class Bacteroidia; order Bacteroidales; family UBA932; genus Cryptobacteroides. Next base: position 42,647 of record JAFYUS010000006.1, on the reverse strand, counting down.
AAGGCCGGCCGGACGTCTGCCTCTCTGCTGTTTCAATATTCCCATAATCATTCCCATCATGGCTGCATGCTATGTTCTATCTGCATTCGGTGCCGTCAAGTTGCCCGGTACGTCCTCCTTCATGGCCTTGACCGTCCTTGTCGCCATCTTCTCATCCGGCAGCTTTGTCTGGATGATATGGCGCAAGCTACGGGATGTCAAGTCTGTAATGAAATCCGGAAATTCCTGGTCTTTTGTAAACCTTTGTGTCGATTTCATCTATGTGCTTTCTCCGATGATGGTGCTTATCCTGCTGTATATGTTGCAGACCACGTTTCCTGCAGTTTTCATATATGCCTTGCCTGCATCTGCAGTGCTCCTCATCCTTGAAGTGATTGCGGTGGCCGTCAGAATTTCATATGATTCTGCCTTTGTCATCCTCCACGAACATGAAAGGGTGATAGTGGAGTCCATGAAGATTGCCCATATGGATGTACCTTCCTCATCGGATCCGAAAGGAGACAGCATGTACAAGGAACTCTATGACAGGGTTGTGCTTTATTTCGACCTCTCCAAACCATATCTTGACGGCAACCTCACCATCAACGATGTCGTGAAGGAGGTATATTCCAACAAGGTCTACATATCCAAGGCAATCTTTCATTATACAGGACGCAACTTCCGTCAGTTCGTAAATTACTACCGTGTGATCTATTCCATGGACCTCTTCAGAGCCAATCTGGAATTCAAGGTGGCGGAGCTTGCGGAAAAGAGCGGATTCAATACGATGGTATCATATACTATGGCTTTCCGACTTTTCATGAACGAAACTCCTAGCGAATGGTGCCGCAGGGAACGGGCGAAGATATTAAAGAAGAAAAAATGATTATATTTGCACTCTTGTGATATTGTGAAATTTAAATCATTATAACATATGGCAGACGAGAAGATCATTTTTTCAATGAACGGGGTCGGAAAGATCCTTCCCCACAACAACAGGGTTATCCTCAAGGATATCTACCTCTCATTCTTTTATGGCGCCAAGATCGGTATTGTAGGTCTCAACGGTTCCGGAAAGTCTACTCTCATGAAGATCATCGCCGGTATCGAGAAAGGATATCAGGGCGAGGTCGTATGGGCTCCCGGCTATTCTGTCGGATATCTTGAGCAGGAACCTCAGATGGATCCGGACAAGACAGTGATCGAGGTCGTTCAGGAAGGAGTTCAGGAAGTCATGGACATCCTCAAGGAATACGAGGAAGTTAACCTTAAGTTCTGTGAGCCGATGTCTGATGAAGAGATGGCAGCTCTCATCGAGCGTCAGGGCGAACTTACCGAGAAGATCGAGAATTGCGGAGGATGGGAGATTGATTCGAAGCTTGAAAGAGCGATGGATGCCCTCCAGTGCCCGCCTTCAGATGCAAAGGTATCTACCCTCAGCGGTGGTGAGCGTCGTCGTGTAGCTCTTTGCCGTCTCCTTCTCCGTCAGCCTGACGTACTTCTTCTTGACGAGCCTACCAACCACCTCGATACCGAGAGTATCCAGTGGCTCGAGGCCCATCTCCAGCAGTACAAGGGTACAGTCATCGCAGTTACCCACGACCGTTACTTCCTTGACAATGTGGCAGGATGGATCCTTGAACTTGACAGAGGAGAGGGTATTCCGTGGAAGGGCAACTATTCTTCATGGCTTGACCAGAAGAGTACACGTCTTGCCCAGGAAGAGAAGCAGGAGAGCAAGCGCCGCAAGGCTCTCGAGCGAGAGCTCGAGTGGGTTCGCATGGCGCCGAAGGCCCGCCATGCGAAGTCTAAGGCCCGTCTGGGTGCTTATGAGAAACTGGCTGCCGATGACGGACGCGAGAAGGAAGCTGCTCTCGAGATCTTCATCCCTAACGGACCACGTCTCGGTAACAAGGTCATCGAGTTCAAGAACGTTTCAAAGGCATATGGAGACAAGCTTCTTTATGAGAACCTCAACTTCGTCCTTCCTCCTGCAGGTATCGTAGGTGTCATCGGTCCTAACGGTGCCGGAAAGACAACTCTTTTCCGCCTGATCATGGGCCTTGACACGCCTGACACAGGTGAGATTACGATCGGCGAGACAGTGAAGCTTGCATATGTGGACCAGCAGCACAGAAGCATCGATCCTGAAAAGACAGTATACGAGACAATAGCTGAGAATTCAGAATTCGTGAAGCTCGGCAAGAGGGAAGTCAATGCAAGAGCCTATGTGTCGCGTTTCAACTTCTCTGGCGCAGACCAGGAGAAGCTCTGCGGCATCCTCTCAGGAGGTGAGCGTAACCGTCTCCACCTTGCCCTGACCCTTAAGGACGAAGGTAACGTGCTCCTTCTCGACGAGCCTACCAACGACGTGGATGTAAACACCATCCGTGCCCTCGAGGAAGGTCTTGAGAACTTCGCCGGATGTGCTGTAGTAATCTCCCATGACCGTTGGTTCCTCGACCGTATCGCTACACATATCCTCGCATTCGAGGGTGACTCGCAGGTATACTTCTTTGAAGGAACCTATTCTGAATATGAAGAGAACAAGAAGCGCCGACTCGGCAACGACGAGCCTAAGCGCTTCAAGTACAAGAAACTGATGGCGGAATAAAGCCGTATATATATGCGTCTGAGTTTATTGATTCTTGCGCTTTGCTGCTCTTTGACAGCAAATGCCGGAAAGACCTCAGGGACGTATTATGTCCCTGAGGTCGGGAAGTCTCCCGCTCCGGAAATGACCGTACTGTCTGTCGAAGACAGGGATGGGTATGAATGCCGGTATGTGGAATTCACAGTCGAAGGGAAACGTAGGTCACGGGAACGTGTGAGAGCATATCTTCTCGTCCCGGATCAGGCTTCCGAGACCGGGAAGTGTCCTGCCGTGCTGATGCTCCATGACCACGGCGCAAGATTCGATATAGGAAAGGAAAAGCTTGTACGCCCTCTTGCGGCCGTACTGCCCCATGGCTCGGACGACCATATAGCACGCTCGTCAAGACAGTGGGTCGATAAGAACTTCGACGGAGTCTGGCTGGCTGACTCGATGGCCAGACAGGGGTATGTGGTACTTGCAGCCGATGCCCTTTATTGGGGAGAACGCTCGAATCCTGAAGCCCAGAGGTGGTCTGAACTTAATTATGCGGATAAGGAAGACTTTTCGGAAGCATCTGACAGGACTTTGGATGTCAGGGCAAGAAAGGATACCATCAAGGCATTGAAGACCAGGGTGTACGAAGGTCAGCGTAAAGTCTATGACGACCTTTTCGCCCGAGATGTCATCTGGGCCGAGAAGATGCTTCGTGATGACATCGCTTCTGTCGGTCTTCTGAAGTCGCTTCCTTATGTCGACCCGGAAAACATAGGAGCCTTCGGCTTCTCCATGGGTGCCCATCGCTGCTGGATGCTTGCAGCATTCTGCGATGATGTCAAGTGCGGTGTGGCCCTCTCATGGATGACGGCCCTCGACAGGGAGGCCGAGATGTCGGCCTCTGATTATTCGATGGCCGTCATGCTTATGCGTAAGCAGCTGGACTTCGGGGATATAGGTATGTTCCTGTCTCCGAAACCTATGCTGTTCCTCAATGGCGAGACAGACCATCTTTTCCCGAAGGAAAAGGTCGAAGTCGCCTTTGAAAAACTCCATGACCATTATTCGGAAAATCCCGGACAGCTTAAGACCCTTTTCTTCGATGGAGGCCACCATTGCGGAAAGCAAGTGCAGGCTTCAATAGCAGACTATCTGGACGAAAACCTTAAAGGTCCGAAATACACCAATCCCGTGATCAATGCCGATTACTCGGATCCTGATATCTGCAGGGTGGGGGATGACTACTACATGACCTCATCTTCCTTCAACCATTTCCCGGGACTCCAGATCCTCCGCTCGACCGACCTGGTGAACTGGGAGCTGATAGGTGCTGCATTGACTGACTATCCCGGCCCTGACTGGGATGACAGTCTTCCGTGGGATGTCCTCTCTCCGGGTCTTGAACCCGATGAGCCGGAGGCTCCGGGAGCACATGAATGGCGCACCGTGCCACAGCACGGGTGCGGGGTATGGGCTCCGGCGATAAGGTACCATGACGGAGAATTCTATATCTACTGTGGCGATCCTGACAGGGGAGTGTTCATGGTAAAGACCAAGGATCCTGCCGGTAAATGGGACGACCCTGTGTGGCTGGTAAAGGCAAAGGGCTATATAGACCCGTGTCCTCTGTGGGATTCGCAAGGCAGGGCATGGCTTACCCATGGATGCGCAGGATCAAGAGCCGGCGTCAAGTCAGTGCTTTTCATAGCCCCTATGTCGGAAGACGGTACAAGACTTCTCGACAGGAGCCGTATCATCTACGACGGACACAGGACTCAGCCGACGATTGAAGGAACTAAGTTCTATGAATACGAAGGACGTTATTATATCTTCTCTCCTGCAGGCGGTGTCAGCACCGGCTGGCAGACTGTGTTGAGGTCTGACAATCCGTACGGACCATACGAGGAGAAGGTTGTCATGGCCCAGAACGGTTCCCCTGTGAACGGACCCCATCAGGGAGGATGGATTCAGACTCAGAACGGAGAATTCTGGTTCATGCATTTCCAGGATAAGGATGCATACGGAAGAGTCGTGCATCTCCAGCCGATGAAGTGGAATGACGGCTGGCCAGTGATAGGAGAAGATGAGGATGGAGACGGTGTAGGCACTCCGGTGACAAGATATCGTATGCCTGATCTTCCGTTCACCGGTGTAAAGAGACCGGCTGACAGCGATGAGTTCGAAAAGCCATCTCTGGGACTTCAGTGGCAATGGGCGGCGGTGCCATCTCCATATTGGAGTCATGCAGATGCATCGAAAGGATGCCTGAGACTCTATTCTGTCCAGCAGTCTGATGATTGGAAGAATCTATGGGACAGTCCTAACCTTCTGATGCAGAAATTCCCTGAAGACAGGTTTACGGTAACGACAAAGATCAGCTTTACTCCTAATCCGCAGCTCAAGCAGAAGAGCGAGGCCTGTGGCCTTGTGGTAATGGGTGAGAGTTATGCTACTCTCAGACTTGAAGATTCTCCGGAAGGTATCAGGCTCAAGATGGTGGAATGCATAGATGCTGATAATGGCAGTCCTGAACGTGTGGTGTTCAGCAGAGCAGTCGATTCGGAACCCCTTCCTGTCCCTGCATCAAATGTTTACATGTCGACGACTGTACCTCCTGTAGCCCCTCTTCCATACGTGGAGACTACGGTGTATTTCCGTGCCCAGGTGAAGGATGTGCCTCGCGAGGGCAATGTACCTGCCTCCGTATGTACGTTCTCATACAGCTTCGACGGCAATACTTGGCATAAGGTCATCTCCGACGGCCAGGAGTATGAATTGAAAGTCCGACCAGGTCGCTGGATCGGCGCCAAGGTCGGACTTTATTTCAATAGATATCACTCCAGAAATGACTCCGGATGGATGGAGTCAGACTGGTTCAGGATATCTTACTAGAAGTTGAAGTATCTGTCAGCGTTGTTATAGGAGATGTCCTTCACCATCTGGTGGATGAAGCCCATCTCGCTCTTAGGAAGCTTTCCGTTCTTTATGTCTTCGCCGAGGAGATTGCAGAGGATTCTGCGGAAATACTCGTGGCGAGGATAGGACAGGAAGCTTCTTGAGTCTGTAAGCATACCTACGAAACGGCTGAGGAGACCCAGGGCTGAAAGCGCATTCATCTGCTTCTTCATGCCGTCTTCCTGATCCAGGAACCACCAACCCGAGCCGAGCTGGATCTTGCCCGGACATGTGCCATCGTTGAATGTATATGCCATTGTAGCAAGCACTTCGTTGTCCTTAGGGTTGAGGTTGTACAGGATTGTCTTGGTCAGCTTGTCTTCCATCGCCAGCTTGTTGAGGAACTTGTGTCCTGCTGCTGCGCAAGAAACGTCATGAATCGCGTCGTATCCTGTGTCCGGTCCAAGGATGTTGAACATTCTTGTATTGTTGTCACGGATGGCTCCGATGTGGAACTGCTGTGCCCATCCTTTCTCATGGTCCATGCGTGCGAAATCGAGCAGGATTGCGCTGCGGAACTTGAGCACCTCCTCATGGCTAGGCTTCTTTCCCTTGAGGGTGTTGCGGAAGATCTTGTCGATCTCCTCGAGTTCGAAATCTTCTGCATAGAAGTTCTCGAGACCATGGTCTGAAATGCGGCAGCCCATCTCGTGGAAGAAGTCATGACGCTTGCGGAGAGCATCGAGCAGGTCCTGGTATGAGTTTATCTCCACTCCTGCAGCTGCGCTGAGCTTCTTGATGTATTCGATGTACTGTTCCGGTTTCTCCACAACCATCGCCTTGTCCGGACGCCATGTAGGAAGAACCTTTGTTCCGAAAGGATTGTCCTTGATCTGCTTGTGGAATTCAAGGCTGTCTGCAGGGTCATCGGTAGTACATACAACCCTTACATCGAACTTTCTCATCAGTGCCTGTCCGCTGAACTCTTCTGTCTGGAGCTTGGCGCTGCACTCGTCATAGATAGCTCTTGCTGTGTTAGGATTGAGCAGGTCGTACACTCCGAAGATTCTTGCGAGCTCGAGGTGTGTCCAGTGGTAGAGAGGGTTCCTCATTGTATAAGGGACTGTCTCTGCCCATTTTTCGAACTTCTCATAGCTGCCACGGTTGCCTGTGATGAATTCTTCAGGCACACCGTTGCCTCTCATCGCTCTCCATTTGTAATGGTCTCCTCCCAGCCATACCTCCGTCAGGTCCTTGAACTGGTAGTTGTCTGCGATCATTTTCGGTACGAGGTGGCAGTGGTAGTCGATGATCGGCATCTTCTCTGCGCTCTCATGATAAAGTTCGCGGGCGAATTCATTTGTAAGCATGAAATCGTCGTTGATGAACGGCTGGCCTTTGGCCAGGCCTTCAAGTTTTGAAATGATGTCCATGTCGTTTATTGGTTATTGTTTACTAATCTGAATTTTCTTCTGTATTCTGTCGGGGTCATCCCCTTGTATTTCTTGAATATCGTGGAGAAGTTGCTGTTGTCTATGAATCCGGACATGTCTGCTGCCGTGCTTATCGGTAGTTCGCTGTTCTCCAGTAGGTTGCAGAAATGATCCAGACGCAGTTTCGTGATGTATGAAGTTATCGTATGGGGATACATCTCCTTCTTGAACTTCATCTCGATGGCCCTTCTGGAAAGAGGTATGAATGAAGTCAGTTTGCTGATATCTATTTCCTGCGTGTAGTTGCGTGTTATGAAGTCGACTATTTCGTGGATATACGGATCGGAGATGACCTTGCGTTTTGTGGACATCCTCTCGACCACTCCTATGGCCTCGACGGCAATTCTGGCAGGCCAGATGTTCTTCTCATGGACCATCTTGAAGAGAGTCTTCGCAATGTCATATCCGTGCTTCTCGAAATTCAGTTTTATTGATGAGAGAGTAGGGGACGAGATGTTGCACATGAACTCATCGTTGTCCACACCGAGCAATGATATGTCCTCCGGAATCCTGAGTCCCTCCATCTGGCATATTTCGGTGACCTGTCTGGCCATCATGTCGTTGCATGCCAGCAAAGCGATCGGCTTCGGAAGCGAATGCAGCCACTGGTTGATGCCTGCGATTTCGTTCTGGAAGTCTTCCACTTCGTATCGGTGTGTGACGGTTTTCTTAATTGCTGCAATCTGTTCGCTGTACCCCTCATAGCGTGACAGTGACCACAGGATGTCCTTCATGCCGATGAAGGCGTAGTTGCTGAAGTTCTGCTTTATGAAGAAGTCAGCTGCGAAGGCTCCGAATTCCTTATAGTGTCCTGTCAGCATCGGAAAGTCGCTGTATATCTTCTTGTATGTCCTCAGGAATATCGGAATTTCGAGTTTCTTGGCCTCTTCCACATTGATGTTGTGCCACAATCCCAGTATTGCGTCGACCTTGAACTTCCTTGCGATCTTTATGATCTCCTTCGAGTTGTCCTTCGTCTGGGAAATGAGGTGGGACATCGGGTAGAAGATACATCCTCCCTGAGTGTCGGCGTATTTGACGAAGCCGTTCAGGAAACGTCTCTCGGACTCCTGCGAATAGTCCGTAAGAAGGAGGATCTTGATCATCGAATTTCGTTTAAGTGTTGTTCTGTCAGCGGTTATGACTGCTAAATTAGGTAAAATATATAAATAACAATATAAAAATGAGTAATATTTTCGTTTTATAAGATTCGTTTTCGTTTACAATAAGGACATATCCCCCTTATAATCTTAAATTTGCAAAAAGAACTTTAATAACACTAAACCGGCGACTCATATGAAAGAGCTCAACAGACAGACGGCCCAGGCCGCAAAGTACCCTACAAAGGTCATTCAGTTCGGAGAAGGTAACTTCCTCCGTGCATTCGTAGATTGGATCATCTGGAATACAAACAAGGCGACTGACTTCAATGCGGGAGTGGTTGTAGTCCAGCCTATCGACAGAGGTATGGTCGACATGCTCAATGCACAGGACGGACTGTATCATGTGAACCTCCAGGGTATCGACAAGGGTCAGCCTGTAGACTCCATCGAGATGATCGACGTGATCAACGGTGGTCTCAATCCTTATACTCAGAACGAGGAGTTCATGGCCCTCGCCGAGAATCCTGAAATCCGTTTCGTGATCTCGAATACTACGGAAGCCGGTATCGCATTCGATCCTTCATGCAAGCTCGAAGACAAGCCGGCATCTTCATACCCCGGCAAGCTCACCCAGCTCCTGTACCGCAGATATCAGCATTTCGGCGGTGACATGACAAAGGGATTCATCATCCTCCCTTGCGAGCTTATCTTCCTTAACGGAAAGGAACTAAAGAAGTGCATCTATCAGTATATCGAACTCTGGAACCTCGGAGAAGACTTCAAGACATGGTTCGAGCAGGCTTGTGGAGTATACTGCACTCTTGTTGACCGTATCGTTCCCGGATATCCTAAAGATACTATCGGTCAGATCCATGAGCGCATAGGCTTCAAGGACAACCTCGTGGTAAAGGGTGAAATCTTCCATCTCTGGGTTATCGAAGCTCCGGAATCTGTAGCTGCAGAATTCCCTGCAGACAAGGCGGGACTCAACGTCCTCTTCGTACCTAGCGAGGCTCCATACCACGAAAGAAAGGTTACTCTCCTCAACGGTCCTCACACGGTTCTCTCTCCTGTCGGTTATCTTTCAGGACTTGATACAGTCAAGGAGTGCGTCGAGGATCCGGAAGTCGGCAGGTTTGTCCGCAAGGTTATGTATGAGGAGCTTCTCGAAACTCTCAACCTTCCTAAGCCTGAGCTCGAGGCATTCGCTGATTCGGTAGTCGAGCGTTTCGTCAATCCATACGTGAAGCATTTCGTGACAAGCATCATGCTCAACTCGTTCCCTAAATACAAGACAAGAGACCTTCCTGGTCTGAAGACATACCTTGAGCGCAAGGGCGAACTCCCTAAGGGACTTGTTCTCGGACTCGCTGCGATAATCACATACTACAAGGGAGGAAAGAGGGGAGATGTCGAGATCGTACCTAACGACGATGCGGCCATCATGAACCTCCTCAAGGAACTCTGGGCAGGCGGCGATGTCCGCAAGGTCGCTGAAGGAGTCCTCGCTGCGGAATTCATCTGGGGAGAAGACCTCAACCAGATTCCTGGACTGACCGACCTTGTTGCAGCTGACCTCGACCTTATCCAGAAGGAAGGAATGCGTGCAGCTGTGAAAACTGTAATCTCATAGCCTATGGATTTCATAAGGATAAACACGGCGGACAATGTCGCCGTCGCTATACATGATGTCGAAGCTGGTGCCAGCTTCGACATCGATGGTGTAAATATATGTACTCAGAACCCTGTTCCGGCAGGCCATAAAGTGGCACTCGAGGACCTCGCTGAAGGAGCTGATGTCGTGAAGTACGGCTTCCCGATAGGCCATCTTCTCTCTCCGGTTGCGAAGGGTGGAGTCATCGACCACACCAACCTCAAGACCAATCTTGAAGGTCTTCTCGAATACTCATATCAGCCGGATCTTACCGAGATCGCGCCGGCTGCCGAGAAGGCATTCTTCAAGGGTTACAGAAGAAAGGACGGCCGTGCCGGCGTCCGCAACGAGCTCTGGATCATCCCGACAGTAGGATGCGTGAACGGCGTTGCCCAGAATATCCAGAAGCTCTTCGAGAAGGAGCTTCAGAACTATCCTTCGATCGAAAAGGTCATCGCATTCCCTCATAACTACGGCTGTTCGCAGCTCGGAGGAGACCATGAGAACACAAGGAATATCCTGGCGGACATGGTACATCATCCGAATGCAGCAGGTGTGCTGGTGGTTGCCCTCGGTTGCGAGAACAACCAGCTCGGCGCATTCAGAGAACTGGTAGGCGAAGTGGACGAGACCAGAGTCAAGTTCATGGAATCCCAGAAGATCGAAGGTGACGAGGTGGAGCATGGACTTGGACTTCTCCGTGAAATAGCTGCGGCTGCCAGGGATGACAGACGTGAAGATATTCCGGTAAGCGAACTGAAGGTGGGACTCAAGTGCGGAGGATCTGACGGATTCTCAGGCATCACAGCCAACCCTCTCCTCGGACGTTTCTCTGACTGGATCGTTTCTCAGGGAGGAACTACAGTGCTGACAGAGGTACCTGAAATGTTCGGCGCCGAGACGATACTTATGGCACGTTGTCAGGATGAGCAGACCTTCGACAGGACTGTCCGTCTTATCAATGACTTCAAGGCCTATTTCATGAAGAACGACCAGCCGGTATATGAAAACCCTTCGCCTGGCAACAAGGCAGGAGGTATTTCGACTCTCGAGGAGAAGTCCCTCGGATGTACCCAGAAGTCAGGCAACTCTATCGTCCGTGACGTGCTTCTTTATGGCGAGAGACTGAAGACAAAAGGACTCAACCTGCTCAGCGCTCCGGGCAATGACCTGGTTGCATCTACAGCCCTTGCGGCAGCAGGCTGTCAGATTGTCCTATTCACAACAGGTCGCGGTACTCCGTTCGGAACTTTCGTGCCGACAGCCAAGATATCCACCAACAGTACCCTGGCGGCCAACAAGCCTTTATGGATCGACTTCAACGCAGGAGTGATAGTAGACGGCACCCCGGCAGAAGAAGTTGACAAGGCTTTCATCGATTTCGTGATCGGAGTTGCTTCAGGAACCCCTGTCAACAACGAGAAGTCCGGATACAGCGAAATCGCCATCTTCAAGTCAGGAGTGACACTTTAATAACCCAAAACCAGAACCGACCATGAATATCCTGAACAGAATTGCCACCGGCTTGATCGCAGTCTTGATGTTCGCCTCATGTGGCTCAGACTATGAATTCGCATATCTCTACGAAGACCTTCCTTTTGAAATGGAAAAGGTTCAGCGTCCTCAGATTCCAGCGCGAGAGATCGATATCCGTGATTTCGGCGGAGTAGGTGACGGCGTGACCCTCAACTCAGAGGCGTTTGCAAAGGCAATCGAGACCTTGAGCGGACTCGGTGGCGGACGTCTTGTTGTCCCTACTGGTGTATGGCTTACCGGTCCTATCACCATGAAGGATAACATCGACCTTCATATCAGACCGGATGCGGTTCTCCTTTTCTCAACAGACAGAGACCTCTATCCTATCGTCGAGACTGTCTTCGAAGGTCTTGATACAAAACGATGCATATCACCGATCAATGCTGTCGGAGCGAAGAACATCGCCATAACAGGCGGTGGTACCATCGACGGTAACGGAGATTCATGGAGACAGGTCAAGAAATCAAAGATATCTCCATCCCAGTGGAAGGAACTGCTCAAGAGCGGCGGATTCACAAATGCAAAGGGTGACCTCTGGTATCCGGATTCAAGCTCTTTCCGCGGTGCGGTCGTGAGCGATGCCTTCAATGTGCCGCAGGGACTGACTACAGAAGAGGAGTGGAACAGTGTAAAGACATATCTCCGCCCTGTGATGATAAGCTTCAAGGACTGTGAGAATGTATTGATGGAAGACTGTCTCTTCCAGAACTCTCCTTGCTGGAATATCCATCCTCTGATGTGCAAGAACGTGATAATCAACAATGTGACCGTGCGTAACCCATGGTATTCGCAGAACGGTGACGGACTGGATGTGGACTCATGCGAGAATGTCCTGGTCATAAACTCAAGCTTTGACGTAGGCGACGATGCGATCTGCATCAAGTCAGGAAAGAATGAGGACGGCCGCAGAAGGGCAAGACCTTGCCGTAACCTCATAGTGGACAACTGCATAGTATTCCATGGTCATGGCGGATTCGTTGTAGGAAGCGAGATGTCGGGTGGAGTGCAGAATATCAAGGTTACAAACTGCCGTTTCCTCGGAACCGACGTTGGTCTCCGTTTCAAGAGCTGCCGCGGACGCGGAGGTGTGGTTGAAGATATCTACATCGAAGACATCGTCATGATGAACATACCTACAGAACCGCTCCTCTTCGACCTCCATTATGGCGGCAAGTCAGCTGTTGAGGCTGCTGCAGAAGGAGCATCTCCTTTCGATGTTGAATACGTGCCTGCAGACGAGACAACCCCTCAGTTCAAGGATATCTTCATCAAGGATGTAGTCTGCTCCGGAGCTGCCAGAGCGATGTATTTCAACGGAATACCTGAGAAGAACATCGAGAATATCGTAGTGGAAGACTGCGAGATCGTTTCTGAAAAGGGCGCTGACCTCCGTTATTCGAACGGTGTAGTCCTCAAGAACGTGAAGATAACTCAGGCGGAAGGCGCAGGATACAGTGTGGCAAACTGCCATAACGTAGTTATAGACGACTGCTCTGATGCTTCAGGAAAGGAAGCTCCTGAAGTATTCGTACATAATTCACATAATCTTAGAGTAGAGTAATGAAAAGACTTGCAATATGGGCTCTGGCCCTTCTCATGGCTGCATCGGCAGCTGCTCAGGAAAAGATAGTCCTCCGTCTCATGGGTGATTCCACCATGGCGGACAAGGATCTCTCGTACGAGAATCCGGAGAGAGGATGGGGACAGAGACTCAAGTCCCATGTGGATACAAATGTAGTGGTTGCAAACTATGCCCAGAACGGCCGGAGCACAAAGAGCGTGCAGACCTTGGGAATATGGGACCGCGTGAAGAAGGACCTCAAGAAAGGGGAGTACCTCTTCATCCAGTTCGGCCATAACGATGCAAAGGAATCAGATACGACACGTTATGCCGCAGCATACGGTGCATATCAGGACAATATCCGCCTTTTCGTGGACCATGCGCTCAGCGTAGGAGCAAAGCCTGTACTCTTCACTCCTGTTTCACGCAGATGGTTCGACGACAAGGGCAACCTCAAGACAAACTGTCATGGAGACTATCCTGATGCGGTAAAGCAGGTAGCTGCAGAATACGGACTTCCGATAATCGATGCGAACGCGATTACCCAGCAGTGGCTCATCTCCCTTGGAGACGAGGCGACAAGGAAATACTACATGTGGCTTCCGGAGGGAACAAATCCCAAGCATCCGAAAGGTCTTCAGGACAATACACACACAAATGCTGCAGGTGCACGCAAGATCGTCAATCTTCTCCTTCCGGAGATCGTGAAGATAATTCCTGAACTGGCGGCTCATGTAGTTGATTATGACTTTGTCGTGGCAAAGGACGGAAGCGGTGACTTCTTTACTGTACAGGAAGCTGTCAACGCTGCTCCTGACTACTGCAAGCAGGATGAGACGACTATCTACATCAAGGACGGAGTCTACCAGGAGAAGGTCACCATCCCTACCAACAAGCAGAGACTCCACCTCATCGGTCAGTCAGCTGACAAGACTGTGATCACTTGGGGTGACTATGCCAGAAAGATCGGACCTACAGGATATGAGCTCGGCACTTCCGCTACATCTACAGTCTTTCTTTATGCTTCTGACTTCCTCGCAGAAAATCTGACTATCGAGAACACTGCCGGAGAAGGCAAGGAAATCGGTCAGGCATGTGCGATTACAGTCGACGGAGACAGAGTAGCATTCATCAACTGCCGTTTCGTAGCCAACCAGGATACCATATATACATATGGAAAGGGCCAGAGACAGTATTTCAGAAACTGCTGGATCGAAGGAACCACAGACTTCATCTTCGGGGCCTCGACATGCTGGTTCGAAGACTGTACCATCCTCAGCAAGAGAGACAGCTACATCACTGCTGCCTCGACCCCTGAGAACGAGGAGTTCGGTTATGTCTTCAACGGCTGCCGTCTGATCCATAATGAAAATGCGACAAAGGTCTATCTCGGCCGTCCTTGGAGATCGTTCGCGAAGACCGTGTTCATCGGATGCGAACTTGGAGATCATATCCGTCCTGAAGGATGGCACAACTGGGACAAGCCATACGCAGAAAAGACGACCTTCTATGCAGAATATGGCAATACAGGTGCCGGTGCGGAAGGAACACGCGTAAAGTGGTCGCACACCCTCAAGGCAAAGGACCTGAAGAACTATACCCCTGAAAATGTCCTCAAGTGCGGCGCCGAGCAGGACAAGAACGGCGTTAATGTCCAGACAGAGTGGTATTTCAAGGTATTTTAATGAAGCTTTAGAACTATGAGGAGACTTTATATTATCCTTGCACTCCTGGTTACAGTTTCTGCCTTCGCGCAGGAACCGTATTCCGTGCGTATGATAAGGTCCGAGATGCAGAGGAATCCGGACGCCACATACCTGGACGGAAGAAACGGAGTACGCAAGTGGAACTATACGACAGGTCTTGAGCTGAAGTCCTTTATGGATGCTGCTGACCGTTACGACCTTCCTGAAGTCGTGGCCTATGTAAAGGAATGGGCCGATACCATGGCGACAGAAAAGGGAAAAGTCTTCGGTTACAAGAAGTCAAATTATAATGTTGACCATATCTGCCCGGCGAGAATCTATTTCGACCTCCACGATATGTATGGAGATCAGGACAAGCGCTATCGCCGTGTGACCCGCATGATACGTGAACAGATTGATTCTCAGCCTCGTACCAAATCAGGTGAATTCTGGCACAAGCAGATTTATCCAAACCAGGTATGGCTTGACGGCTTCTATATGGCCCTTCCGTTCTATGCCGAGTATACAAGGAGATACGCTCCGAAGGAGCAGAGGGACTCGCTTTTTGCAGATATCGTCCACCAGTTTGTCGCAGGTGCGGAAAATACATACGATCCCGCAACCGGACTCTTCCGTCACGCATGGGACGAGTCGAAGTCGATGTTCTGGTGCGATCCGCAGACCGGCCTTTCGGCTCATGCATGGGGTCGTGCTACCGGCTGGTATGCAATCGCTCTTGTCGAGGTTCTGGACTACCTTCCTGAAGATCATCCGGGTTACAAGACATTGATCGGTCAGCTCAACTATTTCCTTGAAGTGCTTCCAAAGTGGGCTGATCCGAAGACAGGAATGTGGTACCAGGTACTAGATTGCCCCGAGAGGAAAGGCAACTATCAGGAAGCCACATGTTCGATCATGTTCACATATGCTTTCCTGAAAGGTCTTAGAAAAGGCTATATAGATGACTCGCATGCTGATTATATCAAGGGACTCTATCAGAAGTTCATCGACCGTTTCATCAAGGAGAACCCTGACGGAACCATCTCGATGACAGACTGCTGCGCAGTAGGTGGCCTTGGCGGAAAGCAGATGCGCAAGGGAGATTTCGACTACTATCTCAGCGAGCCGATAATCGACAACGACTGCAAGGGAGTAGGACCGTTCATATGGGCATCGCTCGAATGGGAGGCCATGAACAACATCGACTGGGTGCCTTCAAGGGAGGGACAGCCGCTCGCGTTCGAAGGAGCTGAGGGATGCGGCAGATACTCGCTCGGCGGCCGTGGCGGAAAGGAATATGTCGTCACATCATTGGCAGACGACGGTTCCGAAGGAACATTGCGTCACGCGGTCGAATCCGAAGGACCGCGTGTCGTGACATTCGCCGTCAGCGGCGATATCCGTCTCACCGCCCCTCTCAACATTGAAAACCCGTACATCTCCATCCTCGGCCAGACCGCTCCGGGAAACGGAATCACCATCCGTGACCATAATGTCTTCATACAGGCAGACCATGTCATTCTGCGTTATCTGCGCATAAGGCTCGGATCCGCTGCCGAAGTCGAGGGTGATGCCTTAGGTGCAAGACATTGCAGCAATCTGATCATCGACCATTGCTCGCTGAGCTGGGCTGTAGATGAAAACGCATCGTTCTATGGCATCTCCGATGCGACCGTGCAGTGGTGCATCATATCGGAAGCATTGAATTCTTCTGTCCACCATAAGGGAAAACATGGCTATGGCGGTATCTGGGGCGGCAGGAATGTCTCGTTCCACCACAATCTCTTCGCTCATAACAGCAGCAGGAACCCGCGTTTTGACCACCCTCGTCTTTATTGGGACGATGACCGTCTCCATTACAGGGGAACAGTGGATTTCGTGAACAATGTCGTCTACAACTGGTATATGAAGGCCATATATGGAGGCGAGGAAGGATGGTTCAACGTGACCGGCAATTATTTCCGTCCAGGGCCGGCCACCAACAGGCTCGACGGAGAGTGGCTGGAAAAATATGTTTCGCCAACGACTTCCATGATACCTGGCAATTTCCATATCTCCTCAAATGAATATGATACCTCTGCCGTAAGGAATGGCAATCATAAGGGAGACAGGCCAGACTATGTGAAGATCATTGCAAATCAGAGAAACTACGAGGAGACTTCTGCAAAGCCTTTCAGAATTTCCGAAAGTCTTCCGCAGGAAGACCCTGCACATGCATACAAGGCCGTCCTCAGATATGCCGGAGCATCACACAAACGTGATGAAGTCGACAGGAGGATCGTCAAGGAAGTGAAGAAAGGAACCGCAACCTTCAAAGGTTCAGTGACAGGACTTCCAGGAATAATAGATACTGAAAACGACGTGTTGAATAAACATAAATAATTTTATATCAATGAAAAACACTAATCAACAACTGATGACCAACTGGCGCTGGTGGATGGTGGTGCTGCTTTTTGTGGCGACGACCGTCAACTATATGGACCGCCAGGTACTTTCCCTCACATGGAAGGAATTCATCGCTCCTGAGTTCCACTGGACAGACAGCCAGTACGGAATCATCACATCCGTATTCTCTATCTTCTATGCAGTCTGCATGCTCTTCGCAGGAAAGTTCGTGGACTGGATGGGAACAAAGAAAGGATATCTCTGGGCTATCGGAGTATGGTCTTTCGGAGCATGTATCCATGCCGCATGCGGATGGGCAACCATGAGCATCGAGGGTTTCGACTCGATCGAGGCCATGAAGGCAGTTGAGGCCGGATCCAATGCCGCCCTTGGAATCGCCACCGTCAGCGTATGGCTTTTCCTTGCCGCACGTTCTATCCTCGCGCTCGGAGAGGCAGGTAACTTCCCTGCAGCCATCAAGACTACAGCGGAATACTTCCCTAAGAAGGACCGTGCGTTCGCGACATCCATCTTCAATGCCGGTGCATCAGTCGGAGCGCTTATCGCTCCTGTGACCATCCCGCCTCTCGCAGCAGCGTTCGGATGGGAGATGGCATTCATCATCATCGGTGCCCTCGGATTCCTCTGGATGGGATTCTGGGTGTTCATGTATGAAAAGCCGTCAAAGTCAAAGCATGTCAACGAAGCTGAGCTTGCATACATCAGCCAGGATGAGGATGAGCCTGCTGCAGCTTCAACAGAAGATGAGAAGAATACAATTCCTTTCCTCAAGTGCTTCACATACCGTCAGACATGGTCTTTCATCGCAGGAAAGTTCTTTACAGACGGCGTGTGGTGGTTCTACCTTTTCTGGGCTCCTGCATATTTCCAGGACCAGTTCGGCTACAAGGCGTCTTCGGGCATGGGTATGGCACTCATCGTCACACTCTATGCAATCGTGACCGTCATCTCGATCTTCGGAGGTTACCTTCCTAAGTTCTTTGTCGAGAAGAAAGGAATGCATCCATATAAGGGCAGAATGCTCGCCATGCTCATCTTCGCATTCTTCCCTCTCTTCGCTCTCTTCGCACAGCCGATGGGACAGTTCTCGGCATGGTGGCCTGCAATCATCATCGGACTTGCCGGTGCAGGACATCAGGCATGGTCGGCCAACCTCTTCTCTACAGTAGGCGACATGTTCCCTAAGTCTGCCATCGCTACCATCACCGGTATCGGCGGAATGGCCGGAGGTATCAGCTCGTTCATCATCAACCTGAGCGCAGGAAAGCTTTTTGACTACTCTGCAAGCATGGGTGAGGCCTTCACCTTCCTCGGATTCGACGGCAAGGAAGCAGGTTACATGATCGTATTCTGCATCTGTGCGGTCGCATACCTCATCGCATGGAGCGTAATGAAGGCTCTGGTACCTACATATAAGAAGATAGGATAATGTACATGCATCTGAAAAGATATATTCCGCTTGTGCTCGGCGCAATCCTGACTCTGTCAGGATGTGCTCCCGAGAAGCCTGTGGAACTGCCGAAGGAGGTAAAGGCTCCGTCAGAAGTCACACTTGTGTCTTCTGACGGGTCGTCTCTCGTCTTCTCCTGGAAGGAGGTCGCTGACGCGGAATACTATGTAGCCCGTCTGGAAACCTCTTCCGGCGCCTTAGTGCCTGGAGGACAGACCACTACAAAGGATACTTCCATCGGATTTGACGGTCTGCAGGCAGGAGCTTCATATGTCTTTAAGGTCAGAGTGCGTGTCGCCGGTATAGATTCTCCATTCTCTGATCCTCTTCAGGCAGTTACTGCGAAGCAGGAAAATCCTGGTCCGGGCCCTGGCCCGACTCCGAATCCGACGCCTTCGGAGTCATATAAGGAATTCAAGATCCCTGCTGTAGAGGATGAGCATAAGCTGCCGATATCATTCCCCGGCGCCGAAGGCGGGGGAATGTACACGACCGGAGGTCGTGGGGGAAAGGTAATCCATGTGACCACTCTTGCAGACAGCGGTGCCGGTTCGCTCAGAGCTGCGCTCTCGGAATCGGGTCCAAGGACCATCGTATTCGATGTCGCCGGAATCATCGAGCTCAAGAGCGCATTGAGCATCAAGAACGGCAACGTCACTATCGCCGGACAGACAGCTCCAGGAGACGGTATCTGCATCAAGAATTACGACGTCAAGTTTGAAGGAGCCGACAACATCATAATCCGTTTCATCCGTTTCCGTATGGGAGACGAGGCAAAGAGGGAGGCCGATGCATTGTGGGGCAGATATAACCGTAACATCATAATCGACCATTGCTCGATGTCATGGTCGACCGACGAATGTTCGTCATTCTATGCCAACGAGTACTTCACCATGCAGTGGTGCCTGATTGCGGAGAGCCTCCGCAATTCGATCCATGGAAAAGGATCGCATGGATATGGAGGAATCTGGGGAGGAAAGAACGCTTCGTTCCACCACAACCTCCTTTCATGCCACGACAGCCGAAATCCGAGAATCGACCATCCGCAGATATACGGCAACTACGTCGAGACCCATCGAGGAAACGTCGACTATAGATGCAACGCAGTGTATAACTGGGGTTCTAATCTGACCTATGGCGGCGAAGACGGATGGTTCAACATCGTCAACAATTACTACAAGCCGGGTCCTGCTTCTTCTGACAGGAAGTATTTTGTGGATGCATACGGCTCATATGTGAAGAACGGAGTTACCTATGCCGACAGTTACCCGGAATTGTATCTAAGCGGAAATGTAAACACAAAGTATCCGGAACTTGGTGCTGCCAATGACAAGACAACCATCTACTGGCACAACGGATCATCATACGCAAACTATAATGTGACCTTGTCTTCTCCTTTGGACCTCGCCGGTCCGCAAGGAGCGGAGGTCTATACGACCACCCACACTGCCGAGGATGCATTCGCCAGGATCTGCGCTTATGCAGGAGCATCACTCTCACGCGATTCTGTCGACGACAGGGTATGTGCTGATGCTCAAAGCGGAAAAGCCACATACGCGGACGGTGGAAACGGCTCTAAGAACGGTATCATCGACACCCAGTCGGCTGTAGGTGGATGGCCTTCGTATGATGCTGTAGCTGAGGAACTTGCCAAGGTGAAGGATACTGATGCGGACGGAATGCCGGACTGGTTCGAGGAGAAGTTCTCCCTTGATCCTTCCAAGGCGGCTGATGCAGATGCGAAGACATTGGACCCTTACGGACGATATACCAATATGGAAATGTATCTCCACTATCTGGTGCGCGACATAGTCGCTTCCCAGAACGGTGGTGGACAATATGAAACAATTTAATCCTTTAATTAATAACCAAACAACCTTTTTATGAAAAATCTGACGTACAAGATTTCTCTGCTGATCTTAGGACTGTTTGCAGCCGTTGCTGTAAACGCCCAGGAGATCAGAGGTGTCGTTTCAGACGTCAACGGTGAGCCGCTGATCGGCGTATCCGTTTTCGTAGACGGCACAACAACGGGTACTGCAACTGGAGTGGATGGTGACTATGTCATCAACATTCCATCTGCACAAGGAAAGACCCTCGTGTTCTCAATGATCGGTCTCTCTGAAAAGAGAGTTGTCATCGGAACCAGCACGACCATCAATGTGACTCTCGAAGAGGATTCCAACTTCCTCGATGAGACCGTAGTCATCGGATATGCTTCTGTGAAGCGTCGTGACCTCATGGGCTCTGTCACTTCAGTCGGAAATGAGGCCCTGACCCAGGTCCCTGTAGCTTCAGTAGGTGAAGCCCTTGCAGGAAAGATGGCCGGTGTCCAGGTTACCACAACCGAGGGTGACCCTGATGCCGAGATCAAGATCCGCGTCCGTGGTGGCGGTTCTATCACTCAGGATGCGTCTCCTCTGTATATCGTGGACGGTTTCCCTGTAGCAAGCATCTCTGACATCCCTGCATCTGACATCCAGTCCATCGACGTGCTCAAGGATGCGTTCTCTACTGCAATCTACGGTTCACGTGGTGCGAACGGTGTAGTTCTCGTAACTACAAAGTCAGGAGCTTCAGGTAAGATTTCTGTAAGCTACAACGCATATTGGGGACAGAAGAAGATGGCCAATGCTGATGCGATCCAGACAGGTTCTCCATACGACTTCGTACGCAACCAGTATGAGCTTTCCGTTCTTCGTGACGAACTCGAGGATAATTATGTCCCTACATTCGGAGTGTTCGAGGATATGGACCTCTATAAGAATGTCGAGAAGAACGACTGGGTTCAGAAGGTATTCGGAAACATCGGTTCTACATTCAGCCATAACCTCTCAGTATCAGGCGGTTCCGACAAGGTTAAGTGGACTGCAAGTTATGCACATGTAGGCGATGACGCCATCATGCTCGGCTCAGACTTCAAGAGAGACAACCTTACTTTCAAGACCCAGTACAAGCCTATCAAGCAGATCACAGTAGATATCAATGCAAGATACTCTCGTACAGAGGTGATGGGTGCAGGCGCCAACTCAATGAACGACAGCGGTTCTACATCAAGCAACGGCCGTCTCAAGCATTCAGTGCAGTATACACCGTTCCCTATAACAGGCGTAGCTACTGACTCAGACCTCGCAGAGGACTATGGTGACAACGCTCCGCCTCTCAAGTCTGTCGCTGACAACGACAACAAGAGGATCCGTAAGAACTGGACTCTCAACGGTGCCGTTACATGGCATATCATCGACAACCTCAACTTCAAGGTTGAAGGCGGTATGGATGACTACTCGCAGGAGGACAACCGTTACTACGGTCTTACTACCTATTATGTAGGTAACAGCGCTACCATCAAGGGACAGCCTGCAATGATGTACAGCAACTCATTCCGCACCAAGTACCGCAACACAAACACCCTCAACTACAACTTCAAGGATGTATTTGAAGGTGACAAGCACAAGCTTGACGTTCTCTTGGGACAGGAGTACATCATCACAAAGTCAAACAGACTTTCTTCTACTATCGAGGGCTTCCCTGTGTTCTTCGATGCACAGATGGCTTGGAACTTCATGGCTTCAGGTACCCCTGTCGCATCAAACAACTTCTACAATCCGAACGAGAAGCTCCTCTCATTCTTCGGAAGAGCAAACTATGAGTATGACGGACGTTACGCTGTATCAGCTACAGTACGTGCCGACGGTTCTTCGAAGTTCATCAAGGGCAACCAGTGGGGTATCTTCCCTTCAGCAGCCGCTTCATGGACAATCTCAAACGAAGGCTTCCTTGAGGATGCTGCATGGCTTGAGAACCTCAAGCTCCGTTACAGCTACGGTACCGCAGGTAACAACAACATCCCATCAAATGTAGCTTCCCTCCTTTTCCAGGCCAACCAGACCCAGTGGATCTCGATGGGCAACACATGGTGGGGTCCTACAACTGTAGGCGGAAAGTCAATCATGCCTAACCCTGACCTTACATGGGAGACAACAGTTTCTCATAACATCGGACTCGACTATGCTTTCTTCAAGAGCCGCATCAACGGTGCGTTCGAAGTATATCACAACACCACTAACGACCTCCTCATCCAGTTCCCTGTAGCAGGATCGGGTTATGACTATCAGTACCGTAACCTCGGATCTGTCCAGAACCGCGGTTTCGAGGCTTCTGTAAACTTCGTGGTATTGGAGAAGAAGAATGTAGGACTCACAATCGGAGGAAACATCAGCTTGAACGAGAACATGGTGACAAGCCTCGGTGGTCTTGACAAGATCGAGGCGTCATCAAACTGGGCTTCTACCGAAATCGGACCGGACTATATCGTAACAGTAGGACGTCCTCTCGGCGATATGTACGGATATGAGTCAGACGGACGTTACTCTGTTGACGAATTCACACATAACGGAACTTCATGGGTAGCCAATGAAGGCGTAGTCGACGCTTCTGACATTCTCGGTAAGGAATTCTTCCGTCCGGGTGCAATGAAGCTCAAGGACCAGAACGGCGACGGCAAGATCACTGTTGACGACAAGGTCATCATCGGTAATGCACAGCCTCTCGGCGTAGGCGGTTTCAACCTTTCAGGTTACCTCTACGGCTTTGACTTCTCTGCAAACTTCAACTATGTGTTCGGCAACAACATCTACAACGCCAACAAGATCGAGTTCAACCACTCAAGAAAGTACTCTAACCGTAACTTCCTTACTACAGCTAATGTAGAGAACCGTTGGACAAACATCGACTGGACAACAGGTGAGGAGATTACAGATCCTGAGGAACTCAAGAGAGTCAATGCGGGCACTACAATGTGGAACCCTGGCGTAAACAAGGCCATCTTCTCTGACTGGGCTGTCGAGGACGGTTCATTCCTCCGTCTCCAGTCTGCAACAATCGGATATACAATCCCTGAGAAGGTTACCTCGAAGATCAAGATGCAGAAGCTCCGCGTATACGCTACCGGTACAAACCTCTTCTGTCTGACCAAGTACTCGGGATACGATCCTGAAGTCGATACCAGACGTGCAACTCCTCTTACTCCTGGCGTAGACTGCTCGGCTTACCCTAAGAGCATAGGTTTCGTAGTCGGAGTAAACGTGACATTCTAACTTTTAATACACGAATCATATGAAATTGATAAATAAAATACTTCTTGGTGTAGGAATGTTGGCTGCTGCGTCTCTGACTTCATGCGAGGACGGCCTGACGACTCCGACCCAGTCTTCGTTCGACGAGTCTGTGGTCTTCTCAAACTACACGCTTGCTGAATACAACGTATTCGGAATCTACGAGGTGTTCGGTCACACGAACTGCCACCGTGGACGCTACCTTCCTTGGTACGGTTTCAATACCGATATCGAGCTTTATAACAATACCAACGTTGATGAAAAGTCCGAGATTCCAAGATACTCGATGACAGTTACAAACGGTCAGCTCAACCTCGCCAACGGTCCTTACAACGAACTCATGGGCGGTATCGAAAGAGCTAACCTTTCAATCAAGGGTATCCGCCAGTATGGCAATCCTGAGACAAACGCAGATATGGCAGCTCTCCTTGGTGAGGCTCTTTGCGCACGTGCCCTTCTTTACACCGAGCTTCTCAAGGCTTACGGTGAGGTTCCTGCACGTTTCGAGCCTATCACCCCTGAGACAATCTATCTCAACAAGTCTGACAAGGACGTGATCTACAAGCAGCTTCTTGCTGACCTCGAAGAGGCGTTCGGTTATATGAGCTGGCCTGGCCAGAGCAAGCAGACAGCTACTACAGACCGTCCTAGCCTTGCTTTCGCGAAGGGTCTTTATGCCCGTCTTGCCCTCATGGCTTCAGGTTACTCCCTCCGTCCTGACGAAGGACTCGTGGGTACAGGTAACGCCGGTACTGTAAGACTTTCAAACGATCCTGAACTTCAGAAGGATGTCCTCTATCCTAAGGCTCTTGCAGCTCTCAAGGATGTGATCGACAACTCAGGTCTCTCACTCATGGACTTCGAGACTCTCTGGAGAGAATCAAATGACATGGACACAGCTGCAGGTAAGGAAATCATCTATGTGATCCCTTCATCCGATACCCGCGGCCGCTGGAACTATACATTCGCAATCAGAACAGAGGGTAATCCTGAATGGTCACAGGGTCCTACATCTTCACGTGGCGGTACAGCCGGTCCTGTTCCTACCCTTTACTGGAAGTATGGAAAGGAAGACGTACGCCGTGACATGAGCTGCGTAAACTGGAAATGGGTCAAGGGAGACGGTGCAAACGTTGCTGAACTCGCAGGACCTAATGACTGGTATTTCGGTAAGTTCCGTCTTGAGTGGCAGAAGAAGGCTCCTTATAACGGAGGTAACGACGACGGTATCAAGCCGGTATACATGAGATATGCAGATATCCTCCTCATGGCAGCAGAGATCGCCAACGACCCTGCATGCGGAAGCCGTGACGAGAACTTCGCGAAGAACTGTCTCCTCGAAGTACGTAAGAGAGCTTACAAGGGCAATGAAGGCCTTGCTACAGCATACGTGAACGGACTTTCTGGCCAGGAAGCTGTCTTCAACGCAATCGTTGACGAGCGTGCTCTCGAGTTCGTGGGTGAGATGCTCCGTAAGAATGACCTTATCCGTTGGAACCTCCTCAAGACCAAGATGGACGAGTCACAGGCAGAACTCAAGAAGTACCTTGAGAGGACTGACAAGTATGCGCAGTTCGGACCTGCCGTATGGTTCAGGAACACTGCCGGTGGAAACATCGAATTCTACGGTTATGACGAAGTAGCATCTACTGATGCGGCTCCTGCAGGTGACGGATGGGAATGCAATCTCAACTACTTCAAGTTCACCAGCGAAAACAAGGATACCGGAGAGGCTGAAATGAGCGAGTCTGCTACAAAGAAACTCAACTCGTTCTACGATATCAACCCTGATACACGTCAGTGGTGGCCTATTCCTGAGGCTACCCTCACCAACAGCCAGGGAACACTCGTAAATGACTACGGCTTCTAATCTTAACAAGACAACACTAAAATTATGAAAAGAATATTTTCAGCAATCGTAGGAGCAGCGCTTATCGCTTTCGGAGCCGTCTTTACCGGCTGTACTCCGGAAGAGATAATGATCCAGGATGAGATCACTCTTGGAAGATGTCTTACTCCGACCGAACTCTCTGCCAAGATCATCAACGGAGAGATCATTGAATTTGACTGGACAAAGTCAAAGGGCGCAACCGACTTTGTGCTCGAGCTTTATTCTGATGAGGCAATGACCACATTGGAAGAGACTGCAACAATCCCTGCTGACCAGGTTCCTTACAAGTGGGATCTTGAGGCGGACATGACATATTATGCACGTGTAAAGGCTATCGACCAGAGCGAGAACGGTCTGAAGGAGTCTAACTGGGCAATGTTTGAGGAAGGTCTCAACACTTACGCCATCAAGTCTTCACTCAATCCTGAACTTGTGGACAGATCAGTGTCTTCGATCACAGTGAAGTGGACAAAGGATCCTGAAGTAGACCATATCCGCATTACTCCTGCCCTCAGCGCAGAGGATGGCGCTTACACCCGTTTCGATGTTTCTGCTGACGCAGTCGCTGCTGCCCAGGTAGAGGTTACCGGACTCAATCCATCTGTAAAGTATACTCTCGCCGTTCATTTCAAGAGTGCGCAGAGAGGAACTGTTGCAGCCTGGACACGTCCTTCGATCGAGGGTGCTACGGAAGTTGCGACTTCTGAGGCTCTTGCTCAGGCAATCACAGACAAGGCAGCCGTTATCAAGGTCGCTTATTCCGAGACTCCTTATGTCCTTGGAAGTGTTGTTCTCGGTGGCCCTGTAGCTATTTACGGTGACGCTACCGCACAGGGTGCACAACCAGTCATCCAGGGTGGTCTCAAGATCGGTGCTGATGTTACAAAGATCCACCTCGAGGCCATCACATTCGAGGGTGCACAGATGGCTGACTATCCTCACAACCTCACATTCGATGCTGCTGCTGAAGTTGAAAGCATTACAGTAGTCAACTGTACTCTCAACAACTACCTCCGCGGTATCATGTATGAGAACAGCAAGAATCCAAAGGTAGGAAGCATCGTCTACAATGATGTTGTCGTGAACAATGTCGGCGGCGACGGCGGTGACTGCTTTGACTTCCGTGGTACAGCTACAGTGAACAGCATCTCGTTCACCAACTGTACTCTCAACGGCGGTGCACGTACATACTTCCGTATTGATGCGAAGACAGTTCTCGAGTCTATCTCGATGACCAACTGTACATTCAACAACCTCTGCTTTGCAAACAACGGCAACAACAACGGTATCTTCAACATCCGTGCTCTCAATGCAGCAGGCGCTGCTCCTGCATTCGTCCTCAAGAAGAACGTGTTCCTCAATATGAACGACGAGAACAAGAGATGCTGCCTTATCGCAAAGAACTCTACATCGGCATTCCCATCAGAGATCGCTGACAACTTCTTCTTCAACTGCTACGACAGATTCTTCATCCCTCAGCAGGACGGTTCGTCCCTTTCAGGTGACGCCTTCACTACTGCTGCGACAGAAGGCCGTGCGAGAATCCTCGTAAACGGAAGTGCTGAACTTGCTTCTGACCCATGCGTTGACAGCGTACGTGACAAGCTCAACGTGACTGACAAGGCTGTACTCGAGGCACAGGCAGGTGACCCACGTTGGTATGCTGCTTATGTCGAGATTCCTGAAGACCTTACCCAGGGCGTAACCGCTACAGGCAAGGAGTGGGATCTTACTGACGGTCAGACCTTCAAGAAACTTGCTGACAAGGATATGGTACGCGACGGTATCCGCTTCTTCGTGAAGAACACTCCTATCAACTTCACAAAGGAAGGATTCGAGTTCTCAGGTGAGGCGACTGTCGGAGCTGACGGTGTCCCTACTGACGGAGCTATCGGCATCAAGGTAAACGAGCCGGGTTCGATCATCATTTCTGTCGCTGCCGCAACAGGCCATTCAAGCCTTACAGTGAGCCTTGACGGAAAGGTATCTGCAGCAGTTGCTGCCGGTGCTGAGTATCAGAAGGTTACCTTCGCTAATGTATCTGGCGAGCAGATTATCTACATCTACGGATGCCACCCTGCAACAATGACTTTCCTCCAGTGGACATCAGACGTTCAGGTTCTTGACAAGGTTCTTGCTACTCCTGTAGTGAAGATGAACAAGAAGACTGTAAACGAAAGAGCTGAAGACGAGATTACCCTTACTTGGGACGCAATCGACTATGCTGGTTCATACAAGGTTACAGTCGACGGAAAGGCTAAGGAAGTTACAGAGACTACATACACATTCAGCACAGCAGGTTACTCAGTTGAAGAGGCTGGCGGAGACTTCGCCATCCAGGTTACTGCAGTCCCTGCAAAGGATGACTACACCCGTGTGGAATCACAGCCTGCAGAACTTTCATTCCATGTGAATGACGTTCCTGAGGAGGTTGGCGCAGCAGGTATAGCAGGTGTCATCAAGTTCGATGATTATGTAGGTAAAATGTCTGACGGAACCCTTGCAACAGAATATACAGCTGGTAGCATCAAGCTTAATGTAGTTGTTGATTCTGACAAGAAGATGGCTGTAGACGCAAACAGTGCTTCATTCGGAACAGCTGATGCGCAGACCAAGTATACAACCCGCTTCAAGACTGGTGCAAAATCTAGCGACAAGAGTGGTCTTAAGCTCACAGTGGATGCCAAGGGAACAATTAAGATTGCAGTAAGAACCGGCTCTAACTCATCCGTCCGTAATCTTAAGGTAGTCAAGTCTGGAGTTGAGGTTCTCACATGTGTTCTTGATGAGAATACTCAGAAACATACAGCAGGAGATGTCACATATTATGACTATTTCACAGCTGATGTTGAGGCAGGCGAGTACGACCTTACTTATACAGATGGTTCTGTGAATATCTATGCTATTGAATATATTCCTGCACCAGCAGGACCAGTAGGCGTGGATGGTGCCATCAAGTTCGATGATTACGTAGGAACAATGTCAGAAGGTACTCTAGCAACAGAATATGAAGCTGGTAGCATCAAACTCAATGTAGTAGTTGATACTGACAAGAAGATGGCTGTAGATGCAAATACAGCTTCATTCGGAACAGCTGACGCGCAGACCAAGTATACAACCCGCTTCAAGACTGGTGCAACATCCGGCGATAAGAGTGCTCTCAAGCTTACTGTAGGAGCCAAGGGAACAATTAAGATTGCAGTAAGGACAGGTTCTAATTCAAAAGTCCGCAGCCTTAAGGTTGTCAAGTCTGGAGTTGAAGTCCTCTCATGTGTTCTTGATGAGAATGCTCAGAAGCATACCGCTGGAGATGTTACTTATTATGACTATTTCACAGCAGAGGTTGAGGCTGGTGAGTATGACCTTACATATGGTGATGGTGCTGTAAACATCTATGCTATCGAGTACGTTGCAGCTAAATAGTATACATAAACCAATTTGATCTCATTTTTGCGGAGCAGTGGCAATTCGGCTACTGTTCCGCTTTGATACGAAAAGGAAACATGGTAAATTTCTCTCTTGAAGGAAAGGTGGCCCTGGTTACAGGAGCCGCTTACGGAATCGGATTCGCAATGGCTCAGGCCCTTGCAGAGGCCGGCGCAAAGATCGCGTTCAACTGCCGTACACAGGCGAATATGGACAAGGCTCTTGAGGCGTACAAGGCCCTCGGTATCGAGGCGAAAGGTTACATCTGCGACTGCACCGACGAGGCTGGAGTGAAGGCGATGGTCGAAGACATCTCCGCGACCCTCGGACCTGTGGACATCCTCGTGAACAATGCCGGAATCATCAAGCGTATCCCAATGCATGAAATGGCGGCGGAAGAATTCCGCCAGGTTGTGGACATCGACCTCATCGCACCATACATCTGTGCAAAGGCGGTCCTCCCCGGAATGATGGAAAAGAGGGCCGGCAAGATCATCAACGTATGTTCGATGATGTCGGAGCTCGGTCGTGAGACAGTTTCTGCCTACGCTGCAGCAAAGGGCGGACTCAAGATGCTTACCAGAAACATCGCATCTGAGTACGGCCAGTACAACATCCAGTGCAACGGTATCGGACCCGGATACATCGCTACTCCTCAGACAGCCCCGCTGCGCGAACCGCAGGCTGACGGAAGCCGTCATCCGTTCGATTCGTTCATCGTGGCCAAGACTCCTGCAGAACGTTGGGGAACCCCTGAAGACCTCATGGGACCGATAGTATTCCTGGCCTCATCTGCATCTGACTTCGTCAACGGACATGTCCTTTATGTCGACGGAGGTATTCTCGCCTATATAGGAAAGCAGCCTAAGTAATTATGGAACAAGTATTCAGTTATATCATCGGTCTGGGCGCCGCGGTGATGATGCCTGTCATCTTCACCATCCTCGGCGTCTGCATCGGTATCAGATTCAGCAAGGCCCTCAAGAGCGGACTCCTGGTAGGAGTCGGCTTTGTGGGCCTTTCGGTAATCACATCGCTGCTTACCAGCACCATCGGCCCGGCACTGAGCAAGGTGGTCGAGATCTATGGTCTGCAGCTCAAGGTCTTTGACATGGGATGGCCTGCGGCCGCTTCCGTGGCATATAACACCTCGGTAGGTGCGCTCATTATCCCTGTCTGTCTGGGAGTCAACATACTCATGCTCCTGACAAAGACCACAAGGACAGTAAACATCGACCTCTGGAACTATTGGCATTTCGCCTTCATCGGAGCGGTCGTGTATTTTGCGGCAGACAACATCTGGTGGGGCTTCTTCGCAGCCATCATATGTTACATCCTGACCCTTATCCTCGCAGACTACACGGCAGACAGGTTCCAGAAGTTCTATGACGGAATGGAAGGCATCTCTATCCCTCAGCCGTTCTGTGCCGGATTCGTGCCTTTTGCCGAGGTCATCAACAAAGGTCTTGACAAGATCCCTGGTATGGACAAGCTTGAAATCGACGCTGAAGGAATGAAGAAGAAGTTCGGCCTTCTGGGCGAACCTCTTTTCCTGGGAATTCTCGTCGGAATCATCATCGGCGCCCTTTCATGCGAAAGCTGGAAGGAGGTTGTAGACAAGATTCCGTACATCCTTGGCGCAGGTATCAAGATGGGAGCAGTGATGGAGCTCATCCCTCGCATCACGTCCCTCTTCATCGAAGGACTGAAGCCGATTTCTGAAGCTACACGCGAACTCATCAACAGAAAGTTCAAGGGTACAAAGGGTCTTAACATAGGTATGAGCCCGGCTCTTGTAATCGGACATCCGACTACCCTCGTGGTATCCCTTCTTCTTATTCCTGTCACCCTTCTCCTTGCGGTCATCCTCCCTGGAAACGAATTCCTTCCGCTCGCTTCGCTTGCCGGAATGTTCTATATATTCCCGTTGGTACTTCCGATCACGAAGGGCAATGTCGTAAAGACATTCATCGTAGGATTGGTAGTGATCCTCATCGGTCTTTATTTCGTCACCGACCTGGCGCCGTTCTTCACCCAGGCTGCACAGGACGTGTTTGCAAAGACAGGTGACGCGGCGGTGGCGATCCCTGCAGGATTTGAGGGCGGATCTCTTGATTTCGCTTCAAGCCCTCTTGCATGGGTCATCTTCCACCTTTCTTATTCCCTCAAGTGGATAGGAGCCGGTATTCTTGTGATCGTTACGATGGTTCTTGCAGTCCTTAACAGACGCGCGATCATCAAAAAATAAAACATTGATATGAAGAAAATACTTTTACTTACAGCAATGACACTCATGACAATTGCAGCAAACGCCCAGCTGAACTACACAGTTCAGACAGCATGTCATCCTGATGACGTGAAGCATTATGACACAGAGCGCCTCCGCAGCGCATTCCTTATGGAGAAGGTCATGTCTCCTGACGAGATCAACCTTACCTATACCCTTTATGACCGCCTCATCTACGGTGGTGTGATGCCTGTGAGCAAGACCCTCGTTCTCGAGACTTTCGATGAGCTCAAGGCAGAGCACTTCCTTGACAGACGTGAGCTTGGAGTCATCAATGTAGGTGGCCCCGGTATAGTTACCGTAGACGGAAAGGAATATCCGATGATCTTCAAGGAAGGTCTTTACGTGGGTTGCGGCAAGAAGGAAGTCACCTTCAGAAGCGTTGATCCTGCAAACCCTGCAAAGTTCTACATCAACTCTACTCCTGCATACAAGGAGTATGTGACCCAGCTCATCACAACTGACAAGAATGCAGACCCGAAGAAATATGCTATCGCCCAGTCTGACAAGTACGGCAAGATGGAAGACAGCAACGACCGCGTAGTGAACCAGCTTATCGTAAGCTCGGTTCTCAGCAAGGTGAAGGGCGGCGGAACAAACCAGCTCCAGATGGGTCTTACCGAGCTCCAGCCTGGTTCAGTATGGAATACAATGCCTGCACATACGCATACACGCCGTATGGAGGCATATTTCTACTTCAACGTGACTCCGGGCAATGCCATCTGCCACCTCATGGGCGAGCCTAAGCAGCAGCGCCTCGTATGGATGCAGAACGAGCAGGCCATCACATCCCCTGAGTGGTCGATCCACGCAGCAGCAGGAACCAGCAACTACATGTTCATCTGGGGAATGGGCGGCGAGAACCTTAACTACGGCGACAAGGACGAGATTCCTTACACAGAAATGAGATAATAAAATAAAGAATATGGCAAAAGTAATTACATTCGGCGAGATCATGCTCCGCCTTGCAACTCCAGGTTACCTCAGATTCAATCAGACAAAACAGTTCGAAGCTACCTTCGGCGGTGGTGAGGCTAATGTGGCAGTTTCACTCGCAAACTACGGTCTCGAAGCAGAATTCGTTACTCGTTTCCCTAAGAACGACATCGCAGCGAGCTGCATCAAGGACCTCCACAGCTATGGCGTAGGTACAAAGCACTGTATCTTTGGCGGCGACCGTCTCGGTATCTACTTCCTCGAGACAGGTGCGGTAGCACGTCCGAGCAAGGTCGTTTACGACCGTGCCCACTCTTCGATCGCGCAGATCGAGAAGGGAATGATCGACTGGGAGAAGGTGTTCGAAGGAGCTGACTGGTTCCACTGGACAGGTATCACACCTGCAATCAGCCAGGGAGCTGCAGACGTATGTCTCGAAGCGATCCAGGCTGCAAACAGACTTGGAATCACAGTTTCATGTGACCTTAACTACCGCAAGAACCTCTGGAAATACGGTAAGACAGCATCTGAAGTGATGCCTGAACTCGTCGCAGGATGCGACGTGATCCTCGGCAACGAGGAGGATGCCGAGAAGGTATTCGGCATCAAGCCGGAAGGCTTCGATGTGACCGCCACCCATGGCGAGGTGAATGCTGCCGAGTTCGAAAGCGTATGTACCCAGCTCATGGCGAAGTTCCCGCGTGCAAAGAAGGTGATCATCACACTCCGTGGTTCGATCAACGCAAACCACAATACATGGGGCGGCGTCCTCTACAGCAATGGTACCCTCTATCAGTCACCACGTTACGATATCACACACATCGTTGATCGCGTAGGTGGAGGAGACTCATTCATGGGAGGACTCATCTATGGTCTCATCACATTCCCTGAGGATGACCAGAAGGCGCTCAACTTTGCAGTTGCAGCTTCATGCCTCAAGCATACAATCTACGGAGACTATAATCAGGTAACTGTCGCTGAAGTCGAGAACCTCATGAAGGGCGACGGCTCAGGACGCGTATCACGCTAGTACGTCATTGCGAGGCCTCTTTTTACACGTCATTGCGAGGCCTCTGGCCGTGGCAATCTAATACAATGATTTATGGCAAAATACAACAAACAGCAAGTAATAGCGGCAATGAAGGAGACAGGAATGGTTCCTGTCTTCTACCATGCCGATTTAGAGACTGCCAAGGCAGTCGTAAAGGCATGTTATGAAGGCGGCGTGCGCGCCTTCGAATTCACGAACCGCGGAGACTTCGCCCACGAAGTCTTCGGCGAGCTCGTGAAATATGCCAACAAGGAACTTCCGGGAATGATTCTCGGAATCGGTTCTGTGGTAGATGCTCCTACTGCAGCCCTCTATCTCCAGCTTGGAGCAAACTTCGTGGTGGGACCTCTCTTCAATCCTGAGATCGCACCTGTATGCAACCGTCGTCTTGTTCCTTATTGTCCGGGATGCGGAACAGTATCTGAAGTAGGAAAGGCTCAGGAACTCGGATGCGACCTCTGCAAGGTATTCCCTGGAGATGTCCTTGGACCTGCATTCGTAAAGGGTCTCAAGGCTCCTATGCCATGGAGCCAGATCATGGTGACAGGTGGTGTCAAGCCGGTAAAGGACAACCTCGAAGGATGGTTCAAGGCAGGTGTGACATGCGTCGGCATGGGCAGCAACCTCTTCCCTAAGGAAGCGATAGCTGCAAAGGATTGGAACGCCATCACCAACCTTTGTAAGGATGCCCTTGCAATCATCCACGAAGTGAAGTAATATAAAAATGCTATATTTGCAGGCTAAAACCTAAGTATTATGAATAGATTCAGACCTTTTGTACTTGCGCTTACAGTCGTCTTATCGGCTCTTCTTGCCTATGGACTGTTTACGCAACCAAAACCACAGCCTGCTGATGCTCAGGGATTTTCAGCAGCAAGAGTGGTCAAGGACATTGAAGTGATTTCAAAGGAAAACCACTCTGTTGCCCACCCTGAAGAACGTGCCCGTGTAAGGGAATATCTACTTCAGAGACTGGAAGGACTCGGCGCGGACACTGTGCTCTGCTTTGAGTATGACTCTCTGGTAAGTCCCCCTGAAAGGCCATTTGTATATACATTCGACGCAGTAGACCTCCTTGCTGAGTTTGCGCCGCTCAATCCTTCAGAAGACGATACATACCTGATGTTTGTAGCCCACTACGACTCAAGATATGCTCAGATCATGCCTAAGGATACCGTATGGTCATACGGCGCAGCCGATGACGGATACGGAATCGGCGTTGCGCTGGAGACTGTGTCGCAGCTCCTGAAGCAGCGTGAACACTGGCACCAGGGTGTCAAGATCCTCTTCACCGACGCGGAAGAAGTCGGAATGATGGGTATGAAGGCGATATGGGAGAACGATAGGGAAGTGTTCGACAACGTCGGACTCGTCATCAATATCGAGGCCCGCGGCCCATACGGCCCGGCCCTCCTCTTCGAGGCATGTCCCGGCAATGACAAGGTCATGAAGCTGTATGCAGATGCAGCCAAGAATAAGTACACATACTCGCTTACAACAGTGGTATATGGATTCATGCCTAACTTCACGGATTTTACAATCATAAAGGATGAAGTTCCGGGTCTTAACTTCTCGACAATATGTGACGTCAACCACTATCACACTGACCTTGACAACTTCAGCAACGTCAATGCGAAGTCGATCCAGCATTATGGCTCACAGGTGCTTCCGGTGGCGATGGATTATCTCACCACAGAAGAATACTCCGACAAGGACTACTTCAAGTCAGACAAGGATGCAACCAACTTCACTATCCCTCTTCTCGGACTCTTCAATTTCTCGAAGACAGGATATACCATTGTAAATGCAGTCATCTTCCTTGTCTTCCTTCTTCTCTTTGCATTGGAAGGGGTCAGAGGCAGGATCAAGGCTTCGAAAGTATTCAAGAACTCGCTTGTTGTATTGTTTGTCGGAATCGGTGTACTTGCATTTGGAGAACTTCTGGCATACATATGTTCTCTCATAGCAGGGGCTAAGTTCAAGCCGTTCGGCATCGTTCAGGGAGTCGGGTTTGACAATGCTGCGATGATAGTTGCGACAGTAGTCATTGCTGCGGTAACTGTATTGGTATATATTGCACAGAGAAGCAAGGCAGTACGCCAGGTATCTGGATCGATGAGAGCCAGCGCTGCAGTCAACGCTGCTTCAAAGCATGCATACAATGTCCTTTACGGCACACTTGCTCTCATGCTTGTCCTCAGCATCGCGCTTCTTCTTGCCATCGGTGAGAACCTCATGTTCCTCATCCCTCTCACATTCGCTACCATCGCGATGGTTCTTTATCACATGACCTCGCTCAAGGTATGGATGGTACTTGCAATAGGAATGACTCTCCTGCATGCATTCTCATTCTACTTCGCCCTCTCGATGGCCCTCACGATCGGAGCCTACGGCGCAGTAGCGATGCTTGCCTTCTTCGACCTCATGGTCCTCATCCCGCTTGCAGACCTCTACATGATATCTCCTGCCAAGAAGAAATAAGCTGACGCTGTCTCAGGAAGAAACACCTGAGGCTGTCTCATAAAAAACCGGATCCCGGTTGTGGCTCGCTCCGCAGAAGCATAGGAAAATGCTTCGCTCGCGCACAACCGGGATCCGGTTTTTCTTTTTAAACTAACCTCCGTGACATGTTTCTCTGTTTTTATGTCACGGAGGTCTCCAAAAATCATCAAATTGGCCTGATTTACTAACCTCCGTGACATGAAATACGTCTTTCGTGTCACGATGCGATTATCGTCCTGCGGTATCTGTCAGATGTTATGGCGCTTAATGTTTTGATTTACTGAACGTTAATAAGGATGCCTGCTGCAAAATGCAGCAGGCATCTGACTGTAATGCGTTGCTGGTCAGATATATAAATGCCATGCGTATGCAAATACGCATGGCATTCATATATTAGATTCTGTCAGATACTAGTATCCAAAGATGTCTTCGAGGGAGAGGATCTGGACAGGACCGAGTGTCCTGAGGTACTTGGTGTCGAGGTCCTTGATGTCACCGAGGATGCCGTAGACGTATGTGCGGTCCTTCACCCATTTCTGCTGAGTTGCCTTGACATCCTCGAGAGTAAGGTTCTGGACTGTCTCGTAGATGTTCTTCTCACGGGATTCTGTAAGACCCATGTCGCGGTTTCCCAGATATGCGTAGATCACATCCTCACCTGTAGTGCGCTCAGTACGCATACGTGCGATGAGAGCCTCCTTTGCAACGTCGAAGGCAGCCTGTGATTCCGGCATCTCGTTGAT
The DNA here is from genome assembly GCA_017549505.1 of Bacteroidales bacterium. Lineage (GTDB taxonomy): Bacteria > Bacteroidota > Bacteroidia > Bacteroidales > UBA932 > Cryptobacteroides. The sequence continues at coordinate 6,345 of JAFYUS010000006.1, read as the reverse complement.
GATCTCGTCGAAAGCCTCGATAGCTGTCTTCATCTTGTCGTTCTGGGTAGCGATGAATGCGAAGAACATGTATGCATCGTTCTTATATGACGGATTTGCAAGGATAGCCTGTGAAGAATATGCAAGTCCACGTGCCTCACGCATCTCCTGGAATACGATGGCGTTCATGCCGCCGCCGAAGTACTCGTTATACAATGAAACATACGGATCGGATGCCATATCGAACTTCTCACCCCTGTTGGAGTACTGGATGTAATAGATCTGCTTTGCATCGTACTGAACCATATAAACCTTGCTCTGAGGCGTTGCAACGAGTGCAGGGTATGACGTCTCAAGTGGCTTGAGCTCTGCTCCTACCTTGTGATTGTCAGCAAGAAGCGTCTTCACTTCTGCCTCACCTGCAGGACCATAATAGATCACTTCATGCTGGCAGCCGAGAAGCTCACGTACCTTGCCGAGGAGTTCGTCAGATGTAAGTGCCATGATCTCGTCATTGCTCAAGGTGATCTTTTCAACGAACTCAGGTCCGTAGAAAACGTATCTCTGAAGTGCGCTGAAGCAGCTTGACTGGTTCAGCTTTGCGTCAGAACGTGACTTCAGCATGTCAGCCTTGAGGTTTGCAAGGATACTCTCGTCAGCGACAGCATTGTAGGCAAGGTCCTCGACGATCTTCATCGCCTCCGCAAGGTTCTCCTCAAGACCGCTGACAGAGACGTTTGTCACTGAACTTCCTGCACGGAAGCTGAATGAACATGCCAGCTGGTACATCCTCTGAGCGATCTCCTCTGAAGACATAGAAGATGTTCCAAGGTAGCTGAGATAGCTGAAAGCAAGATTGAGAGCAGGATCCTTCTCGGTACCTGTGTTGAAGCGGTAAGTCACGTCAGCGATATCATTGATCTTGTTCTCGGCATAGAACACGTCGAGTCCTTCTGCCTCAAACTTCTTCATGTCCTTCTCGAAATCAACGAATACAGGCTCGATAGGCTCTACTGCAGAAGCCTTGATTTCAGCAAGGAATGCGCTCTGGGCGTCGCGGTTAGCCTTGATAGGAGTGATCTTCGGTGCAGTAACCTTCTGAACGTTCTTGTCCTCTCCCATGCGCTTGTACACGACTGCATAGTTGTTCTCGCCGAGATACTTGTTAGCCCAGTCGATCACATCCTGCTTGGTAACCTTGCTCAGATTGTCAATCCATGCCACCTCGTCAGCCCACTCTGTGCCGTTGATGAAAGACTGCACATACATGTCGGCCCTGTTGGAATTGTCCTCCATCTGGTACATCTGCGAAAGCTTGAGGTTGTTGATGGTACCTTCCATCACAGCCTCGTCGAAGTCACCGCTGCGGAGCTTCGCGACTTCTGCCAGAAGCAGGTCGCGAACCTCTTCGAGAGTCTGACCCTGCTTAGGGTTTGCCATGATGATGAACTCGCCTGCGTCAGGTCTGGTGTATGCTTCCGACTGTGCTCCCAGTACCTTCTGCTGCTGGTTGATGTTGAGGTCGATAAGACCGGCTGAGCCGTTGTAAAGGATGTATGAAACTACAGATGCCACAAGAGCCTCGTCTGTACCTGCTCCAGGGTATTTCCAACCCATCATGAGAGTTTCTGCATCAAGTCCATATACATCCTTCTCCTGAGGAGTCTCGATTACTGACTTTGTCTCAAGCTTCAGCTGAGGGAGTTCCTTGTTAGGCTCCATCTGGCCGAAATACTTCTCGATGATGCTTACCATTTCGTCCGGATCGAAGTCACCGCTGAGACAGATCGCCATGTTGTTAGGAACATAGTATGTCTTATGGTAGTTCTTGATATTGGTGATCGACGGATTCTTCAGGTGCTCCTGAGTACCGAGGACTGTCTGTGTACCGTAAGGATGGTCAGGGAAAAGCATGCCGTCGAGAGTCTCGAGAGCCTTTCTGAAATCTCTGGTGAGGGACATGTTCTTCTCTTCATAGACAGTCTCAAGCTCAGTATGGAAACCACGGATGACAGGGTTCATGAACCTGTCAGCCTCCACGCGGGCCCAGTTCTCGATCTGGTTTGAAGGAATATCTTCTACATATACGGTCATGTCAGTAGAAGTATAGGCGTTTGTTCCGTTCGCACCGATCACAGACATCAGCTTGTCATATTCGTTAGGAATCGCATAGCCCGAAGCTACATAGCTGATTGAGTCGATCTTCTGGTAGATAGCAGCTCTCTCCGCCTCGTCAGTCGTGTTGCGGTAGACCTCGAAAAGAGCCTCGATCTCATCGAGGAGAGGCTTCTCGGCAGCATAGTCTGTCGTACCGAAGTTCTGCGAACCCTTGAACATGAGGTGTTCGAAATAGTGTGCGAGACCGGTAGTCTCCGAAGGATCATTCTTACCTCCGACCTTTACAGCGATGTAGGTCTGGATGCGGGGAGTCTCCTTGTTCACGCTCATGTAGACCTTAAGTCCGTTGTCGAGCGTATAGATCTTCGTTCCGAGAGGATCGCCTTTCACAGTCTCATACTTGTACTGTGAACAAGAGGCAAGCAGAAGCATCATCGCCCCTGCTGCTAAAAGCAAGATTCGTTTCATATGTTTAATTGTTAATGGTTTGGTCAGTCGCGTCGTGCGAGTCCGATGTAGTAGAGAAGGGTAGCGAGCGAACCGAGAGCAGCGACGACATATGTGTACGCTGCCCATTTGAGCGCGTCGATTGCCATCGGACGCGTGCGGTCATCTGTGATGCCCGTACGGCTGAGCCATGTGATGGCTCTGCTGCTGGCATTGATCTCGACCGGAAGAGTCACGAAGCTGAAGAGGGTAGTGGTTGCGAACAGGATGATGCCTATCCACAGGAGACCTGGAAAGACGTTCATGAAGATCACACCTGCAAGCAGTACCCACTGGACGATGTTAGATGCAAAGTTGACCATAGGGACCAGGGCGGAGCGCATCCTCAGAGGCGCGTAGCCCAAGGCGTGCTGCACAGCGTGTCCGCACTCATGTGCGGCAACCGCTGCCGCGGCCACGCTTCTGCTCGCATAGACGCTTTCGCTGAGTGCGACAGTCATGGTCTGCGGATTGAAATGGTCGGTAAGCATTCCTCTTGTAGGGACTACCTTCACGTTGTATATTCCATGGTCATGGAGCATCTTCTGTGCGACTTCTGCTCCTGTCATTCCTGTCGGAAGACCGATCTGTGAATACTTGTTGAAACGGCTCTGGAGCATGTACTGGACCAGCATGCTGAGAACCATTATGACTATCATGATAAACCAGATATTCATGTCAAAAAGGTTTTAATTGTTAATAATCAGTAAATATAGCATTAAAGACTGACAAAATGTCCGAAAACGGTATTTATTTTGCCGGCGCTTATATATGCAAAATTTATTCCTTATCTTTGCATATTCCCTGAATGTCATTCTGAGGAACTTTTTGACTATGTATATCAACAGTGATTTTTCGAGGCTTGAAATCAACCTCAACGGTTGTCAGGCCAATTATAAATACTTCCGTTCCAGACTGGAGGACAAGACGAAACTGCTTGTTCTCGTAAAGGCCAATGCATACGGCCACGGTGCCGTGGAGTTTGCAACGCTTATGGAGGACGCCGGTGCTGATTACCTGGCTGTTGCCTATCCTGTAGAAGGTATCGAACTCCGTCAGGCCGGCATAAAGTCTCCTATCATCGTGCTGACTGCCGGAACGGACTCTTTCGAACAGATTGTCAACTACGGACTGGAACCCGGCATCCCGAACCTCTGCTCGTTGAAGGAGCTCTGCTCTGTTCTGGAAAAGAGGGGAATGTACGGCTTCCCTGTACATGTCAAGCTTGATTCGGGAATGCATCGCCTCGGCTTCATGACCGATGAACTCAAGGAACTTGAAGACTTCCTCAAGGACTGTCCATATGTGAAGGTAAAGTCTATATATTCACATCTTGCTGCGGCAGATGACCCTTCATGCGACGACTTTACGGAAAGCCAGGTCTCCCTCTTCAAGAATAATGCTGACAGACTTTCTGAAGCTATCGGCTACAGACCGATGTACCATATACTCAACTCTGCCGGAATAGAGAGATTCCCTCAGTATCAGTTCGATATGGTCCGCCTCGGTATCGGTATATATGGTGTCAGCGCGATTCCCGGCAATGAACTTGCCCCTGTCGCATCCTTCAAATGCAAGGTGCTCCAGGTAAAGACCCTCGCGCCGAGTGATGGAACGATAGGCTACGGCCGCCATGGCAAGATTGCCCCTGATGGAACGACAATCGCCACAATACCAGTTGGTTATGCCGACGGCGTCGACCGACACCTCAGCTGCGGCAAAGGACGCTTCTCCATCAACGGCCACCGCGTCCCTACCATCGGCAACATCTGCATGGACATGTCCATGCTCGATGTAACCGGCCTCGATGTCAAGGTAGGCGATACCGTGACTATCTTCGGTGAAGACCCTACCATAACAGAACTTGCTACGGTCCTCGGTACGATCCCATACGAGATCCTCACCTCAGTTCCCCGCCGAATCGAACGCATAATCGTAAAATAACCCTGTTTTGTAACCCGTTGAACGTTAGTGTTTTACGCAAACTGCGTGCTCCCCTTTGGCGGCACGCATATTGTATAAGTTGTTGAAATATAGCACATTACGCGCTGCGTTAAAAATCATAATCATGGAAAGTTCAGAGAAAAAGTATAAGGTTTTGTTCGTGTGTTTAGGTAATATCTGCCGTTCGCCGGCGGCGCAGGCAGTTTTTGAACATTATGTCCGCGAAGCGGGGCTTCAGGACAGGATCCAGGCGGATTCTGCCGGTACATACGGAGGTCATGCGGGCAGTCTTCCAGACCGCCGCATGCGCACGGCGGCCCTCTACCGAGGGTTCGCCGTGACTCACACCGCCCGTCGGGTAAGGGCGGTGGATTTCCTGGACTTTGACCTTGTCATAGCCATGGACGACCAGAACTATGAAGACCTGATGCACCTGGCTCCTTCTGTGGAAGACTCGCACAAGATCAAGCGTATGGCCGACTATCTGACAACCCACAGGATATCCTATATCCCCGACCCATACTACATGGGAGCGGAAGGCTTCAGCCATGTCCTCGACCTCCTCGAAGAGGCATGCGCTAATCTTCTTGACAGTTTGAAATAACGTGTCTAATACTTATCTTTGCAGCGGGATCATGGAACAGGGAAATCCGGTTGGAATCCGGAGCTGTGCCCGCAACGGTAAGTTCTGCAACGCTTAAGACGGAAACGAGTCCGAATACCTGCCATGGTAAGTCAAACTGGTGAAACCCGGGGGCAGGTTTCCGTTAAGGCGTCAAATAATGTTAACTACAATCCTTCTTTCTGCAGGTCTGCTCTTTTCAGATCTGCCGTCCGGTCTTGAAGAACCGGTACTTGACTCGCTTCATGCAGTCACAATCACAGCCGACAAAGGTCTTACAGTATCAAGAAAAGACACATTGGATGTCGGTAATGTCCATTCAGTTTCAGAAATCCTCCTTAAAAGTTCAGCTGTCCATGTCGGGGACAATGGCGGCCATGCCGGTCTTAAGACCGTGAGCCTGAGAGGTTTCGGCAGTGCACATACGGCTATCTATGTCGATGGTCTTCGAGTAGGTAATGTGCAGTCAGGTCAGAATGATCTGGGTATGATTGCCCCCGAGAACGTAGGTTCTGTGGTAGTGGACTATGCCCAGAACAGCATCTCCTTCAATACTGCACGACCTGTTTTCGAAAACGGACCATTGGCTACGCGTGTCAGCTTGTCAGGCGGTTCGTTCGGTACATGGCAACCATACGCAAGATTCGATTTCCGTCTTTCCGAGAATCTTTCGCTTTCAGCAAATACTGCAGGACTCTTCAGTAAAGGTGACTTTTCATATGGAGATGGCCTTGTAAGAGAGAATAATGATGTCAGCCAGGTACGCGCCGGTCTTGACCTTTTCGGAAAGGATTTCCATGTCAAGGCGTATTTCAACGGAGTCGAGCGCGGGACACCCGGCTCGACCGCCTGGCCGTCGGAAGACCGCCAGGCCGACCGCAATGCATTCGTACAAGGCGTCCTGAACAGGAATTTCTCGAGCCTTTATACTCTCCATCTAAGCGGCAAGGCATCCTACGACGATATCTTCTATTCAAGTTCATACGGAGACAGCAGATATGGACAGACTGAGATCCAGCTTAACTCAGCCCACAATTTCCAGATCCGCAACTGGTGGAAGCTTTCTTTGGCAGCTGATGTTCAATGGGATGGCTTGAAGTCGTCCAATTACAATGCATCGCGTCTTACAGCTTTCTCAGCTCTGGCGTCCTCTTTCAGAGCAGGGCTTTTATCTGCCGATATCGCCCTGGAATATA
>JAFYUS010000005.1 GCA_017549505.1 Bacteroidales bacterium | reverse complement strand
TTAATTGTCGTGAAGATAGTATTAAATTAATCAGTCAGACTGTTCAGGTGAATCCGGAACATCGTGAGCAGACAATCTTTGGAGGATTGCTCTGCTATCTTAAGAGTGCATTCGGTGAGTATCTGACAAGTGAACAGATACTCAATATGGCAACATCGCTGCGTAAGGTCCGTAATAGAGAGTTTGATTCGTCCATCGAAAAGCTTACCTTGTCACCGGTGACAGATGCTCATAGGCTGGGAAGTTTTGTTACACCTTGCAAGTGCATGAGAAAGGATGAATTGGCCCTGATGATCTATAACCTGGCTCCCTATGCATTACTGAACCGTAAAGAGGCAGCTTTCATAGCAAAGGCAATGTTCCCTAATCTGTTTGCATCAGTCGCTACAATTAATTCGACTTTCACAAAGTATTATTCTGTTGATGGGGGAGTTGTAGATGTCCCACAATCATTTTCTGTAATTACCCTGCCGGATCATACAACCGAAACAATTGAACACGTATGCTATGAACTTGGCAAGCAGTTTAACCAATCGATGGAGGTAAAGTGATATGAAGGATGAGAAGATGAATCTGGAGGAGATATCCAATATGATGGCCACTTTGGTTGATGAGGTCAAGGGATTGAAAGAGGTGGTAGCCAGTCTGTCTGGAGCTAGGTCGGTAATGACCGATGAGAAACCAAAGGAACGTAAGCTCCTCAGGACTCCGGATCTATGCTTCATGCTAGGCAAAGCTCCTGTGACTATCTATAGGATGGTGCGGAAAGGAGAGATCAAAGCCTATAAGAATGGCAAGGAACTATTCTTCTTTGAAGATGAGGTCGAACATATGATAAAGGCTGGTAAGATTATATAAAATGTCACCCCACATCCTACGGGGTGACATTTTTATGACCTCTACTCTTTGCCAGCATTGTTGATGTCTCTGGCGGTCAGAGTTACTTCAAGGTTTCGCTGTCCGTCCTGCTCGTAGAAATAGACTTTGACGACCTGTCCTTCTGCCAATGTCATCTTGTCGAATGAGTAGGTGATGCGAGAACTAGAACTTGCATCGGCAGACAATGATCCGTGTCTGTTCTTCGGGATCAGCGTTCTCTCAAATGAGACAGATCTCTTGTTTTTCTTGGCCGATTCAAGAACAAAGACAGCATCTGTTATGCTGTAGCTGACAGATGACTTGTTGTCAAGCGAAATTGTCAGATACGTGATGTCGCTGTATGAGACGATATTTTCACATAAGGCAGTAATCTTATATTTCTTCGAACCAATGTGGTACAGCTGCTGCTTTCTTTTATTCAGACTCTGCAGACTGGGAGCATCGGCTTTGCCTCCGATGCTGACTCCAGAGATATTTTCGGAGAGCAATCCGTCATGGCTTTCCCTCAGGTCAATCACCAGTTGCTGCGGAGAGTGTTCATACACGACGATGAATGTGTGCATGTTTCCGTTTGACTCCAAAGCAGATACGCTGCTGGAATCCATAAAAGGGGAGCGTGCCTTAAGAGCAAGCAGATTTCTGTTCTGCTCGATAATCTTAGCCGCAATGTCTTGAGGATTACTCAGGTCTGCGTATGTTATGTCTGAAGAGAATATCAGATGGGTGGTGTATGCAGAGGATACCTGCAGCGTGTCCGATTGTCCTCTGCATAGTTGTGTGGCAAAAATCAAGCATGCCACAATCGTAAGGATTCTTAAGTTCATCGTTCCTTCTTTTTCATTATGAAGAATGTGTATCCGGCAGGAATGCTGACCGTCTTTTCGCCATCCCGTCCCTGCAGGATAGATACACCTGTATTGACTATGTCCCCGGCAATTCGTCCCATCCTGCTGTTGAGAGTTGAACTGGCCAGCGACGTGCCTCTGCTTCTTATTGTCTTACCATCAGAACCTACATCCGGGCAATATATGCCTTTGCTCCCATCAATGTCATATGCTTCATATCCAAACGGTATGATGCGACCTCCCATCTCAATGCTTGTGATTTCCATTTCCAGTCTATCGTTGATCTTGCCTATGCCCATTACATGTGTGTTCTTAGGAATGAATGTTCCTCCGATCAACATGTCCTCCAGCAGGATGACTGAAACGCGGTCTCCGTTTCTGACCTTCATGGATTTGGAAAACATGCATTTGAACGGTCTGTTTACGTCGTCAATGACAGAGTCATCTATAGAATTCAGTGAACTGATGCCATTCACATCCTGCATGTCATCGAGGGATGAAATCACGCTGCTGCGCCTGATCTCTGCAGCCGGCGCTTCAACTACTGTAGAGATAGCAGCAGTTTCATCTATGCTTTCATGGTCGGCATCTGTCGCTGTGGTTCCCCTCTGCATTCTCTCCGCCATCTCGATCGCCTCTTCCTGTCGTCTGCGGTGTCGTTCTTCCCGTTCCTGATGGCTTTCCCGATATGGGTTCTCATAATTCCTGCTTGCTGAACCACCTGAAGCAGTCGTAGTGCTCTGCCCGAAGAGATCTTCGTTAGTGACACCCCCGGTGGAATAATTATCCTGAGATGACGTATTATCCTCTTCTTTCTCCTCGGTGGTCTCCATGCAGTTGTCCCAGTGCTCGACAATAGATGGTCTTCTCGTATTTTCTTCCACATAGGCTTCTGTCTTCGAATCATTCATCTTCGGAACGGTTGCTTCAGGTATGTCCTGATAGACGTTACTCGTTGCTTCTGACTCTGAGCCTTTGCTGCTTCCCTTGTCCATAATTGACAGAATAACCATTGTGATCAGCAGCAGACCAATGCTGATGAGCATGAGGCCTGCTTTTTTCTGCTTGTTCAGTTTCATGACATTATCTTCAATACTTGAATAACTGTGATTGTCAGCCATAATAGGAACATTACGATAAAAGTTCCATAAATCCTTCTCCGAGTCTTTGGCAGACAGCTGTTTATTGTCATTACCAATCTTCGTAATCCAAACATGTTATTTCCTGTTGCGTGTCCCTAAATTCTCGTTTCTTGTTACCCTGAACTTCTCTATCATCATTCCGTGAGGGTTCCCCGGAGATCTTTCCACATCCACGAGCCGGCATGTGGTCTCCAACTGATATGCTGTGATGTTGCTCTCGCGCAGCATGAACAGCCTTCCGTAAGTCCTGGCTTCATACGGATAAGTGTTCATATCAAGCTTTACCGAGTCGATTACAATCTCCTGAGAGACATTTGCAGATACGAGTCTTTGATAGAATCCTCTTTCCGAGAGGTCGGACCAGTAATCGTACGCACTCTTATCGCTCATGACGAGCGCCTTGTCAGTATTCCTCTTGATGCTTTCTGCGTTAGGGGAGAGGTTGAACATGAGTTCATGAAATCGAGTGACATGGTCTGTAGCTTCCAGATCCCTGTTGGCATCCTCTTCTGTCCTTTGTGCCATGACTGCAGAACCTTTGTCAATGACAAAGACCTGGTTGCCGGTCTCTATGATAGTCCAGCCGGCGATGGCAAAGGAGCAGATGCAGACTGTCACGCATGCAATGACGGATGTTACGGTAATCACCTTCATCTTTCTGAAGGAAGTCTCGATGTTGTCGAAATATTTGATAAGATTGTCCATATGAAGTTGATTATTAGATTTTTGCTATCTTTCTTGCTATGTTCGAGAATGTCTTGTGGGCATCATTAGAACCTAAGGTGTGTATTATCCAGGTGACCATCTTCGGGACGTTTGCGACAGAAACCAGTGCCACGATCTGAAGCACAATCATGATCCATTCAAGTGACAGGTCGCTGTTTGTCGCGATGATCATATCCGTAATCTTGTCTGTTATCGCCAGGTTGACTCCGAGTATGATATAACCCATCGGTATCCACATGGATATCTGCAGATGTCTTCCGAACCAGGCCCTGAATCCTGACTCGTAGCCGGGTATTATGCCCAGAGCCAGGACGTATGGACCTATGAGTGAGTGTATGATCAGGAATATGGTGCAGAGCATCTGCTGAGCGAACAGTACGACTTTGACCAGCAGGAAGAGCACACCTCCGACTATGCCTGCAAAGGTCAGTGTCTTGATGCCGAAGATGCTCATGAGCAGTTTCTTTATCGCGAGCCATAGCTTCGAGAAGAACGCTCCTATCATGGACGAGTCCTCGGCGATCTCCAGAAGCTCCTCCTGATACTCCTGGTAGTTCTGCATGGCTACATGGGTACCGATACGTCTGAGGTTGTCAGACCATTGTCCAAGATATCTGTTAGGATCCAGATTGAAGATATCCGCACTCTCTCTGGATATGATGCCACAGAGTCCGTTTACCGGACCAAGTACGAAGACATCGAAATTACATACAAGAATCACGAGGACGATCGGTTTGAATAAGTCCCATGGGTCCATGTTTGTTCCTCCTACGTATGTCCTGACAACCTTGAACATTGCAATGCCTGCTCCTATACATGCCAGGAGCCCGGCGATGTCCATGATCGCCACGAAATCTCTGCTTACGACGGAATGCCTGATGGATTCCAATGTGCTCCACATTGATAGTACAGTCATATCTCTACAGTCTTATTCCAAACATGGAACTTAAAACATTCAACATTACCATTCCGATGAACATTCCTACAGCCACTCTCAGGAAGGCGTGTTCTGCTGTCGGGTCGCCTGCAATACCTCCTCGCACCTTGATAAGGAATGCTGTGAAGGCGGACAGGATACTAAATATCCCAAGTATCATGGATAATATGCCTAGAGTGCCTTCGCTCGCTTGCTCCAGATCTCCGTACGGCTCCATCGCTTCGACGAACTTGTCTGCGGTCATCTCGGAATCGATGTAGTCAACGAACTCTAAAAGCCCCTCGGCTATAATGGTGGCTTCAGCCTCAATCCTTACAGCCTTGTCTAAGGTCTTTAGATTCTGCTCCATCTCGTCAATGATCTTCTCCAGTTCGTCCTTTTTCTCTTTCTTTGAGAATCCGAGTGTGCTTAGAATCTTTCTGGCTGTCTCTACACCCATTTCGATATTATCCTTCATTGAGAGCATATAGTGAAGCAGCATGTTTGCGTCTGACAGCTTTAGCTGTCCCATCTCCTGCATCATCCGGGCATATCTCTCGGTGGATTCCATCGTGCTGTTGTATGCCTGTGTGAGACGTGTGAGAGTTCCCAGATCCTCCATTACGCTTATCGCCTTTCCTCCTATGCCGTCTTCTCCGAAGACATTGTCAAAGTGATCCCTGACAGTATTCATCTGTTCTCCAAGATGTGCCAGCTCTCCCAACTGGTCAAGCATGTAGTCGACCTGTTCTGCTGCATTTGTGGCGGATGCGGCAATCTGGCTCGGGTCAATCACAATCTGCTGGGCGTGCGAAATGATGGGGCAAAGCAGGCATACAGCCAGCAGCCAATATCTAATCTTTCTGCATCTCATTTTCTTTCATTGCCAGTTTCTCAGCGGCTGCCCGGTATCCGATATGTGCGGCTTCTTTCAGGTAAGGCTGCTTGTCGCTCTTGTTTGTCTGATAGGCGAATCCCTCCTGAGGTGATAGTTCTGTCGCGTATACTGAACAGTGCTTGCCTCCGATGTTTATAAATGCCTCCTTGTATCTGTAATCGGGGTTCATGTTCATGCCGATGGACATGAGCATGGCTTTTTCCTGCTGACTGAGTCCGAAGTATTTGACAATGCTGTCAATCTCAGTCATGTTTGACTCCTGCGAGAGAAGTATCTTTGTTCCGGAGTTCTGAATGATCGTGTCCTTGACCGACTCGGAAGCAAGGAGGTCTGAGAACTGTTGTGATACTACAATCGCAGATGTGTTGTACTTCCTGGAAGTCTTCCATAGCTCCTGTAAGAATCCTGACATCTCCTTATTGGCAATGGCCTTCCATGCTTCTTCTATAATCAGGACCTTCCTTGTGTCAGCGTCCCTTCTCATGATGGAATTGAATGCCGAGATCATTCCTAGTATGACGAGAGGGTAGTATGACTTCTCTCCCTTCTGTGATAGGTCGGCGATCTCGAATACTGTGAAACGGCTTGTGAAGATGTCCATCGGGTTCTCGTCATTGAAGAGGAATCCAAAGGTCTGATCCTTGGTGTAACTCTTCAATGCTTGGATCATATCGCTTAAGTCGAATTTTTGCTTGACAATCTTTGTGTCTCCCAGATCCAGGAGTCCTTTGTCCTCCTGGACAGGTATAAGCTTTTGGACTATGTAATCATATAGATCTGCGAAAACAGGTTTCCGGATTTCCTGAGATCTAGCGAACAGCTCGATTATGTCTCCCAGGATCGCTTCGTTTTCGGGAAGCCATCCTTTGGCAGGTGACCACATGTACTTGATTATCGACATCAGGTATAGTACCCCTTCATGGTCGCGTTGAAGTATCTTCGGTTTGTTCTCTCCAATGTCCTTGAGCCAATCCTCGAATCCGTGGAAAGCGTCGAACGATATCGGATGCTCCGGATCCCATTTCATATAGATGCCGTCCCTCCCTTCCGACTCCTCCTTGATGATATTGCATAGTCCTTCATATGAATCACCCATGTCGATGATCGCTATGCTTTGCCCTGCATCATACAGACTCCTGGTGAGATGATTTGTAAAGAATGACTTGCCGGATCCTGATGGACCAAGTATGAATGCGTTATAGTTCGATATCAGTCCATGCTCTTCTGCGCTCTTCTGGAAATCTATCCTAAGAGGGATGTTTCTGATCCTGTCGCAGAGCTTTATGTTGCCATTGGGGATATCGCGTTGGTAAGTTTCATTGATGCCGAGGCATAGGCATGACATCAGCTCGGCTGTCCTGAAATTCTGCTTTCCAAGCTCTGTGGCAGCTCCTGGTATGGATGCATACCATATGACAGGCGTATCAAGGGTATTCCTCTTGCATGTGATGCCCATTGATGACAGTGCGGCGGCAGCCTTACCAGTGGCGTTGTCGATATCGCTGGCATTAGCCCAGATGACCAGATTGTTGTGAGCCTTGATGGTTATCAGCTGCTTCTCGTGCGAATCCTTATTGAACTCTTCCAGCTCTTCGGCATTACTTGTGTTCTCGAAGCTGCGCTTGGACATACTGATCTTGTGCCTGCGGCTTTTGTCAAGCTCATTGGCAATCTCGTTCTGTGGTACAGTAAGGAAGTAGCTGTTCACAATATGCTCGCAGTCCAATAAGACTCCGATCGGAGCTCCGGAGGAGAGGTGTATTTCCGCATCATTACTGCTGAGTCTTTCAATCTTTGCCGTCGCTCCTATGGTGTAAGGGAGATCCTTTGATTCGCTCAACGAATAAGTATATATCTTCTTTCCGTTCAGTTCGACGCAATCCTCGCAGATCTTCCGGTCTGTCGGAATCTCCTTGTCGATGCTGAACTGCATATATTTCTCAAGCTCGGTCAACAGCTCATGGTCATCCAGTCTCTTGAGATTCACTATTTCTGCACTGTTGATCATATGCGCGAATGCAGACGCAGTCCTTTTCAGAAGATCTACTTCTTGTCTTCTGACCGTGCCGACGATATTCTTGAACCCGAATATCC
>JAFYUS010000052.1 GCA_017549505.1 Bacteroidales bacterium | reverse complement strand
TCTTCCATTTTTCTTCAGGTACGAAAGTGCCTTTTGTCGAGAATGCTCCGCAGAGAAATCCTGTATATTTCATAAGCCAGTGTCTTGCATGTATAAACTATCCAAAGTTAATGTATTTTTTGTGCAAATGACAGGTTTCTCTCATAATAATGTTAATTTTGTAGAAAACTATGCGTTATGAGCAACTATGTCTATTTGAGAGAACTGGATGAGCAGGAACGGCAGGCCGCCGATGAACTGGTCGGGAAGAGTATCGATGCCCTTCCGTATACCCTTGCGGCACCGGTTAAACGCCTCTTTGACCATGTCGCCGCCAATGAATTCGGCAAGGCGATGAACTATGCTCTCGATTTCGTTGAGATCTCGGTGCAGTATATGTCGATGGTACTTCTTGTCCGCCTGATAGAGATCGAGAAGGATCTTCCGTTCGAGCAGAGACGTACCGTACGAATAGTGAACAAGATAGATACAAAGCGGCCCCTGTCCCTCGGAGACTGGGTCAATGACATATTCGTCCCTCTGCTGATGGCTGCAAAGGAGCGCATGGAAGATGACGGTCTGGTAAAGTCTCTGCTGTCTCATATGATGCGCAGGAACAGCTGCGTCCTTCTGGGAGATAAGCGTGAACCAAGTGTGGTACAGATCCGAAATGAATATAGAGGTCACAGCACTACCTTGTCAGAGAACATATATCGTGGAGTCATCTATACTCTCGAGCCGCGCATCCTGACGCTCCTTCAGGCTCTTACTCCACTTCAGCAATACGATTTCCACTCATCTCCGTCAGAAGGCAAAAGACTGACCCATAAAGGAGCAGGAGCAAGCATTGAGGGGCCTTCTGCAGCCGGTGACCAGCCGGGGCATTACTACATAAGCGACGGTCAGAAAGTTACTGACATGTATCCTGTACTGATGTGCAACGACAAGGGGTATGTGTATATCTTTCAGACTTTGAAGGAAGAGAACGTAAGCTACATTTCTTCCAACGAAGACGCGGTGACATACGTGGACGATATCTATAATGATGATTTCGATGCCTTGCTGCAACGAGTTGCTCCTCAGTTCGATATCTCCAAAGACCTTAACTGGGACCAGTTCCGTGATCTTGCCAAAGCAGAGTCGGAGAGATACCTCGGAAGGATCTACAGGGAAAAGAAATACAACCGCGAGCTTTTTGTGGACAGGGAGGAAATCTCTGCTGCCCTTGAAAGGTTCTACAAGGACCCGACTACTCTATTTCCGATTCTTGGAGAAGCCGGTCAGGGAAAGACCAACCAGCTGTGCTTCTGGACGGAGAGACTTATCGAGGAAAATCAGTGCGTGCTTATCTTTGCAAGCCCTGATTTCACATCAGTGACCCTGGATGCCCATCTTAAGAGTGTGTTCGGTTACTCTCCCCGCAAGGATATAGTGCGTCTTCTTGACAGTCTGCATGAAAAGGCTGTGCAGAGAGACCGGTATATCTACATCTTTTTCGATGCAATCAACGAATGTCTGAATTATAAGGATGACACTGAACAGATGGGTGTCGTAGCCTTGTACAAGGCGATAATCCGTCTGTTTGTGAATGAAAGGTATGACAGGTTCAAGGTGGTGACGACATGTCGCAGCTATACATGGAAGCACGCCCTGAGCCGTCTGGCGCAGAAGGATGCAGGATACACTTTCTCTCCTGAAAAGGGAATCCATTCCGCGATACGTGGCTTTACTTCCAAGGAACTGATGAAGGCCTATGGCATCTACCAGGAGCTTTATCAGATGACTTCGGAGTTCGACTCGCTTACTCCGACGGCCAGGATACGTCTGAAGGATCCTCTGATCCTCAAGATCGCATGTACCAACTATCTCTGCAAGGCACTTCCTGAAGGCAGCAAGGATTTCACTTCAGTCGCCCTCTTCAACCGCATGTTCAACGACATAGCCATGTCCTATGCCGGCAAGGCCCAGTGCCGTATCATTGAACTCATTGCTTCGCATCTGCTCGAAAAGTATGAGCAGGGCATTGCTGCAGACAGCATATCCGAGTCAGAACTGAAGCTGGCGATGGACAATGTAGACCACCCGTTGTACAAGCTTTCCCACCTCATCTACAAACGCGACGGAATCTCCGTCGCCTACACGGAGCTGATGAACAAGCCGGAACGGCCGGTTCTCCGCATATCCGAGTCTGCCCAGACCGGAGAACGTCAGATACAGTTCATCTACGAGCGTTTCCTGGAATACGTGATGGCAAGAGTCTTTGTCGCACGTGAAACTGCCGGAGGTACGATAGTCGCACCGATACCGGCACATGCATATATCCGATGCCTGAGCCGTTCGGCAGGAAGTGTGGTCTATATGGGCGCAATGCGCAATGCATTGGCCATAGACATACTCAGGACCCACGATTATTCGACACTTGTTTCGATGATGCGTGATTATCCTGACGATTATGAAGTGATGCTTCTTGTCGGAGAGGTTACAAGCACTCTCATCGGGGAGAATTATGAACAGGAACTCTTTGCTTTGACAGACCTGCTGCTGGATGCTGATGTCGAAAACGGAGACAAGCTGACGCAGGAACTCAATCAGATCAACAGGCTCATCGAGACCAACAAGGCTGATGATAAGGTGATCGAAAGACATAAGGTCGTACAGTCGGCCCTCATGCCGGTGATACGTCTCCGGAGGAATGCCACTGTATCTATCCTGAACGGTATGTTCGCGACCGACTATTTCAACGAGTCTCTGTATGTCGATGACCCTTACAGGCTTCTGTGGCGTCTCCTTGACGAACCGATAACGGAAGTCAGGAATGATGCCGTAATGTACATTTACTATCTGTCCGTGCGTACCCATACACTGGATTATACCCTTATCGAGGAGAATATCGCCGAGAAGATAGTGGAAAGAATGTACAGCTATGTCCGCAGTCGTTCTCTGGTCAGGTGGATGGTCAGCTCCAGCGGTCGCAACAGACTGTTCAGCCACCTTGAGACATCGATAAGGCTCACTGTGCTGATGATCATAGACACGCTTCTGTCCGGGAAGGAGAACAGCAGGGACAGAGCCGCTGTGCTCCTTGGTCATATCAAATCAATATTCAACCACCTTACCGGTAACCTTGCCCTTATCCGTGTGGTCATGCCGCTGCTGGATTTCGTCATGCGCAAGCAGCTTACCTTCCAGTCAGCATATGTAAACAACATCATCGAGTATCAGGGCTTCTGGGATGACAGTGTCGTTCCGAAGAGCTCGTCGGAAGAACATTGGAGCAGGGAATCGATGTGCAGGCTGCTTCCGATGCTTCTTTACAATAACTCCAGCCCGGAGGTTCAGGCAGACCTGCGTGCGAGGTATCAGTCTCTTTATCCTGCAATAGCCGAGGCTTATACTACCGGAGACAGCATGAGCTATTTTGTCCTGGAACGCATACTGGTGATCATGGGAGTTGCAGACTGGCAGAATGTAAGGCCTGTAGTGACGAAGGTATTCGATGAATACAGGCAGACCGAATGGTTCGACTATACTCAGATGTCGCTGCTATACAGCCTGTATCAGATATCCGTATACGGACCTATGAACAGGGAACTGATCGATATGTATGCCAGTGAAGCTGAAGACTGGACATTGCGTACAAGAGGATTGTTCCGTGCACGCAACAGTCATAAAGCCAATACATTAGGTCTATATAAGAGAAATGTCATGAACTGGTATGCAGTCGTGTACTGTACCCATTCCGGAGATGGCATGCCTCTTGATGGAGACGAACGTTGCGTTCCTTTGTTCTACGCGATGCTGGACAGGGCGATAGAGCAGAATGACAAGCTGCTTCTTTTCCATCTGATCGAGAACATCTCGGAACTCATTACGGATTTCGGATACATCCGTACTGCGCTCGACCTGCTCCTTCATATAATCAAGGCTTACGATACAGGAAGAAAGGTAGAGAATCTTGATTCAGTTGCTGTAGACAGAGACGGAATATATGCCATGACTCTGGTGTCGCTGATAGGTAATGTGCTGAGTACTGCCAAGAACTACTTTGCAGATGAGGTGGATAATTTCATAAAGAGGGATATCGTGGGACTTTCATTCCCTGGAATTCCTAAATACAGGGAGCAGATCCTCTCATACAATCCTAGCGGAGAGAGCCTGTCAGACCTGTTCACACACAAGTTCGGAAACTTCCTCATGTGGGCTCTTATGCACGAGCCGTCTGTTGAGGAATTTTCTATCGAGGCCATGTCAAGTGCCCTTGATGCCAAGGATTGCTACGGGTGGTTTGACAAGGTGATAAGGATATTGATGAAGGTTATGTTTAATGCGAAGATATGATAAGGAAGATCATGACTGTTGTTTTTGTTCTGATTCTGATATGGGTCGGTGCATCCATGCTGAGAGGTGTTGTAACTCAGAAAGGAGGCAGTGCCTCCGGTAAAATGATTACTGGCCATAGAGGTGGAGCAGGCCTGGGCCTGGAGAATTCACTTGACTGTATTGCTGCCGGCATGAAAGCCGGAGCATCTTCGATAGAGATAGATGTACATG
>JAFYUS010000051.1 GCA_017549505.1 Bacteroidales bacterium | reverse complement strand
TTCATATTAAGTTTTTATGTACGCAATCGTAGACATTGCAGGCCAGCAGTTCAAGGTAGAGGCTGGTATGGAAATCTTCGTCAACCGCCTCGCGGCTGAGAAGGGTGCTGCTGTCGAGTTCGACAAGGTACTCCTTATCGATGAGGACGGCGCAGTAAAGGTAGGTGCACCTTACGTTGAGGGTGCTAAGGTTACAGCAACTGTACTTGACGACACTTGCAAGGGCAAGAAGGTTCTTGTTTTCAAGAAGAAACGTCGTAAAGGTTACCAGAAGTGTAACGGACACCGTCAGTATCTTACAAAACTTCAGATCAATGCGATCGCTTAATTAATTGAGGAGGAATAGAATATGGCACATAAAAAAGGCGTCGGTAGTTCTAAGAACGGTCGTGAGTCACATAGCAAACGACTCGGTATCAAGAAATTCGGTGATCAGGCAGTAAAGGCTGGTAACATCCTCGTTCGTCAGAGAGGTACTGTTCACAACCCAGGTCTGAATGTAGGAATGGGTAAGGACCACACTCTTTACGCACTGATCGATGGTAAGGTTAGCTTCCGTAAGAAGGCGGACAACAAATCTTACGTTTCGGTAGTCCCTTTTGAGAACTAAGACTCGGGATTTATGAAAAGATAGAGGACTGTATACCCGAGTGGGTTGCGGTCCTCTTTTCATATAAATAAAATTCAAGAATATGCTTACACTTAAACTGCTTCGTGAGAATCCTGAATTTGTGATAGCGAAGCTTGCAGTAAAGAATTTCGACGCAAGGGAAATCGTTGAGAAGATCAATGCCCTTGACCAGAACAGAAGAGCTCTCCAGGTGGAGCTTGATACCTGCCTCTCTGAGCAGAAAAAGAAGGCTGCGCAGATCGGAGGCCTTATGAAGGAAGGCAAGAGGGAAGAGGCTGACGCCGTAAAGGCAGAGGTTGCCGCTCTCAAGGCACGTTCCGCTGAAATTGAAAGAAACTCAGAGGAGAATAACTCGGAGCTTAACTCGCTTCTTGTTCTCCTTCCAAATATTCCATGCGATCAGGTTCCTGAAGGAAAGGGCGCAGAGGACAATGTCGTAGTAAGGACCGGAAACGAGATTCCTGAGCTCGGAGCTGACAAGCTTCCACATTGGGAACTTGCAAAGAAATTCGATATCATCGACTTTGACCTTGGAGTGAAGCTTACAGGTGCTGGTTTCCCTGTCTACAAGGGCAAGGGTGCGCGACTCCAGAGAGCTTTGATCAATTTCTTCCTTGATTACAATACGAATGCAGGATATCAGGAAGTCGAGCCTCCTATCATGGTAAACGAGGCTTCAGGTTTCGGTACAGGACAGCTTCCTGACAAGGAAGGTCAGATGTATCATGCGACAGCTGACAACTTCTACCTCGTGCCTACGGCTGAGGTTCCTGTCACCAACATCTTCAGGGATGTGATTCTCGGAAACAATGAATTCCCTGTAAAGATGACTGCCTACACACCTTGCTTCCGTCGTGAGGCAGGTTCATATGGAAAGGACGTGCGTGGACTCAACCGTCTCCACCAGTTTGACAAGGTGGAGATCGTACGTGTCGAGAAGCCGGAGGAATCATATGCGGCTCTCGATGAGATGATCGCTCATGTCGAGAGCATTGTAAAGGCTCTCGGACTCCCATACAGAATACTTCGTCTTTGCGGCGGTGACATGAGCTTCACTTCAGCGATAACTTACGATTTCGAGGTGTACTCTGCAGCTCAGGAAAGGTGGCTTGAGATATCTTCGGTGTCAAACTTTGAGTCATATCAGGCAAACCGTCTGAAACTCAGATATAAGGATGCTGATGGAAAGACTCAGCTCGCTCACACTCTCAACGGAAGTTCACTCGCGCTTCCTAGAGTCGTGGCTGCCCTTCTCGAAAATAATCAGAAGGACGGAAGAATCGAGATTCCTGAGGTTCTCCGTCCATATACCGGATTCGATTATATTGACTAAAGAAAAGATCATACTCGGAATTGATCCCGGAACCAATATTCTTGGTTTCGGGATTATCCGTGTAGATTCCAAGGGCCCTCATTATGTCGATATGGGAGTTTTTGATCTCCGAAAGATAAAGGACCCGTTTGAGAAACTGGCAAATATATATGCCGGAGTCAATGAACTTATAGAAGAACACAAGCCTGATGAGCTTGCTGTGGAGTCTCCTTTCTATGGCAAGAACGCTCAGGTTGTCCTTAAATTGGGACGTGCGCAAGGTGCAGCCATAACCGCGGCTATCATGCATGGCCTGTCTGTGGCAGAATATGCGCCAAGAAAAGCAAAGATTGCAATCTGTGGCAATGGAGCTGCATCCAAGGAACAGGTTGCGATGATGATACAGAAGACTCTGAAGGTCGAACTGGATCCCAAATATCTTGATGCAACTGATGCTCTCGCGATAGCTCTATGCCATCATTACCAGATGAGCAGTCCGCTTGTCGGTCTGGGTGGTAAATCCGATTGGAAGAAATTTCTGGAAAATAATCCTGATCGTGTTAAGAAATAGGGCACTGGCGTGATTTTTGCAGAATAATCCTGTTCTTGATACTTTGAAAAACTTATCCTGATATGATTGGAAAAACTTCTTTTTCTGCCCGTGTGGCTCTCATTATATGCGGATTGCTGATCTCTTTATCCGCTTTTGCACAGAACTCCTTTACTCTGAAACTGAAACTGGTTGATGCCAAGTCTTCTGAACCGGTCGGCTTTGCAACGGTTTCGCTTTCTGTAAAAGGTTCGACTGCAGATCCTAAGTTTGTGATGACTGATGAGAACGGTGTCGCTTCCTTGAATAAGATTTCAAAAGCTACATATATCGTCAAGGCGGAACTTATGGGCTATAAGCCATACGAACAGGAGGTTGTGATTGATAAGAACATCGATCTCGGTGAAATCAAGTTAGCCGAAGATGTCGAGGTTCTTGATGCGGCAAGCGTTTCTGCTGTAGGAAATCCTATCATTGTCAAGAAAGATACAATCGAGTATTCGGCATCTTCATTCAAGACATCAGACAACGATATGCTTGAGGAACTTCTTAAGAAGCTTCCTGGAGTCGAGGTCGCTGCTGACGGTTCCATCACAGCGAATGGAGAGACTATCACCAAGATCATGATCGACGGAAAGCCTTTCTTCCTTGATGACCCTCAGCTTGCATCGAAGAACATTCCTGCCAAGATGATCGAGAAGATCAAGGTGGTGGAGAAGAAATCTGACCAGGCCCTCTTCACAGGAATCGACGACGGTGAGGAAGAAATGGTGATTGACCTTTCTGTAAAGCAGGGAATGATGGACGGATGGTTCGGAAACACTATGGTCGGAGGCGGCCATGATGTTCCGGGTGGCGGTTCAGATATGAACGATCCTCGTTTCCAGGCTGCTGCGATGATGGGACGTTTCACAAACAAGAGTCAGATAAGTGTGATCCTTAACGGAAACAATACCAACAACAGAGGTTTCAACGATGTCGCAGGTGCGATGATGCAGGACATGCGTGGAGGCGGTATGGGTATGGGAATGGGCGGCTGGGGAGGCCGACATGGCATATCGACCTCATGGATGGGAGGTCTTAATGGTACATGGGACCTTTTTGACGGTGACATGGAACTTTCAGGAAACTATCTGTACAACCGTAACAGACGTGTAGTAGAGGAGGAAAGCTCAAGAATCACATACATGGAGGACGGAAGCCAGCTCCATAACTTCAATACCGGATCAAATACTTCTGCTTCCCAGGGCAACAGGTTCGGTATCCGTATGGAACATAATTTCTCTGAAAGTACCTCCCTTCTTTTTGAACCTCAGTTCAACTTCGGCCAGGGACACTATACTGAACATTCAGAATTCCATACAGACCGTGTGGCAGATGGGGCCACTTCCCATACCAACAAAGGTTTCACTGACAACAGCGGAGATAACCGCAACTGGTCAGCAAGCGGATTCCTTCTCTTCAGACAGCGTCTTGGAAAGCCGGGAAGAACAATGTCCGCAAATATCAGGTATAACTTCAGGAATAATGAAATGCTCGGATACAACCAGTCCCTGACGTATGCGGATGAAGATAATGACGGTATATGGGACGTAAATCCGGAGATTGTCAACCAGAAGATCGACCGTATGTCCCGTAATGCTTCCCTTAACGGACGAATCGTATATACAGAGCCTATCGTGGAGCACCTTTTCCTCGAAGCTAACTACTCTTATGGCTGGAACAGGAACAATTCCGATAAGGTGGCCTATAACAGCGGAAATCTTGGAAGTCCTGTCGGAAATGATGTTACCTCTCTTGTGTTCCAGGAACAGGGAGCATACAAGGATGACACTTATTCAAGCGAAATCATCAACCGTACAATCAACCAGAGGGGAGGATTGAGCCTTACGTATCAGACAGAGAAGCTCCGTGCCCAGTTGGGAATAGGAGTGAATCCGACTGACACATATAACAAGACCAACGGTGAGACGTATGAAAGCAGGGTAGTCAACTGGGCTCCTCAGGCGACATTCAATTACGAATTCAACGATTATGCCCACATGAGGGTTCGCTATAACGGATGGTCAAATCAGCCGTCTACACGTCAGCTCATGCCTGTCCCTGATAATTCGGATCCGTTGAATGTTTCGCTCGGTAATCCATACCTCCAGCCTTATTTCAGCCATAACTTCCGTGCAAACTTCGGATATACAAACAAGGAGTCGTTCACATCCATCCATGGTAACATCGGTGGCGGTATGACTGACAATGCCATCACTAACGCAAACTGGTATGACAAGACAGGTGCGCAGTACTCGATTCCTGTAAACGGTCCTGGAACATACAATGCTAACGGCCGTCTCATGGTCAATTCTCCGATAGCTCAGTCTGACTTCTCTATCTTCTCGATGACGAATGCAAGCTATAATGAGTCGACCTCATTCATCGGAAAGGGCAATCTTGATACAGGAAAGTATTATGATGCTGAGAACGCAGAGTTCAACTACGATCTCTTCCATCAGGATTTCCCTGACCTGGACAAGATGGAGGAAGCATTTACTGCCAACAAGACTCAGACAATGAGCTTCATGCAGAGACTCCGTCTTACATATAGGAATGACTTTGTAGAGCTTGTTGCAGGAGGTCGTACAAGAATGTCGAAGTCGTGGTATACAATCGCCAGTGCGAACGTCAATCCTACATGGAGCAACCAGGTGGACTTCTCGATGAACTGGACGATCCCTGGTGGATTGAATCTCATCGCGGACGCCGACTACAACTGGTACAACGGTTATACGACTCCTCAGGAAGATGAGATCATCCTCAATGCAGAGGTGACCAAGCTTCTCTTCAATAACAAGTTCACCCTTGCCCTCAAGGCGTATGACATTCTCGGTCAGTCGAAGAACCTTTCCGTTTCAGACTCATCGAACTACCACCTTGAAACCCGCAACAACACCCTAGGCAGATACATCATACTCTCCCTTACATACCGTTTCGGAGATTTCGGTGCAATGCAGAACAACCGACGTGGTTCGGGTGGCCCTTACAGAAGATAGTTTTCCTATTTCTGTTTAAACTTTTGCATATAAATATTGTCTATATATCCGGAGAGACTTTTTACAAGGTCTCTCCGTGTATTTTACCTAAAAGCATTATTGATTTATTATGAAGATTTCCGGTATCTTTTCCCGAATTGCCATGATCGGCCTGCTTCTGCTTGCAGGACTTTCTGCCTATGCGCAGAACTCATTTACAGTAAGTCTCAAACTTGTTGATGACAAGACAGGCGAACCAGTAGGTTTTGCAACTGCATCCCTTACTGTAAAGGGTGAAAAGGAGGCATTGAAGTATGTGCTTACTGACCATGAGGGAGCGGCTTCCATCACAAAAGTAAAGAAGGGCACATATATCCTTAAAGCAGAAATCATGGGATATAAGTCTCATGAGCAGGAGTTGACTCTGGAAAAGGCCGTAGATCTCGGAACCATCAGGATGAAGGAGGATGTCGAGGTTCTCGATGCAGCCAGCGTTTCGGCTGTCGGTAACCCGATCATCGTAAAGAAGGATACCATCGAGTATAATGCATCTTCTTTCAAGACATCTGATAACGACATGCTGGAGGATCTCCTCAAGAAACTTCCAGGTGTGGAGGTGAATTCAGACGGATCGATCACAGCAAACGGAGAGACCATCACAAAGATTACTATTGATGGCAAGACATTCTTCCTTGATGACCCTCAGCTGGCTACAAAGAACCTTCCTGCCAAGATGATCGAGAAGGTGAAGGTTGTGGAGCGTAAGTCTGAACAGGCTCGATTTACCGGAATCGACGATGGTCAGGAGGAACACATCATCGACCTCTCTGTATATAAGGGAATGATGAACGGATGGTTCGGTAATCTTCAGGGTGGCGGTGGTCACGACCTTCCTGATGAAGGATACTATAACGAGGACCATAAGTTCATGGATGAAGGATGGCGTTACCAGGGTGCAGCTATCGTGGGTAACTTCAAGGAAGACAGCCAGATAAGCATCATAGCGAATGCCAATAATACAAACAATAGAGGATTCAACGACCTTGCCGGAGGAATGATGGGCGGAATGCGTGGCGGCGGAGGTGGAATGGGCCGTGGCGGCATGGGCGGCTTCGGCGGTGGAAACGGTATCACCAGTTCATGGATGGGCGGTCTTAACGGTGCATGGGACCTTTTCGACGGAGATATGGAGCTTTCAGGAAACTATCTCTACAACGGATCTGACTCATATGTTGAGGAGGAGAGTTCAAAGATTACATACATGGAGGACGGCAGCCGTCTCATGAACAAGAATTCAGGTACCAGCATGACATCTACCGGAGGACATAGATTCGGTGTACGTGTCGATCATGAATTCAATGAGAATACATCAGTGCTTTTCGAACCTCAGTTCAACTTTGGAGGCGGAAATTTCTCCGAGTATTCTGACTTCTCGACAAACACTATCGGAAAGGATGGCGTAGAAAGGTTTACCAACAGCGGTTTCAACAGCAGCAACGGTGACAACAGCAACTGGTCTACCAGCGGACGATTCCTCTTCAGACAGCGTCTTGGAAAGGCAGGTAGAACAATCTCCCTGAATGCCAACTACAACTTCAGCAACAATGACATGAACGGTTTCAACCAGTCCCTTACCCAGACTGACATAAATCAGGACGGCACATACGAGGATGAAATCGTCAACCAGAGATACTTCCAGAATTCAAAGAACTCATCTGTGAGCGGACGTCTCGTTTATACTGAGCCTTTGACAGAGAATCTCTTCCTTGAGGCTAACTATCAGTACTCATGGAACCTCAGCGACAGCAAGAAGGATACATATAACAGCGGAGCTTTCGGGTATGATGCGACCCATATAGAATATAATCCGGTAGATGAGGAGAGGGATCCTCTCTATTCAAGTTCTATTCTCAACAGGTACATCAACCAGAGGGCAGGTGTCAGCCTTACATATCAGACAGATAAACTCAGTGCTCAGGTCGGTGCATCAGCCAACCCTACCAACACATATAATGAAACCAATGGCGAGACTTATGCCAGCAAGGTAGTAAACTGGTCACCTGAAGCAAGGGTACGTTATCGCTTCAACGATTATACGAACCTCAATCTGAACTATAACGGAAGGTCGAACCAGCCGTCTACATCACAGTTGATGCCGGTTCCAGACAATACGAATCCTTTGAACATCTCATTGGGTAACCCATATCTCCAGCCGTATTTCAATCATAACATGCGTGCAAACTTCGGTTATACCAATATGCAGTCGTTCTCGTCATTCAACGTCAACCTTTCCGGAGGCCTTGTGCAGAATGCGATTACGAATGCCCAGTGGTACGACCAGTCAGGAGTTCAGTACTCTATCCCGGTAAACGGCCCTGCTACAGGTAACGCAAATGCAATGATCATGATCAATTCACCTATCGGAAGGTCGAACTTCTCGATCATGTCCATGACAAATGCCCGTTACAATCAGTCGACTTCGTACATCGGTACCGGAAGCCTTGCATCTGACAAGTATTATGATGCACAGAATGTTTCGTTCGATTATGATGCATTCAACAGAGACTTCCCTGACCTTGGAAATACATCTGCTTTCACAGAGAACAAGATCAGAACTACAAGCGTGATGGAGATGCTCCGACTCACATATAGAAATGATTTTGTAGAGCTCGTGGCAGGAGGAAGAACAAACATGTCGAAGTCGTTCTATACAATGAATGCAGTGAACCAGAACGCTACATGGTCGAACAATGCATCATTCGAAATGAACTGGACCCTTCCATTCGGTATGAACCTGATAACAGACATCAACTACAGGTGGTATAACGGATATACAACTCCTCAGGAACCTGAGTTCATCTGGAATGCAGAGATTACCCAGCTCGTTCTCAATAACCAGGGTACTATAGCCATCAGGGCATATGACCTTCTTAACCAGGCGAAGAATCTGTTTGTAACAGATGCATCCAACTACCACATGGAGACCCGTAACAATACACTTGGCCGATATGTTGTGATTTCATTCACATACAGATTCGGAACATTTGGAGGCAACCGTGGTAATCGTGGTCCTGGAATGGGACGTGGCGGAATGCGTGGAGGTCCAGGCATGATGGGTGGCCCCGGTATGATGGGAGGCGGAATGAGAGGCGGAATGCGTCCGCCAATGGGCGGCGGAAGACCGTTCTAAACCTACCATGACATCTGAAGAAAACGAACCATCCCCCGACAGTCGGAAAGCAAAATAATAGGGAAAATGCTTTCCTCCCTGTCGGGGGATGGTTCGTTATTGTGCGATGAAGCGGTAGACGATTTCACCGGTCTGATTGGCAGGGGCTTCTGTAGATGGACTGAAGCGGGATAGACGGGCGGCGCGGACTGCGAAATTGCGGAGGCATGCATCTGTCGATGATATTTCTTCCATGACCTTTGCCCGGACTACCTGGCCTGCATTGTTTACTGTTATTATGACGGTGACATCACCGGCTCCATAGCATCTGTATGCAGGAATCGGAAGATGGCTCGCCTTGCGGCCATCAAGGTTGTAGGACAGTACAGATGGACCGCTGTATTCCTTCTGGTTCTTCTGCTGAGGTTTCTGCTGATGCTGCATCTCTACTGTTTCGTCTCGGGCTTCTTCTTCTATACCGTCTTTCTGGCCGTTTTTAAGGTCCTGAGCCAATCTTTCAGCATCTTTGTACAATTGCTCTGCATCAGTGCCTCTATCGTCCTTTAATTGTGCTCTTGAGGCGTCTGTCGCAATATTCCTTATCGGTGCGCTTGAGTTATGTGCTGCAGCGATGAGCTCATCAAGTTTCCTGCTGATGTCCTCCTTGAATACCTCTTCCTTCTGACGACGCTCTATTTCCTCCTGCTTTGAGAAATCCAGCACAAAGCTTTCCTCCTTCCGGACAGTGGAATCGATCTGGTAGAGAAGCAAGACAATAATCACCGTGAGATGGAATATCACGGTGATGTATAAACCTGCGCGGTCGTCTTTATTGAAGAGACTCATTATTTATTCTTTCCGTTTGACAGAGATTTTTCGATAGTCGCTGAAATTACGTCAATTGCAACCTTGTTGTGTCCTCCCTGAGGGATGATGATGTCTGCATACCTCTTGCTAGGCTCGATAAACTGAAGATACATAGGCTTCACGGTCTGTGAATACCTTTCTATCACCCACTCTACAGTCTTGCCTCTTTCGACTATATCGCGTGCCATTACTCTCATAAGCCTGTCATCGTCGTCAGCATCTACAAATATCTTTATGTCCATTAGTTTGCGAAGCTTAGGGTCAGTAAAGATCAGGATGCCTTCTACAATGATTACATCTGCAGGCTTCACATGTACGGTCTCATTCTTAGACCTGCCGCATGTTATATAGGAATATACGGGTTGTTCAACCTCCTTACCCTCACGCAGGTCTTTCAGCTGCGCTCTGAGAAGTTCGAAGTCTATGGAGTCAGGGTGATCGAAGTTATGTACTCTTTTCTGCTCTTCTGTATAGTGGCTGAGATCCTTGTAATAAGAATCCTGAGGAATCACTACAACATTCTCTTGAAGCTGTTCTGTGATTGCCTTTACTACTGTTGTCTTTCCAGAGCCGGAACCACCGGCTATTCCTATTATCAGCATTTCTCTTGATATAAGATCCCCGGTCTGACCGGGGATTACGATTAATATTCTGCGTTCTTTGGAGTTCTTGGGAATGGAATCACGTCGCGGATATTGCTCATTCCTGTCACGAAGAGGAGGATACGTTCAAATCCGAGTCCGAATCCGCTGTGAGGAGCTGAACCGAATCTTCTTGTATCGAGATACCACTCAAGACCCTTGCGGCTCATGCCGGTCTCCTCGATACGTGCTTCAAGCTTCTGGAGAGATGATTCACGCTCAGAACCTCCGATGATCTCGCCGATCTTAGGGAAGAGCACGTCCATAGCGCGTACGGTCTTTCCGTCTTCGTTCTGCTTCATATAGAATGCCTTGATATCCTTAGGATAGTCTGTAAGGATGACAGGTTTCTGGAAGTGCTTTTCAACAAGATATCTCTCGTGCTCGCTCTGGAGGTCTGTGCCCCAGCTTACAGGGTATTCCCACTCGACTCCAGCCGCCTCAAGGATCTTGATACCTTCAGTATAGGTAAGGCGCACGAATTCGGTGTCTGCTACGCCCTCAAGACGAGCTATGAGTTCATTGTCAAATCTGTCATTGAGGAACTTGATGTCATCATAGCAGTTGTCAAGAGCATACTTCACGAGGTACTTGATGAACTCCTCTGCGAGGTCCATGTTATCCTTGATGTCGTAGAACGCCATCTCCGGTTCGATCATCCAGAACTCTGCGAGGTGTCGTGGAGTATTTGAGTTCTCAGCACGGAATGTAGGGCCGAAAGTGTAGATTTCTCCGAGTGCAAGCGCTCCAAGTTCACCTTCGAGCTGTCCGCTTACTGTAAGGCTGGTCTCCTTGCCGAAGAAGTCCTTTGTATAGTCGATACCTCCCTTCTTGTTGCGTGGGAGATTTTCCATATCGAGAGTTGTGACACGGAACATCTGGCCTGCACCCTCACAGTCTGAAGCTGTGATGAGAGGAGTATGTATATATACGAATCCCTTGTCGTGGAAGAACTGGTGGATTGCGAAAGCCATCTGGTTGCGGATGCGGTAGATGGCCCCGAAAGTGTTGGTTCTTGGACGGAGGTGAGCTACTGTTCTGAGGAACTCGAATGAAGTATCCTTCTTCTGAAGAGGATAGCGCATAGGGTCACACTCTCCATAAACCTCGATTTCGGTTGCCTGGATTTCAGTCGCCTGTCCACCACCTACAGACTCAACGAGCATACCTTTGACAGCGATGCACGCTCCTGTAGTTACCTTTGCAAGTACTGCCTCATTATCGGGAGTCTTGTCGACTACTATCTGTATATTATTGATTGTAGAACCGTCATTGAGGGCGATGAAAGCCACATTCTTGTTTCCTCTCTTTGTCCTTACCCATCCTTTGGCAAGAACTTCCTTTCCTGCTTCTGATTTCAGCAGGTCCTTCACTTTGGTTCTGATAACTGTTTCCATTCTTTATTACTGATTTAACAAACTTTGCAAAGATAGTCCTTTTGTTGCTATTCACCTAAAATTTTACCCTTAATGTCGGTGTTGTCGTACCTTCCGCAGAACTTTTCTGCTCCCTTGCCGATTGCATATGTAGGAACAGGAGCTCCACTATGTCCTCCGGTAGTCCAGCCGATGCCGCATTTTGCGCTCTGAGTCTTGTTTTCTGATTCGCCCTTTTCAAGAACTTCCCAGTTGATCACATCTCCACCACCGTTTGCGCCCAGTGCTATTCCGCCTGTCTCATGGTCTGCGGTAACGACGATAAGAGTTTCATTCGGGTGCGCAAGATAGAACTGATATGCAACCTCGACTGCCTTATCAAATTCGAGGGTTTCATTTACAGTGCCCATTGTCCTGTTGCTGTGTGCCTCCCAGTCAATTGCTCCTCCTTCACACATGATGAAGAAAGGCTTCTTGTCACCGAGAAAATCAATGGCAGTTTCAACTATTTCTGCGAGTGAAGCATCTTCCTCTGCTGTTTCTCCAGTGGTATACTGTTCTACCTCTGCATCACGATTGCTTGGCTGACAGAAAACGACCTTCTCATTGTTCTTGGCAACCTTATACTCTTCGAGTCCGTAGCATACTTCGTATCCGTTCTTTTCCAGATATACATCAGTAGCTTCTGCCTTTCCATCCTTGCCTTTAGCATCGAGGAATCCGTCACCACCGAAGAAATCGAATCCACTTGAAGGAATTTCCTGGCTGAGTTCATAGTGTGCACTTCTTCTCTTGTTGTGTGCATAGAATGATGAAGGAGTTGCATGGTTGATAGGCACAGACGACATGATGCCGATCTTGTATCCGTCTTCCTTCAGTTCGTATGCCATGCTCTTGAGATGGTTTCCTTCAGGATCCATTCCTACCATTCCGTTATTGGTCTTCGCTCCGCATGCTATTGCTGTACCAGCTGCTGATGAACAGGTTATGCTGGCATTCGCCGAGTATGTACTTGCAAGTCCCAGATATGGAAACTGTGTGAATCTAAGCTGCTCTCCGCCAAGCTTTCCTGCTTTGTATGACAAATATGATTCTGTTGCTGCAACATGCGAATTACCCATTCCGTCACCGATGAAAAGGAATATGTATTTTGCTTTTGGTTCTTCCTTATGCTTCTTACCGTGGCATGAAATCACAGGTGCCACCAACAATGTAATCGCGCAGATTACTGACAGGATTCTTCTCAATTTCATAATGTCGTGTTATTAATGTTTATCATACAAATTTATTCATTTTCCTCTAAATAGACTATCACCATACATAAAAAAAGCAGTTCTTGTTCAGAACTGCTTTTTTTATTGTTAGGCAGAATCATTATTCTGCAGGTTTTCTTGCTGTGTAGATGATCTTAAGCGCTGAACATTTACGAAGTTCCTGCTTTACATCTGTCACGATACCCATACGTGTGTTCTCGTCAGCCTTGATGGCAACTGTCATGAAAGATCTGTCAGCCTCTGAAAGTGCGTCACGCTCTGCAGCAATGAAGTCACGGATCTCGTCTACAGTCTTGAATGAGTCGTTGAGCTGGATACGTGCATCGTTACCGTACTGAGCCTGGAGAGAGCGGATAGGTGCACCGATATTAATATATGATGCAAGGTCCTTTCTTTCAAGCTTAGCGATCTCTGATGCCTCAGGGAGTCTTACGACTACCTTGCTCTCTGTCTCACGCATTGTGGTTGTCACCATAAAGAAGAACAACAGCATGAACACGATGTCGGAAAGTGAGCCTGAAGGTGGCTGTGGCACTGTCCTTTTTTCTTTCTGTTTGAATCTTGACATATTGTTATTCTCCTTTATTATTTCTTGGAAACATCCTTAGGCTCTGCCTCAGAAATATTCTGAGGAACTGCCTTTCTCACAATTTCCTGCTCATCCTCGCTACACTTTGCATATGTCTTGGCGAAGTTTGCCATTGCAAAGTCGTCGCGGAGTTCGTTAACGGCCTTGACGAGTTCGTTCTGAACTGCGATGTATGCCTGGTAACTTGTACCGCGGTCGTTCTGGAGAGAGATTACACCCTTTGATACCATGCAAGGACCGAAGTTTTCGATTTCGATCTCCTCCTTTTCAGGAAGGTTTGCATCGTTGTTAGGGTTTGTGAGGAATTCCTTGATTTTGTCCTTAAGTTGGCTGACATGCATAGGCTCAGAACCAGCAAGAAGTCTGTCGGCTGAGTTAATCTTCACAATGATGATGTTACGACGATTAACCTTCTGATCCTCTACCTTCTGATTCGGGTCAGGCATTGGAGGAAGACGACGCTGCAGACCTTTGTCCTGATCCATGGTGGTAGTCATCATGAAGAAACAGAGCAAGAGGAACGCCATGTCGGCCGTTGAACTTGAATTGATTTCTGGTGTTTTCTTTGCCATGTCGTCAGTTATTTACGAGTTGCGCCCACAACCCATCCCACGATAAGTGCGAGGATTGAACCTCCAAAGAGGAAGTATGTAAGGTTGAGGATTGTATCTGTCAGTTTGAGTGTGCCGTCTGACACAGGCTCGCCGAGGTAACCTACGGCTGGTGTTCCTGGAGCGAGTACATATGCTACTGCTACAATGGCTACGATTGCAACAACTCCTGCGAAGAGCTTCAAGAGGCTCTTAGGGTTGTTGATACCGCCGATCACCAATACACCGAACAATACGGCTAAGATGGCGATTGCAGCAAATGCATAGGCACAGTAGAGGATATTGTCAACAGGAGCATTTGCATTTGATTCAAATCCTACGAGGAATCCGTAGAAGCTGAATACGATGCCCACGATGAACAACGCTACCAGAACCCATTTGATGATTTTTTCGTATTTCATTTTATACAAAAGTCAATTATTTGTTCTCCTGATACTTTACCAAAATATCCATCAATGAGATTGATGCGTCCTCCATGTCGATAGTGAGGGACTCAACCTGTGAAAGGATGTAGTTGTAGAAGATCTGAAGGATAACGGCTACGATCAAACCACCTACAGTAGTGATGAGGGCCACCTTCATACCACCTGCAACGACTGCTGGAGACATGTCACCTGCAACCATGATCGCGTCGAATGCCTGGATCATACCGATAACTGTTCCCAAGAATCCGAGTGATGGAGCGATAGCGATGAAGAGAGAGATCCATGAGAGGTTCTGCTCCATCTTGCTGGCCTCTACGCCACCGTAAGAAACAACTGACTTCTCAACATCTTCAAGAGACTGTCCGTCAGCGAGGCGGAGCATAGCCTGAGTGAAGATAGAAGCAACAGGACCACGAGTGTTGCGGCAAGCCTCAGTAGCAGCAGCTACGCCACCGTTCTTAAGAGCGTCCTCGATCTTAACGAGAAGCTTCTTGGTGTTGGTCTTTGAGAAACCGAGGTAAAGGATACGCTCGATACAAAGAGCGAGACCGAGGATAAGGCAGGCGATAACGAGGGCCATGAAGCCTGCACCACCTTCGATGAACTTAGTCTTGAGAGCCTGGTGCATAGGCACTTCCTCAGGTCCGTCAAGGTTCTCAGCTGGAGCAGCTACTTCCTCAGTTGCTGTTGGCTCAGCAGCCTGCTCGTCCTGAGCTGCTGCGTTCTGTGCAGAAAAGGCCATAACGCCCATTACTGCCAAAAACATGAAAATTTTTTTCATAATTGTTTTTGTGTGTTTGATTAATTTAAAGTTATTGAATTGTT
>JAFYUS010000050.1 GCA_017549505.1 Bacteroidales bacterium | reverse complement strand
TCCACAATTGGGGCAGCGTAAACGCCTTCTTATTTTTGGATTATCACTCATTAGATGAAACTGTTTTCATCTAATTTATGTAAGTCTCTAAATATAATCAAGTTACAAGGGTTTTACCAACCAAAAATGTCAATTATATCGCGATTTTGGCTATCTGTTTTGACAATCAGGATAATATGCAAAAAAGCCGTCCCTTGTACACAAGGACGACTGGCATATGATTGAACCCCGTCGGGTGAATATTCTTGAGCCGAAGCTCTTTTCAAAATTTAAGGTCATCCGAAGATGACCTGTTTTGGAGCGGAAAACGAGACTCGAACTCGCGACCCTAACCTTGGCAAGGTTATGCTCTACCAACTGAGCTATTTCCGCATTTTCAAACGTGTTGTTTTCGTTTGGGATTGCAAAGGTACGAAGAATTTTTAAACATGCAAATTTTTTTCGCATTTTTTTGAAATTTATTTAAATATACGCAATATGCGTATCGCTTTATGCAAATTGCGTAACACTTTTATCTGCATAAATCTATCTTTGTATGCATAAGAACACTTAAACTTCCCGCAAATGAAAAGAATCTGTTTATTGATTTCCCTTATCATGCTTTGCTGCTGTGATAAGCCGGATACAAGTGAACCTATCACCCCTCCTGTAGCAGCTCCGGAAGACCAGAAGCCTGATAATGGAAGCCAGGACCAGGAGGAAGGAGCGCTTCCTATGGTAATAGTAGGTTATGCGACTTATTGGGACTCTGTAATGCCGGATCCTACTCTGCTTACGCATATCAACTACGCTTTTGCGCATATAAAGAACGACTTCGAGACTCTTGACATCAAGACTCCTAGCAGACTCAAGAAGATAGTAGCCCTTAAGGAAAAGAATCCTGATCTTCAGATAATGCTTTCTATCGGAGGATGGGGCGCAGGAAACTTCAGTGAAATGGCGGCTGACGAGACCCACCGCAAGAACTTCTGCAAGAACTGTCTCAAGGCAGTTGAGCAGTATGGATTTGCAGGTATCGATCTTGACTGGGAGTATCCTACCAGCTCTTCTGCAGGTATCTCAGCTTCTCCTAACGATACAAAGAACTTCACTCTCCTTCTCAAGGACCTTCGTGAGGTCCTCGGTGACGATCTCCTTATCACCATGGCATCTTCGTCAAGTGCAAAGTATGTGGATTTCAAGAGCGCTATCCAGTATCTTGATTTTGTAAACATCATGACTTACGATATGGGTGACCCACCTAAACACAATGCGGCTCTTCATCCGTCATCAATGTCATCAAGAAGCTGTGAGGAATCAGTGAAGTTCCACAAGGACAAGGGTGTGCCATACAACAAGATCGTTCTCGGAATGCCTTTCTATGGACACGGAAACGGATCTGACGTACCGGAAAGCGTTGACTACAGAGACCTCGGCAAATATCTCGAGAAGTTTACAAAGAAGTGGGACGATAAGGCCAAAGTACCTTACCTTGTCAACAGCGAAGGCAAAATGGTCCTCACATATGACGATGAGGAATCCATCGCACTCAAGGCAGATTTTGTAAAGAGCAAGGGTCTCAGAGGCGCAATGTACTGGAATATCGAGGCTGACGACAAGAACTGGACTTTGTCAAAGGCGATTTCTACACGTCTGCTTCCAACTCAGGAATAAATAGGGTAGATTGTAACTACTTATCAGTTAATGTTTTATGGGAAGTGCGTGCTGCCGAAAGGCAGCACGCATTTTGCGTAAAATATTAGTAGCCAGACGGATACGTTTGTCGTTTTCTTGAAGCTTTCAAAAATCTCCAGGGCATCACACCAGAAATTCTGAGAATTTTTTATCTTTGCTTATTGTGTCATAATGCAATAAACTGAAATATCATGCGAAAAACATTCTTCACCACAATTCTTCTGGCGGTTACAGCCCTTGCCGGATGTGCACAGTCCGCAAAGCCTGTATACCAGGCAGATAGCAATCCTATTTTCAGACATAAGTATACCTGTGACCCTGCAGCAATGGTCGAGGGAAACACTCTCTGGCTCTTCACAGGCCAGGATGTGGCAGGAAACCAGACAGGATATCATCTTACCGACTGGTGTGCTTTCTCAACTACCGATATGGTGAACTGGACAGAGCATCCGACCCCTCTGAAGAGTACTGATTTCAAATGGAATGTGACCAATGATGCATGGGCTGCCCATGTCACTGAACGCAATGGCAAATATTACTATTACATAAGCACGAGCGGTGCCGGCATAGGCGTTGCAGTCAGCGACCGTCCTGAAGGTCCATACAAGGATGCCCTTGGAAAGCCGCTTCTTACCAAGGAAGACTGCGAAGGTGCAGATCATGGCTGGGTGTGCATAGATCCTGCAGTGTTCATCGACGACGACGGTCAGGCATACATCTTCTGGGGAAACCGCTACTGCTATTATGCGAAGCTGAAAGAAAACATGATTGAAATCGAAGGTGAGATAACAAAGCTTGAGTTTGATGAGCGCTGGCCTTTCACCGAGGCTGCGTGGGTTCACAAGGCTAACGGAAAGTATTATCTCACATATGCATGCACATGGCCGGAGAAGATAGCATACGCGATGGCGGACAGCATCCACGGCCCTTGGGAATTCAAGGGTCTACTTTCGGAGTGTGCAGGAAACTGCAACACAACCCATCCTTCAATAGTGGAGCTCAACGGTAAGACATACTTCTTCACCCACAACGGTACGCTTCCCGAAGGAACAAGCTACAGCCGTTCTGTCTGTGTCGAAGAGGTTGTCTACAATCCTGACGGCACCATGCAGAAGTGTGATGTGACAACAGACGGAATCTGGAAATAAAGACTTGTTGTGTCAAGGAGAATCTTCATATCGTTGATGCTGCTGATGCTGGGTTTTGCAGAAGTTTTTGCTGCAGAGCCCGGCAGGAATGTCTCGCTGACCGGAATAGTGACCGAGCAGGGGACAGATACGCCCGTCATAGGTGCAGCAGTAAGACTTGGTGAAGATTATCTCTGGACAACAACCGACCTTGACGGTAAATTCAGTCTGAATAAAATCCAGCCCGGTACATACGTTCTTGAAGTTGCCTGTCTGGGATATGTGACGGCAACGGTCGAGGTCAATCTTGACAAAGACATAGAGAATCTGAAGATAACTCTCCACGAGAGTTCCTTGGCTCTGGATGAGGTGGTCGTAACTGCGCAGAAAGCGAAGGACGGTCTCAGTACTTCCCACAACCTGGGACGCGATGCCCTGAACCATCTTCAGCTCTCGAACATGACAGACGTTGTCTCCCTTCTTCCGGGAGGTAAGACAGTAAATCCGGACCTGACGACCGAAAACACATTCTCGCTCAGACAAGGTGGCTCGGACCTCGGAAACTCAGCTTTCGGAACGGCTGTAGAGGTCGATGGTGTAAGATTGGGCAATAACGCCTCTTTCGGCGGAATGCAGGGAGTGGATACCAGAAGCGTTGCCGTCGACAATATCGAATCGGTGGAAGTCATCACCGGCGTTCCTTCAGCTGAATACGGAGACCTGAACAGCGGTATGGTAAAGATAAATACCAGAAAAGGCCGCACTCCTGTCAATGTGTCCTTTTCAGTAAATCCACGTACATACCAGACCTCAGTCTCCAAGGGTATAGACCTTCAGGAGGATAACGGCATCCTCAATGTCAGCGCCGAGTGGGCGAGGGCTGTGAAGAAGCTGATTTCTCCTTACGAGTCCTACACCAGAAGCGGCATAACCCTGAATTACAGCAACACCTTTGCGAAAGTCCTCCGTTTCGAGGCAGGATTTACAGGAAACATTGGCGGAATGGACACAAAGGACGACCCTGATGCATTCACAGGTCAATATCAAAAGGCAAAGGACAACGTATTCCGCGCAAACACATCCCTTACCTGGCTTCTGAACAGGTCATGGATCACCAACCTGAAGTTTGACGCCTCCGCAAGTTTCAACGACAATATCTCCACCTACCATAAGTATGAATCATACGGCTCGCAGCAGCCTGCAGTCCATTCCCAGAAGGAAGGATACTTCCTTGCTGACCGTCTGCCTCTGACATATTTCTCAGACCAGGTCACAGACTCCAAGGAGATGGATTTTTCAGCATCCCTCAAATACAACTGGCACAAGAGATGGGACGACAAGAAAAGCTCCCTCAAGGCCGGAGTCCAGTGGAAGGCGAACGGCAATGTCGGTCAGGGAGAATATTACAAGGATCCGTCTCTCGCGGCTAACGGCTACAGGCCGCGTCCGTATACGGATTACCCGTTCATGCATAACCTCTCTGCCTACGTTGAGGAGCATCTGACCCTTCCTGTGGCTCAGACCAAGCTTGAACTGACGGCCGGATTGAGAATGGAGAATGTCTACATCGCAAACTCCCTTTATAATAACAAGTCTACCTTCTCCCCGCGATTCAACGCCAAGTGGCAGCTTGCAGAAGGCTTTTCGATAAGAGGTGGATGGGGAATCACCGAGAAACTGCCGTCATACTATATCCTCTATCCGAAGCAGGAATACAGGGATATCCAGTCCTTCGGTTTTTCATATGCCGAGGGAACGAGTTATATCTACTATACCCAGCCATATACCGTCAGATACAATCCTGACCTGAAGTGGCAGCGTAACAGCAACTCCGAGTTCGGTTTCGATGCAGAGTTCCTTGATACCAAGGTTTCCCTTGTCGGATTCTACAA
Organism: Bacteroidales bacterium; assembly: GCA_017549505.1. GTDB lineage: Bacteria > Bacteroidota > Bacteroidia > Bacteroidales > UBA932 > Cryptobacteroides. Next base: position 40,418 of record JAFYUS010000050.1, on the reverse strand, counting down.
CCTCACCAGGAATCCATATAACTTCCTCGACGTATACGACCCGTTCTCATACGATATCCTCCAGCGTCCGGAGGGCTTCGTCATGCCTTCAGATCCTCAGATCAAGGTCGACAGCCAGACCGGAATGGTCTACCTCCGAGGCGGAGAGGACGATTACTGGACTCCGATGGATGTTAAGGTAACGGACCGGACCTTCGTCAAGTCGAGCCAGCAGAACAATGGTGCGGACATCCGCAGGGCGGGTGCCGAGCTGATCGTCGAATTTCCGGAAATCGCCCCTCTGAATACGACCTTCCGTCTGGATGCGTCGTATACATATACCAGCTATCTCAACGGCCAGCTGTCGTACTACTATCAGAACGGATGGTCTCATACCTCCCTTCCTGACAGGTCATACCAGTATGTCGGAATATATGCCAACGGAGGAAGCACGAATGCCGTGATGAACGGAAAGGTGACCCATAATATGGATGCCAACCTTACCGCTATCACCCATATCCCGCAGGTCCGTCTGATCATTACCTGCCGTCTGGAGATGTCCCTTCTCCGAAGGAACAGGAATCTTTCGCAGTACAATGGAAAGGACTATGCGTTCACAGTCGACCAGAACGGCAAGGCTCCGACCGGAGGCGACATCTACGACGGAAATTCATACACTGCAGTATATCCGGTGGCATACATGGACCTCGAAGGCAAGGTTCATCCGTTTACAGACGCTCAAGCCGCAGACCCGGCTTTCGCCAGTCTGATATTGAAGTCGGCAAACGCATATACATTCGCCCGGGACGGTTACGGACCGTACATGTCCGCCAACCTGAGCATAACCAAGGAGATAGGAGACCATGTGTCCCTGTCCTTCTTTGCCAACAACTTTACGAATTCAAGACCATACGTCAGGTCCATCGCGACGGGAGTAGGCGCCATCTTCACCCCTGCCTTCTACTACGGCCTGACCTGCCGTCTGAAATTCTGACCCTGTCATCCTGAGGAGTCCGTAGGACGACGTAAGGATCTTTATTATGAATGAAATGAAGAAGTTACTATACATATTCACGATAGTTCTGGCAGCTGCCTGCACTGACATAAGGGATGTGGATCCTTATGCGGGGAACCTGAATGTGCTCAGTGTTACAGCGGACTGGCCGACTTCGGCGGACTTCGTCCGCGAAGGGGCCACAGTCCGCGTCGACGACATGAACCTGGGCAGCACCTACTATGCATTGACAGACGCTGCAGGCATCGTGACCTTCAATCTCCCGAACGGTCTCTACCGCGTGAACATGAGCGGAAGAAGCGGTGATGACATGTTCAATGCGGCGGCGGACAAGGTGGTCGTGTCCGGAGAGGACAAGACCCTGGTGCTGGATCTGGCTGTTTCCAAGGCCGGTTCCGTGGTCATAAAGGAACTGTATTGCGGAGGCTGCAAGAAACTTCCTGAGGAAGGCAATTATCAGGCAGACCAGTATTTCATCCTGCACAACAACCACTTTGAGGTCCAGTATCTCGACGGACTTTGTTTCGGAACCTTATCTCCATATAACTCTACCGGAGCGAACCCATGGGTTTCCAATCATCCTGAAACTGGGGAGAGCGTGCTTCCTGATTTCTTACCTCTGATCCAGGCTGTATGGCAGTTCCCTGGAGACGGCGATGATTTTCCTCTGATGCCGGGAGAAGACGCTGTAGTGTGCCTTCGTGGTGCCATCGACCATGCAGCACAGTACCCGTTGTCCGTCAATCTTAACAAGCCGGGTTATTTCGCATGCTACAATGCGACATATTTCCCTAATACCGTATACCATCCTGCTCCAGGCGACCAGATATCCGTCGACAGATACCTTGATGTCGTGGTAAAGACAGGAAAGTCCAATGCATATACCCTGTCCAACGCTTCGCCAACATTGGTGATCTTCCGCGCAGAAGGCGTTTCAATCCAGGATCATGTGCTTGCGACGGACAATATCATTCCGGTTCCCGGAAGTACTGTCGACAATGTTGTCAAGATACCTTTCGAATGGGTGCTTGATGCTGTCGAGGTCTTTGATGCACGATCTTCAAACAACCAGAAGCGTCTTGTGCCGTCCCTCGATGCCGGATATGTGTTCCAGACCGACCTTTACATGGGAAGAAGTCTGATGCGACAGGTGGATGAGACCGCATCGCAGGTATCAGGCTATGAAATCCTGGTCGATACGAATAATTCGTTGAACGATTTCTACGAAACACAAAAACAGTCGCTGCATGAATAGAAAGAGACTCATACTGCTTGTCAGCATGCTCGTATGCGGCTTAGCCGTTTCTGCCCAGCCTTATGAAAGGATGGTCAGAAACAGCCTGTGGAGTGCTTCGGACAATGTGACAGGAATACGTCAGGATACCGTTTCCGCTTCATATGCTGAGCTGTATGCCGGATATGAAGGCGGAGAATTCCGCGACACATGGCAGGCATCCGAAGGATGGAATGCCGGTGCGCGCTCCGCAAGCGTGCGCCATATGGAAAGAATCTCATACGCCGGATCGTTTTCATTCAAGCAGACGGAAGGCTATGACATGTGCGGTTCCATGTTCATACGTCCCGGATTATATCCGGTAGATATCCTGGAGTTCACTCCGGGTCGCAAGACTTTGCAGACCTATCAGTTTGACGGAGGATTTTCTTATGACCTTGATTCGAAGTGGAGAATAGGTGCGATGATGGATTTTGAATCTGCGAACATCGCCAAAAGGAAAGACCTTCGTCACTCCAACTCGCTGCTTGATATGACAGTCGTTCCTGGCTTCATGTACCATGACGGCGATTTCGCCGTAGGCGCATCCGCCGTTTTCGGAAAGGTTTCCGAAAGGGTCGAAGCCGAGCAGGTCGGCACATCTGAATCTTCATATTATGCATTCCTGGACAAGGGAACCATGCGTGGAGTTTATTCCGTATGGAATGGAAGCGGACTGCACCTCGAGGAGTCCGGTGTGAACGGATTCCCTGTCAATGAACTCTCGTATGGGGCGTCGGCTCAGGTTCAGTATCGTGACTTCTTTGCTGATTTCAAGTACATGCAGACTTCAGGAAAGGTCGGTGAGAAGGAATATATATGGTTCAGATATCCCGGCAACGAGATGGTTCTCAACATGAGATATCGTATTGTGGGAAGATATGATGGAGACCATTATTTCCGCCTGTCTGCAGGCAGGAAGAAGCTTGTGATGCATGAGGCTGTACTTGAGAAAGTATCCGAGAACGGTATCGTTACAGTCCTGAACCACGGACAGAACCGTATACTGTCGCGCCAGACATGGAGTCTGTCGCCGCAGTATGAGTTTGTCCATCATGTCATGGAAGTTCAGGCCGGAGCCGAACTGAACGTGAAACAGGAAATCTCATCCCAGATCTATCCTTTCGTATTCGGTCAGTCGTTGACGCAGGCCTCTGCATATGTAGGAATGGTCTTCCATCTCGGAAGATTCGACTGGGGCGCGAAGGGGACATATGGACGAGGCTGGTTCTCAGAAGATGTGAAGGTCATGGAGCAAGATACAGGAATTCAGACAAGTCCGTACAGACCGGTTGACTGGTATGACAGGCATGTGGAGTACCTGACTGCAACAAGGTTCCGCTCGCAGCTGATGGCAAGATATAATTTTGACAAAGGCATTTATCTGGGACTTGATATGTCGTCAGTGCAAGGACGCATACACCCGATTCTGAAACCGGGAGGAAGTGTGCCTGTAGAGGCTGTGGAAAAATACCGTCTTGAAGTGACTTTGAAGCTCGGAGTGAATTTTTAACAGAAATATTTAAAACAATATAAAACGAAGAATTATGAAAAAGACATTGACTTCATTGGTGCTTGCAGCGCTTGCGATAGCATCCTGCCAGCAGAAGGAATCGACAGAGCCTGTCCTTGCAGGCAAGCTGACAGTCGAGCCGATCATCACCAAGGCTACAGAAGTGAACTTCGAGGCCGGTGACAAGATAGGTCTTACAGTGGTGGCGGACGGCGCTGCCGAGAACTATGCGACAAATGCATGCCTTACCTATGCTTCTGACGTGTTTGCCGGAGATCTTGAGTGGTATGCAGATATCTACACAAAGGCAGATCTCTACGCATATTATCCTTATGCATATGCAGGTGTTCCTGAAGCATATCATACTTTCTACGACCAGACAGCAGGTATAGGTGCTGCCGATTTCATGGCAGCATCGAAGACAGGAGTACTTCCTACCGCAAATTCAGTCGCAATGGTCTTCAAGCACATGATGACAAAGCTTGTTGTCAATGTAGACAATGAGTCTGGCTCAGAGATCGAGAGCATCGGTATCGAAGGCACTCCGAGAGCTACAGGATTCGACCTTGAAAACATGGCATTGACAGAATTCGCAGGAGAACTTCCTGAAGAAGTTACAGGCCCGGTTATGGCATACGAAGCTGTTGCCGGCAAGACATGGCAGGCAATCGTGATTCCTCATTCAAACGCAATGAGCATCGTGATAACCCTTTCAAGCAAGAAGGTTCTGACCCAGTCTCTCGCAGCTATGACTCTCAAGTCAGGCGGACAGTATACCATCAATGCGCGCGTACTTCCTGAGAACGTTATCGTAAGCGCATCAGGAGAGATCGAGAACTGGACAGATGAAGGTGAGATCGGATTCGAAGGCGGTTCGACTTCGGAAGAGCTTCCTGTGACCTTCACGGAGTATGAAGGATACTTTGAGTATGACGGTGTTGAATACAAGACCGTGAAACTTGCCGACGGCAACACATGGATGGCCGAGAACCTCCGCTTCGTACCTCGCGGACGCACCGTATCAAGAGACCCTGCAGAAGACGCAGGCATATGGTATCCTGCATCAAATGCCGACAAGGTTGCAGATCCTGCACTTGTGGAAACCCTCGGACTTCTTTATGACGCAGCTACAGCATTCGGTGTCTCTGCCGTTACCTTGGATAATGCGGACACATTCGAAGGTGTTCAGGGAATCTGCCCTACAGGCTGGCATATTCCGACCGTTACAGATTTTACCGGACTCGTAGGCCATTGCCCGAACAGTGCCTATGTCAATACAGAGGGTGCATATTATGATGCTTCTATCAAGGGAGCAAGCCTTGCAGCCCTGAAGGAAGCCGGCTGGGAGTGGCAGTTCGCAAGCATGAGGAACAAGACAAGTACATCAGGAAAGGGCAGCTATACAGTGACAAGCTACAACGACATCTACGGTGTGATGTCATACCTCATCGGTTCGACAATGCACCAGAAGACCACAAACGAAGACGGCTCTTTGAAGAATGTCCAGTACTACTACCTTATGCCGACCTACAATGCTTCCAACGAAAAGGCGGCTGTTGCCTACGGCAACTTCCTCGCCGGCGCCTCCCTCCGATGCGTGAAGAACAAGTAATTGATAATCAATCTAATATGCAAAGTGCGTGCTCCCCATTGGCGGCACGCACTTTATGTATAACGTTGATTGATAGAGTATTGTGTTTTGCACTTTTTTTGCTATATTTATCGGGATATTTAAATCTGACGGTTATGGATAAAGGAAAATTCTACAGCGGACTGTTCATTATGGTGGGACTGGTTGTTCTCGGCATGATGATGCCGAGGGCGGTCGAAAAATATCGTTCATATGACCGTACCGTGAATGTGAAGGGATTGTGCGAGAAGGAGGTCAAGGCTGACAAGGTCATATGGCCTGTAGTCTACAGGGTCATGGCAAACGACATCCAGTCTGTCTACGACCAGACTGACGGCAATAACGCAGCGATCATCGCCTTCCTCAAGTCAGGCGGTATCTCTGACTCCGAGATTACTGTTTCCGTTCCTGAAATATCAGATAAATATGCATCTGAATACGGCAGCAACGACAGGACCTTCCGTTATATTGCCAAGAATGTCATTACTGTATGTACATCAGACGTGGATGAGGTGCTTGCATTGATGTCGAGGCAGTCGGAGCTGTTGAAGAAGGGTATCGTTACGGCAGGCGGCAACCAATGGGAGAATCCTGTAGAGTTCAAATACGAGGGCCTGAACGGAATAAAGCCTGAGATGATAGAAGAGGCTACCCGTAATGCCCGCGAGGCAGCCCAGAAGTTCGCCAAGGATTCAGACAGCAGGTTAGGCAAGATAAAGACAGCCAATCAGGGAACGTTCACTATCGAGAACCGTGACAGCAACACTCCTTATATAAAGAAGGTACGTGTCGTCACGTCAGTTACATATTACCTCAAAAACTAGATTTACTATGAAAAGGACATTATTGTTTATAATTGTCGCCATGATTCTTCTGCCGGTTTCCGTGTCGGTACAGGCTCAGAGCAGAAAGGAGGAACGCCAGGCCCGTAAGGAACTCCGTAGACAGGAGCGTGCAATAAGGGATTCCCTCCTGCTGATGATGGCGGAAAACGATTCCATAAATGTCGGTTATGGATATACTAAGAAGAAGAACCTTACGACATCCGTATCTTCGGTAAAGGCCAAGAATGCCGAAACGGATGGCTATACCCACGTTGCTGAATACCTTCAGGGACGTGTGCCTGGTCTGAGTGTAAGAAAAGTCGGTGCCTCCTACAAGTTCGTCATAAGAGGAATCAATTCGATCAATTCATCTACGGATCCGCTGCTGATAGTTGACGGACATACAGTGAGTGATATCGATTACCTGAACCCTAAGGACATAAAGTCTGTAGAAGTCCTCAAGGACGCCTCGGCTTCAATCTACGGAAGCCGAGGAGCCTGCGGAGTCATTCTCATTACAACAAAGTAACGGCATTCATCGCGATACGGTAACGCTGGACGGCATATCTGACTCGAAACGCAATACAGAAGGTGTGAGAGTCAGTGTGCCGTCTTTCGATATACGGAAGACCTGGATGACCTTGTCGTCCCGGCAGGCGACGAGCATCAGACCGCCGTCAGGCGTGATCATGAAGTTACGTGGATGACGGGCGGTCCTGCTATAGCCTATCTTTTCAAGAGTGCCGTCCTCGTTGATGCTGAATGCTGCGATTCCGTCGTTGTCGAGGCGGTGAGATGTGTAAAGGTACTTTCCGGAAGGGTGGATGTGGATGTCTGCACTTCCTCCGGCATTCACTTCGTCCGCCTGGATTTCCTGGATGAGGCTGAATTCCGGCCTCATTGAACTCTCATGATTGATTGAATATACGAGTATGTTTCCGGACAATTCGGCGATGCAGTACAGCATCCTGCCGTCTTTGCTGAATTCCATGTGTCTGGGACCGCTTCCGGCCGGACAGTCGATGGACCAGACCGGGGTCAGCCCGTCACTGTCTTTTCTGATTATCCATATGTTGTCAGCTCCAAGATCGGATGCAAGTATCCAGTCTGTACCTGGAATTGCCTTTAGCTGGTGGATATGCGAACTCTCCTGTCTGTCCTTGACAGGGCCGCGACCCTCGAACTCGAGGGTCTGGCAGCAGTCAAGGATCTTTCCGTCAGAAATGGGAAATACGCTGACAGATCCTCCGCTGTAATCGGCTGTCATCATCTGACCGTCATGGATGAGTACAAAACAAGGGTCTGCTCCTGTCTGCTTGAGGTCTGCTGTCTTGTCTATTGTCGTACCGGTTGCATCAAACGAGTATGCACCGGACTCTTCTCCGGTTTCGCTTACCGCATATATATGTCCCTCATGCATGAGCGCATATGACGGATTTGCCGCCTGGGCGCTTCTATCCAGGGTAAATTCCAGATTTCTGGTGTTGAAGTCATAGACATACAGATTCTCTCCGTATGTGCCTACGCAGATCTTCATGATTGAACTTTTTGATGGAAGAATGTAAAGAAGTACGCATCCTGCAAGGATTACAGCAGCTGCTCCGCAGATACATGTGATGAGAGAATGTCTTTTCATGGTGTCTTGATGATTATGCGGTCTTTAGGTATGAAGTAATAACGGACAAGGTCGGTTGCCACTTTAGGATTGCTGGCTGTTATCTTCTCAGCCTTCTTCAATGCCCTGCGAAGCCTGTGATGGCGGTAGTGTCTCCTGAACCATCCGTAACGGTGGTCACGGTCGCTCAGGAAACTCAGGTCATCTACCTCCACAACCCTTTTGGATATCCTGTAATCGTTATGTCTTCTTTTTTTGAATTTCATCAGTTTTCTTGATTTTCCACAAATTTAGCGAATTGTTCCGAATTTTGAATTATCTTTGCATCCGGTTCGCCTTGGTGGTGGAATAGGTAGACACGCGGGACTTTGAAGGGTAAGTTTCATACTTACCGTACAAGAGTGCCTCAAAGGAAACTTTGAGAGTAGAACTCCCCTAACAAACAGAAGCCTCGCTTGCAGAAATGCAGGCTTTGGTGATGGCTCACTAAGTTCGACAATCTTGTCGATAAATGGCGTAGAGACTATACAGGGAGGGCCTAAACGCGTAAGCGCATGGTCAAGAAATAGTCCAGACTACAACGGCTTAGCATTACGGATGAAGCCGGCTTGTGTAAAAGCAAGAGTAGCAAGAAAATCCCGTGGCCAGCAATGGCCGTACGGGTTCGATTCCCGTCCGAGGCACATCAATCCCTCATAATCAAACGATTATGAGGGATTTTTGTATGTATTGGAGCTATTTCAAATCCCTTTTGTTTGATTGCAATACCCTTTCAAAAGCACCGCCTCTGGCAAATAAGCCAGCACCTATTTAAATTTCGCCACCCCATAGTATAAAGCTCCTATATAGAAAACACCAAGCCGTTGAGCGACAGGAATCGCCTTGGAAGCCTCTGAAAAGCATTCTGGTTCGCTCAACGGCAGGAAATTGCCACCGTTGAGCGGGCCTCTATGCTTCCCGGCAACTTCTAGCGCCATGTTAACCGCTCAACGGCTTGGCTCATTTTGTATTGATTTGTCACAAAAGAAGGACAACAGGATTTGCAGAGGTCGAAGAGTCTACGTCAATGATCGACATAGAGGCTACACTAATGTCCGACGTAGCCCAATGTGGCGATACTGATGCGGACCGGGGAAGGTATGACGGCACGCAGGGCAGTGAAACAGGCTCCGGAGGTGGAGCCGGTAGTGAAAACATCGTCGACCAGCAGAAGATGTCTGATTCCGCCTTCTTCCATCAGGGCTGTTAACTCAGGCGTTGCAGCAAATGCTCCGGCGACATTCTTCCTTTTGGCGTCTACTCCCATCTTTGTCTGGGTCGACGTCCGTCTGCAACGCTTCAGCAGATCTGTCCTGACTGGAACGCCCAGGCTTTCAGCAATGCCTCTGGCAATCACTTCTGCCTGATTGTAGCCTCTTTTCCATTTTCTTGTCCAGTGCAGCGGTACAGGGATCACCATGTCGACATCCTGATATAGCAAAGATCCTGCAAGGCGTCTTCCCAGCATTTCCCCGAAGTACCGTCCGGCAGAGATGTTCCCATGGTATTTTATCTGATAGGGTATGAGTCTGTATTCAGCCTCACTGTGGTAGAAGAACAATGCTGATGCATATGCATAATGTTCATGGCAGGATTCGCTGGCTGCATCGGACGCTTCTGTTGAGCAGTCATTGTCAGAGAAACTTCCTTCTTCCAGCGCCTTCTGTATTACCTCGTTGAATTTATCCGCCATAGGATTATGGCTCAGAGTCCAGAAATATGTCTGCGGCAGATCCGCCAGACATTCAAGACAAAGATGCTTCTCGTTCAGCAGAAGCTTATGTCCACATGTAATGCACTGTCGGGGAAGCAGTATGTCAGCCGCCGCTTTCAGTCCCCTCAAAATACTTCCTTTCATACATCAGCAATATATTATAATCTTCTTCAAAGTAATCAAAAATCTATATCATATCCAAAATCTTTGAATTGGTGTGGCGCTTAATGGTTTGAATAACAGGGTTTTATGTACAGATGCCTGCTGCAAAATGCAGCAGGCATCTGTACATAAGGTTTTGAAAACCAACGCTTTGGGTGCCATGCAAAAAGAAAGCGACCCGAAGATTCACATCTGCAGGCCGCCGAGTTTAGGTTTTGTAAATTATGATTGTGTGTATGATATAAAATCCATCAGCAGTTCATTCCGCCGCAGCAGTTGATGACCTGTCCGGTAACATATGCCGAGAGGTCGCTTGCCAGGAATACGGCTACAGATGCTACGTCTTCCGGCTTGCCGCAACGTCTGAGAGGAATCTGTTTCTCCCATTCGCTCTTCACGTTCTCAGGAAGCGCTCCTGTCATATCCGTCTCGATGAATCCCGGAGCGATGCAGTTCGCTCTGATTCCACGTGGTCCCATCTCCTTGGCTATCGACTTTGCCAGTCCGATGAGTCCTGCCTTTGATGCCGAGTAGTTGCACTGTCCGGCGTTGCCTGCTATGCCCACTACAGAAGACATGTTGATGATGCTTCCGCCTCTCTGTCTTGCCATCACAGGTGTGCATGCATGTATGAAATTGAATGCAGACTTGAGGTTTGTGTCAATCACTGCATCCCACTGAGCTTCGTCCATCCTCATCATCAGGCCGTCCTTGGTTATGCCGGCATTGTTCACAAGTATATCGATACGTCCGAATGCAGCCTTCACTTCTTCAACGACCTTATGCGCGTCCTCAAACGATGATGCATCTGAGGCAAAAGCAAGTGCCTTGACGCCGGCAGCTTCAAGTTCGGCAACAAGAGCCTGTGCAGCCTCATGCTGTGATCTGTATGTGAATGCTACATCAGCACCTTCTGCTGCAAATCTTAGAGCAATCGCTCTTCCGATACCTCTTGTCGCACCTGTGACAAGAGCGGTTTTTCCTGTAAGAAGTCCCATGATGTCAACGTTTGTTTCTGCAAAAATACCCTCTTGCAACCTAATTGCCAAAATATTTCAGCAACAAGCCGTCAAAAACCCGTTAATGTGGTAAAAACAAGTTTAGTGTGGTTAAAAAATCCTATCTTTGCGCCAGAATTCAAAAAAAACAGACATAATGGCAAGCGAAATCAGAAATGCGGAACTTTGGCAGGACGGCCGATTGAAGATAGATTGGGTAAGACATCATATGCCTCTTCTTAACGGACTTGAAGAGGAATTCAGACAGACTCTTCCTTTCAAGGGAAAGAAGGTTGCACTCTCAGTGCATCTCGAGGCAAAGACAGCCTATCTGTGTGAAGTCCTTGCAGCCGGTGGTGCTGAAATGTATGTGACAGGAAGCAATCCACTTTCAACCCAGGACGATGTCGCTGCCGCTCTCGTCCATGCAGGCCTGAACGTTTTTGCATGGTATGACGCGACCCCTGAGGAATACGAAGCACATATCCGCAGAGTCCTCGAAGTCGGACCGAACATCATCATTGACGATGGAGGTGACCTCGTGAACCTGATGCATACAGAATATACGGATCTGATTCCGAACGTGATCGGAGGATGCGAGGAGACGACTACAGGCATCCTGAGGCTCCAGCAGCTCAATAAGGCAAAGGCGCTTAAGTTCCCGATGATGCTTGTCAACAATGCTGACTGCAAGCACCTCTTCGATAACCGCTACGGTACAGGCCAGTCTGTCTGGGACGGTATCAACCGTACTACCAACCTCATCGTAGCCGGCAAGAATGTAGTCGTTGCAGGCTATGGATGGTGCGGAAAAGGCGTTGCAATGCGTGCCAAGGGTCTCGGTGCCGAGGTGATCGTGACCGAGGTCGATCCTATCAAGGCAATGGAGGCTGTGATGGACGGCTTCAAGGTGATGAAGATGGAGCAGGCTGCAAAGGTCGGAGACATCTTCGTTACAGTAACCGGATGCGACGCAGTGATTGTAAAGGAACATTTCCTCAACATGAAGGACGGTGCCATCTGCTGCAACGCAGGTCATTTCGACTGCGAGGTGGATGTTGCCGGCCTTAAGGAGATTGCTAAGGAAATCAAGCCAGCCCGCAAGAACATCATCGGTTACACCCTCGAGAACGGAAACAGAATATACATCATAGCGGAAGGCCGCCTCGTAAACCTCGCGGCCGGCGACGGCCATCCGGCCGAGATCATGGACATGTCATTCGCCATCCAGGCCCTCAGCGCAAAATATCTTGTCGATAACGCAGACAAGGTAAGCCGCGAACCTGGCCAGATGGTAAACGACGTTCCTCTCGAAATCGATCAGGAAGTAGCCAGCCGCAAGCTCTCATACTGGGGCTGCGAGATTGACACCCTCACCCCCGAGCAGCATCGCTACCTTTTCGGAGAATAACGGATCAGAAATACTTTCGCTCGTTTCGATCGAGCGCGATGAAGATGAAGAGCAAGGCGGTGAATCCCCAGAGGGATGAGCCGCCATAACTTATGAATGGCAGAGGGATACCGATGACAGGCATAAGACCTATGGTCATGCCGATGTTGATGAAAAGGTGCATGAAGATACAGCAGGCGACACAGTAGCCGTATATTCGCGTAAACGCCTCCCTGCTTCGCTCGGCATCCTTGACTATCCTCCACATCAGGAATACATAGAGCAGGATGATGAAGGTACATCCGACAAATCCCCATTCTTCACCGATGGTGCAGAAGATGAAGTCCGTGCTCTGTTCAGGGACGAATCCATATGTGGTCTGAGTACCATTGAGATATCCTTTTCCTGTCAATCCGCCCGATCCGATGGCAATCATGGACTGATTTACATTGTATCCTACTCCCGAAGGGTCTTCCTTCATTCCGAGAAGCACCTCGATACGCTTTCTCTGGTGGTCCTGAAGCACGTCGTTGAAAAGGAAGTTGACGGAGAATACGAGAACTATCCCGGCGAGTGAGGATATTATTGCAAGATGGGTGAAGGTATTCCTTTCTCTGAACGCCTGATATGCTACAAAAGGTATCGACAGTCCTATGGCACCAAGCAGTATGTAGAGAGGCTTGATCTTAGTCACCCATGATCCGCCTGCCGAAGCCTCTTCCACGGCTTCTTCAACCAAAGCCGGATCCTGTCCTGCAGCGGCAATAGATTCCAGGATATCAGGGACAAAAGCGAACAGCACGACAAGAGGCACACAGATGATGAGCCACCATCTGAATCTTCCCGAATAAAGACAGATGCAGAGAGATGCTATGCCTGCAAGTACAAGAACTGCAGTGTAAGGCGATGCCGTAAGCGTCAGAATGAACAGGAGGATCGCCATTCCCACCATGAAGATGAGCCATCCCGAAAGTCCTTCCCTGTACAGCATGAATATGAATCCGACATATACGAGAGCGGATCCGGTCTCGCTCTGACCGATGATGATCATCATCGGAAGAAGTATTATTGCAGCGGTCGTTATGAAATCCTTCCATCTTCCGATCCTGTAGCCGGACTGGCTCATCACGGCCGCAAGCATCAGGGAAGTGGATATCTTGGATATTTCGGCCGGCTGGAACCTGACGGGACCGAATTCGAACCATGACCGCGATCCCTTGACCTCGATTCCCAGGAATATGACGGCAACCAGCAGCATGATGACGAAGACATATATCGGGAATGCCGCACTCTCATATAACCGGGCAGGGAAGACGAACAGTACCGTCACTGCAATGACCAGCGCCGTTGCCATCCAGACGAACTGCTTTCCGCTTCGACTTGAAAAGTCGAAGATGGAAGACGGTTCGGTCGCATGGATCGAAGCATAAATGTTCGCCCATCCTATGAATATGAGTATAAGCCAGCAGAAGACCAGACTCCAGTCGATGGTCTTTGCCAAGCTTCTGTTCCTATATCCGCCTGCGCTTCTCATCCTATCTCTTTACCTTTACCCTGTCCAGCAGGTCTCCGTTCAACATTCTTTCCTCAAGCGCCTTCCTCTCCTTGCTGATCTCTCCGTTGAGGTATTTCTCAGTAAGCAGTGAGGCAATCGGCGCCGCCCATGTGGCGCCGAATCCGCCGTTCTCCACGTATGCGGCCACCGCGATCTTCGGATTGTCCCTAGGGGCGAAACAGATGAATACCGAATGGTCATGTCCATGCGGGTTCTGCGCCGTTCCTGTCTTTCCGCATATATCGAGGCCTTCGACGGCTGCTACGCTCGCTGTTCCTCCGGAACCGTATCCGCTGTTCACTGCTCTGTACATACCTCCGATGACCTTATGGAAGTGCGTGGTGTCCACCATCGTATAGTTCTTCTCCTTGTATTTCTGGTCAATCGTGACGTTTTCGGAGTCCTTGATGATATGAGGGGTGTAATAGAATCCGCGGTTGGCGATCGTTGCGCAAAGGTTGGCAAGGTGGAGAGGGGTACATCCGATCTCTCCCTGTCCGATGGACAGGGAAATGACTGTCGTCGCTTTCCATCCGCCTTTTCTGTACACACGGTTGTAGTATTTCGAACTCGGGATGTTTCCTCCGAGTTCGGAAGGGAAGTCGCTGCCGAGCTTCTGGCCGAAGCCGAAGCTCTTCACATATTCGTTCCACTTGTCCATCGCCTCATCTATCGAATCATATTTCGGATTCTCAAGAAGAGAACGCAGCACATAGCAGTAATACGCATTGCAGGACATCATGATGGACTCCTCGAAGTTCAGAGGAGACTTGTGGGCGTGACAGCCCAGCTTGTTCTTTCCGAAATGGTAACCCATGCTGCATGGGTAATGCGTGTTCGGGGTGAATACCTCTTCCTGAAGACCTATCAGACCATTGACCAGCTTGAATACCGATCCGGGAGGGTATGAAGCCTGCACGGCTCTGTTGAACATCGGCTTGTAAGGGTCTGTAGAGATCTCCTTGTAATGCTGTCCGATGTTTGCCAGCTGGTCCACATCGATTCCCGGGCTTGACACCAGGGTAAGTATCTCTCCGGTGGATGGTTCGATGGCGACAAGACTTCCTACCTTCCTGTTCATCAGCATCTGTCCGTAATTCTGGAGCTCGGCGTCGATGGTCGTCATGATGTCGTCTCCCGGTACGGCTTCCTTGTCCATCTCTCCATCCCTGTATCTTGATTCTATCTGGTTCCTTGAGTTCCTGAGCCAGATGTTATGTCCCTTCTCTCCCTTCAGCTCATTTTCGCGGGCGGCCTCTATGCCGGTCATGCCGGCATAGTCGCCCGCCTTGTATTCCGGATGTTTGGCTATGTAGTTCGCATTGACTTCTGATACGTAACCGAGAAGGTTTCCTCCGGCATTGTACGGATATTCCCTTATGCTTCTGGCCTGTCCTCTGAAGCCGGGGAACTTGTATGCCACTTCGGCGAATTTCATGTATGTCTCGGGTGGAATCTGCTTTATCATCACGACGGACTGCCATCCGATCCTTCGGCGGTTCCTGCTGAACTCCGCCATCTTCTCCCTTACGAATTCAGGTGTGATGTCCAGTACGCGGCAAAGGGCGAGCGTGTCGAAGCCTTTGGCCTTCTCGACCTCCTTAGGAGTCACCATGAGGTCGTACGCGACCTTGTTTCCGACAAGGATCTTGCCTGTACGGTCATGTATGATGCCTCTTGTAGGGTATATGGTTGTGTAGACCATCGTGTTGTTCTCGGCCGACATCTTGTATTTGTCGTCGATTATCTGGATGGTGAACAGCTTGGCTATCAGTATCGCAGCAGCTGTGCAGAGACCTATGAGGAGCTTGTTTTCCCTGTTGAACTTCATCGTATCTCCTCCTATTTGCGGTCGTCGACCGTAAGAATGTTAGTCACGATGAGGGCCAGGATATAGTTGCATGCCAGAGAGATACCTATCCTCGAAAGAATGAACCATGTCGGTCTTGTTCCTGCTCCGTCAAGAAAGACATAGATGCCCAGGAAGATAAGGTTGGCAACAAGGATGATAAACGATATCTTGCCGATTCCGTTCTTTTTGATTGAAAAGCTGTCGCTTCTTGTTATGATGTCCTCTCCGAGGGAAAAACGGATCAGAGGCTTGCGTATCATCGCTACCGGCACCAATGCGGCGGCATTGATTCCGACAAGGCCTTCCGACAGCCAGTCGACAGACAGGCCTGTGGCGAATGCCAGGATCATGCACAGGGGAGTGCTGACGGTGAGAGGTACGCATATTACCATTGCCGGAAGCATGGTAAGCAGCATCAGAGGGCTTATGTCTGCAAAATTGCAGAGCACCATCTGTCCCAGCACCATAAGGAAATATATCAGTCCGAAATTCTGTGTCTTCATAGTCTGCCCTCCAGTTCCTTCATTTCTTCCTTGCCCATATTCTCTACGACGGTAACATATCTCAATGCTCCGAAATCCTCGAACAGACGGACCTTGATTTCGTATGTGGCTCCGTTCACGATCTTTGCCTCACCTACTTCGCCAAGAGGGATGTCAGGCGGGAATATCGAAGAAAAGCCGCTGGTAAAGACCGTGTCACCCTTCTCGAATTCCACATGATGCGGAATCTCCTTGAGGACAGCTCCGTCGCTGGATACTCCGTCCCATGAAAGAGGGCCTACGGCTCCTTCCTTTCCCAGACGTGCGCTTATGTTCATCTCATGGTTCTTGAAAGAACGGGCATAGGAGTGTTTGCGGCTCACCGCATCGATGATACCCACTGCGCCTTTGCCTGTTATCACTCCCGATCCTTCGGTCACTCCGTCTTCATAGCCTTTGCCGATGATCATGTAGTTGTGCTGGCTGTTGTTGCTTATCTTGGATATCTCGGCAGGTATGAACCTGTAATTGCGTGATATGTTGCCTGATAACCCGATGTTACGCGTCTCTTCCGGAATCAGGGACTCAAGCTGCTCAAGACGCATCCTCAACTCGAAGTTTTCCTGAGCGAGGGCGTCGTTCTTCTCCCTGAGGGAGAAATAGTCGGAGATCCTTTGAGAACCGCCCCAAAGGAATCCCATCACGTTCTGTGATCCCCTTGATATCCATATTCCCTGGATCGTTCCGTTGTGTCTGAGCATATTCAATGCAGTCACCTCCAGAATGACGAAGATGACTGCATTGATAAGATGATATATCAGGTTGTTTTTACGCAAGGCCTTATCTCATGAGGAATGTGTAGTTCTCTGTGTTCTTGAGCGCAAGGCAGGTTCCTCTTGCTACTGCCCTGAGCGGGTCGTTTGCCACATAGAACGGAATGTTGATCTTCTCTGTGAGACGCTTTGCAAGTCCTCTGAGGAGGGATCCGCCTCCTGCAAGATGGATACCGTTCTCCACGATGTCCGAGTAGAGCTCAGGTGGGGTCTGCTCGAGGACATGGATGATGCCGCTTTCGATTCTTGCTACGGACTTGTCAAGACAGTGTGCGATTTCCTGATATGTGATCGTCGCGTGTACAGGGTGTGCGGTCATGAGGTTAGGACCTGTGATTGCGTATGGTTCCGGTTCCTCATCGAGTTCAGGAAGAACTGCTCCGATTGCGATCTTGATCTTCTCGGCAGTGATCTGTCCTACCCTGATGTTGTGCTGCTGACGAAGGTGCTGCTGGATATCTCCTGTGAAGACGTCGCCTGCCACCTTGATCGAATCCTGTACCACGATACCTCCGAGAGAGATCACGGCAATCTCTGTAGTACCACCTCCTATGTCCACTACCATGTTTCCTTTCGGAGCCTCTACGTCGAGGCCGATTCCGAGTGCCGAAGCCATAGGCTCGTAGATCAGATACACGTCGCGGCCTCCTGCATGTTCAGAAGAGTCGCGCACGGCGCGGATCTCGACTTCTGTCGATCCCGAAGGGATACCTACGACCATCTTGATGTTCGGAGTGAAGATCGACCTGCGCTTGCTGTTCACCTGCTTGATGAATCCGCGGATCATCATTTCCGCAGCGTTGAAGTCTGCGATGACTCCGTCCTTCATCGGACGTACGGTCTTGATGCCCGGATTCTCCCTTTCCTGCATGAGCTTTGCCTTCTGTCCGAGGGCAAGGGCCTTGCCTGTATTGTTGTCGATCGCAACGATGCTCGGCTCGTCGAGAACGATCTGGTCATTCTGGAAAATGACTGTGTTCGCGGTTCCGAGGTCCATTGCGAGTTCCTGTGTCAAAAATGAAAATGCCATATTTTTTATCCGTTTTTTCTGAATTCGATATTAGGGCGTAAAATTACAAAAATTATTATTTTTGCGAAAACTTTTTTGACTTATGGGAAGAAAGAAATACGTGATAGTCATGGCCGCCGGAAGCGGTACCAGAATGGGGTCGGAACTGCCGAAGCAGTTTATAGAACTTGACGGAAAGGCGATATTGCAGATGACGATAGAGACCTTTCTGAAAGCATGCCCGGACGTGTCTGTGATCACGGTGCTTCCGGAGGCTCACATGGCCTATTGGAGGAACTATTGCCTGCAGCATAACTTCACATGTCCGCAGGTGCTGGTAAAGGGTGGAATAACCCGCTTTCATTCTGTAAGGAACGCTCTCGCCAAGGTGCCGGAAGGTGCTGTCGTGGCCGTACATGACGGAGTGCGCCCCCTTGTGTCGGAAGGACTGGTTGCAAGTATGTTCGAGAGTGCTGAAAGCATCCAGGCCCTTATCCCTGTGATACCATGTGTCGATACAATGAAGGTCCTTGAAAGCAAGGACGGTCAGCTTGTGACCATCCCTGGTGCCTCGGTCGACCGTTCGGTGCTGTTCGGTGCCCAGACTCCGCAGATATTTCATTCCGAAATCATCAAGGAAGCCTATTCTCAGGCATATGATACGGCCTTTACGGATGATGCTTCGGTGGTTGAAAAATACGGAAAAAACCTCTCCTACGTCATGGGGGAGAGGTTTAATATAAAGATCACTACGCAGGATGACCTGCTTCTTGCGCGAGCTATTTTGTCTCTTTCTTCTTTTTCTTGACGCTTGCCGAGAAACTTGTGTTCTGATACTCCTTGACCCATACCTGACGCTCGATGGCCTGGTCGAGCGAAATCAATGTTTCGGTCTGCTGTACATAAGGTATCTTCTGGATCGTGTTCAGGAGCACCTGCATGAGGTGGTCATGGTCGAAACAATAGATCTTTACAAGAAGATTGTGCTTTCCGGTTACGAAATGACATTCCACAACTTCTGAGATCTTCTTGAATGACTCAATCACCTCGGGATACTTGTTGGCTTCCGAAAGAGATACGCTTACATAAGCGCATACGTTGAGACCAAGGGCCTGAGGCTTCACGAGAAGACGTGATCCGGTGATGACACCGTTGGCTTCCAACCTTTTGACCCTCTGATGGATGGCTGCTCCCGATACGTTGCACTCACGTGCGATTTCGAGGAACGGCATTCTTGCATTCTTTACCAGATAAGAAAGTATCTTCTGGTCGATCTGATCAATCTGATAGTTTGACATAGCTGACAGTTTATAACAAAATTCGACCGCGAATTTAATGACAATTATTAAAATGTCAAAAAACGCGGTCGAAAATTTACAGTTCTTAATATTACTTACGTCTTTTTTTACGTCCTGTAGGTTCTGATGAGGCTATTATTTCCTTACAGTTTTCTTCTGTAAGCGTAGAAGGGTCAGTTCCTTTCGGAATCTTGTAGTTGCTTCCCCCATGCTTGATATAAGGTCCGTAGCTTCCTTCTATCACCTGGATGTCGCTGTCCTTGTACTCGGCTATGATTCCTCCTGTCTTCTTGTTCAGGCTGTCCTCAATGAGCTTTATGCATGAATCAAGGTCAATTTTAAGAGGGTCGGTGCCTCTAGGCATGGAAATGTTCTTGTCGCCGTATTTGATGTATGGACCGAATCTTCCCTTCGTGCAGATGATGTCTATACCGCCCAACTGACCCACTGTGCGAGGAAGTTCAAAAAGCTTGAGAGCCTCTTCAAGTGTGATGCTTTCTATAAGCTGCCCCGGTGCAAGGCTTGCATACTGCTTGTTCTCGCCATCGCCTTTCTGCACGTAAGGACCATACTGTCCGAATCGTGCCACCAGCGGCTGTCCGTCCTTCGGGTCGACGCCGAGTTCGCGGCTTACGTTGCTGTATTCCTTGTTGCTGAGGGTTTCCTGTACTTTTGTATGGAACGGTCCGTAGAAAGCAGATATGGCGCTGTTCCATACCATGTCTCCGTCAGCGATCTTGTCGAATTCCTCCTCGACGTTTGCTGTGAACTTGTAGTCCAGGACGTCCGGGAAGTTCTTTACGAGGTAGTCTGTGACGATCATTCCGATGTCCTGAGGCAGAAGCCTTCCTTTTTCCGATCCGACTGTCTCGGTCTTGGATGTCTGCTTGATTGTGCCGTTCTTCAGGATGAGGTTGGTCACCTGGTGTTTCTCTCCGGTCTTGTCTCCCTTGACGATATATCCTCGTCCTTTTGTGAGGGTTGAAATGGTAGGGGCATATGTTGAAGGTCGGCCGATGCCGAGCTCTTCCAGTTTCTTTACAAGAGTAGCTTCAGAATATCTCGACGGAGCCGAAGTGAATTTGCCTTCTGCAGTGATTTCCTTGTCGAACATCCTGTCTCCGATGTTCATCTGAGGCAGGATCACTGTCTCGTCGTCCTGCTGAGGATCGTCAGTGCCTTCCATGTAAAGTTTCAGGAATCCGTCGAACAGAACCTGGGTCGCCTGTACATTGAACTTCTCCTCTCCTTTGTCAGAAGATACCTTGATGTCGGTCTTGAGGACGCGTGCGTCGGCCATCTGTGAGGCCACGGTGCGTTTCCAGATAAGTTCATATAGCTTCTGCTCCTGAGGAGTACCCTCGATGGAAGTGTTCTCTATGTATGTCGGACGTATCGCCTCGTGGGCTTCCTGTGCTCCCTTGGCCTTTGTCTTGTACTGTCTTACCTTCGAATATTCAGGTCCGAAATTGTCGCAGATGAAATTCTTTGCGGTGTTGATGGCGAGTGACGAGAGGTTTGTCGAGTCGGTACGCATGTATGTGATGAGTCCGTGCTCGTAAAGTCTCTGAGCTATGCTCATGGTCTGGCTTACCGACATTCTCAGCTTCCTTGATGCCTCCTGCTGGAGGGTCGAGGTCGTGAACGGAGCGGCAGGGAAACGTGTTCCTTCCTTCTTTTCTATGCCGCAGATGGCGAATGATGCACCTATGCACCTCTGGAGGAATTCCTGTGCAGATTCCAGGTCGGGGAACCTTCTGTCGAGGGTCGCCTTTACAAGAGTCTTTTCAGGGGTTCCTTCCGGATGGAAGATTGCGTCCACCCTGTAATACTGCTCGCTGTTGAAGCCGAGGATTTCCCTTTCCTTGTCGACCACAAGGCGGAGAGCCACCGACTGGACCCTTCCTGCCGAGAGCTTCGGTTGTATCTTCCTCCAGAGTACAGGCGACAGCTCGAATCCGACGAGACGGTCCAGGACACGGCGTGCCTGCTGGGCATTCACCAGACTCATGTCGATCTCACGCGGATTTGCAATCGCATTCAGGATGGCCGGCTTGGTGATCTCATGAAAGACGATACGTCTGGTATTTTCCTGTTTGAGACCCAGGGTCTCGAACAGGTGCCATGAAATGGCCTCTCCCTCACGGTCTTCATCGGATGCAAGCCATACCATGGATGCTTCCTTTGCAGCCTTCTTCAGCTCTGCCACCACCTTCTTCTTGTCTGAAGGTATCACATACTGAGGCGCAAATCCGTTGTCTACATCAATGCTCAGCTCGTTGTCCTGAAGATCTCTGATATGTCCGAAACTCGACTTTACGATATAATCGCTTCCTAGATATTTCTGAATTGTTCCAGCCTTGGCCGGAGACTCTACAATTACAAGATTCTGTCCTTCCTTCATGCTCAGTTCCTCCGTTTTTTCAAAAGAAAGTGCAAAGTAAGCCACTTTTGGGGCAATTTTCCAAATTTTGTTGCTACTTTTGTCTGCTTAAACACCTCTATATAAAAGGTCACCTAAAGGTGACAAAATTGTAAATTTCTGTTCAACATATATTGTTTATGACAGACGCGACAAAAAAGAAAATAATCAGATGGTTCTGGATCCTTTTCGCGGTTCCGGTACTTCTTGTCCTTTCGCTCATAGGTCTTGTATGGGCATTTGCAGACATTCCGTCTTTCGAAGAACTTGAAAATCCTGACAGCAAGCTCGCCACACAGGTGATTGCCGAGGACGGCGAGATACTGACTACATTCCACATCGAGAACAGGTCATACGTCAGCTATGAAGAGCTGTCGCCGAATCTTGTAAACGCAGCGGTAGCAACCGAGGATTCGCGTTTCTACAAGCATTCGGGCATCGACTTCGAAAGTCTGGCACGAGTTCTTGTGAAGACCGTTCTTGGAGGAAGTTCGAGCCAGGGAGGAGGAAGTACCATAACCCAGCAGCTTGCCAAGACTCTTTATCCACGTGAAGATATGGGAGGTTCCAAGTTCAAGATGGTCTGGACCAAGCTCAAGGAGTGGGTGACTGCAGTAAAGCTTGAGCGCAGCTACACCAAGAACGAAATCATGAACATGTACATGAATCAGGTCTTCTTCGGCAGCAATGCATACGGAATCAAGGCTGCGGCCCAGACATTCTTCTCGAAGGCTCCTATAGATCTGACCGTGGAAGAAGCTGCAACCCTTGTGGGAATGGTCAACAAACCGACCAGATACAACCCTGCGCTCAATCCTGAAAGGTCTCTTCAGAGAAGGAATCTTGTAATCTCAAGAATGGAACAGAACGGGTTCCTGACCAAGGCTGAGCGTGATTCCATACAGCAGATTCCTATAACTCTCTCATATCAGGTCCAGGACCATAATGCGGGTATCGGACCATACTTCCGCGACATGCTCCGTCGCACGATGAATGCAAAGGAGCCAAAGCGTTCTTCCTACAACCAGTATGAGGACTATGTAGTTGACTCGCTCCTGTGGGCAGACGACGCTTTTTATGGATGGCTGAACAAGAACACCAAGGCAGACGGCTCGAAATACAATCTTGACAAGGACGGTCTCCGAATCTATACCACAATCAACTACAAGATGCAGCAGTATGCGGAAGAAGCTGTTGCAGAGCATCTTGGCAAGGACCTTCAGAAGTCTTTCGACCGCCACGTGAGGTGGAACCGAAAGAAACCTTTTGCCAGCGACGTGAGCCAGGAGCAGATTGACATGCTCATGAAGCAGGCCCGCAGATGGAGCGACCGTTACCGCATAATGAAGAAGAACGGCTCTTCGGAAAAGGACATCATCAAGAGTTTCTCGGAGCCTGTGAAGATGCGTCTGTTCTCATGGAACAAGAAAGGTTACATCGATACCGTGATGACTCCGGACGATTCTATCAAGTATTACAAAGGCCACCTTCGTGCCGCATTCATGGCTATCGAACCGAATACCGGACACATCAAGGCGTATGTCGGAGGACCAAACTACCGATATTTCAAATATGACAATGTCCGTCAGGGAAAGCGTCAGGTAGGTTCGACCATCAAGCCTTTCCTCTATACCCTTGCGATGCAGGAAGGCATGAGCCCTTGCGACAAGGTCGTGAACGTGCCTCAGACCTTCATGGTGGGCGATACCACATGGACTCCTAAGAGTACCGACAAGGACGAATGGATCGGACAGACCGTGACTCTCAAATGGGGACTTACCAAGAGTTCCAACAATATCTCCGCATATCTGATGAAGCAGTACGGCCCTGAGGCCATGGTGGAGATGATGAGGAAGATGGGAGTCGGCTGTTATCTTGATGCCGTGAATCCTCTTTGCGTCGGTTCGGCAGACATATCTGTCTATGAGATGGTATCTGCATATAACACCTTCCCTTCAAAGGGTGTATATGTAGAGCCGATATTCGTCACAAGAATAGAGGACAGCATGGGTAACGTGCTCGGAGAATTCAACAACAAGAAGAAGGAAGCGATCAGCGACTACACAGCATATCTCATGGCAAACCTGATGCAGGGAGTCGTGAACAGCGGTACAGGTGTGCGTCTGAGGACCAAATACGGTCTTAAAGGCGAGATCGCCGGCAAGACCGGTACCACAAACGACCAGTCTGACGGATGGTTCATAGGATATACTCCGTCGCTTACGGCCGGAGTGTGGGTCGGTGCCGAAGACCGTCAGGTCCATTTCGAATCGCTCTCCCTCGGAGGAGGTTCGAACATGGCGCTTCCTATCTGGGGTATCTTCATGCAGAAGGTGCTTCAGGACGGTACGCTCGGAGTCTATGAGACGGACCGTTTCGTCAAGCCGATGGGTATCGAGCTTAATCTCAACTGCGACGGCAGCGATGCGGATGCGGTGGAAACAACTTCTGAAGAAGAGGAGTATTTTTAATCTAGTGCTTTGTAGGTCGGGTAGTGGTTCAGAAAACTGAATCCCTCCCACCTGCGGTGGGCCCCGACCGTTCACGAGGCCACGGGCGGCCACGGTTTTCTGAACCACCACCCGACCTCCGTGAATCATAGATTAAGTGTATGAAGAAATGCAAATGGCAAAGATGATAAAGTCAGTAGTAGTTATATATGGCAGCGATTCTTCCGAGTGGGAAGTGTCGGTGCGTAGCGGTGAGTTTACTGCATCTCAGATAGATGGAGAGAGATATGATGTGTATGAGATGTTCGCCCGTTTCGGCGAATGGTCAGTAAGAGCCTACCGTCGTGGTGGCGGAGAAAGGGTGGTTATTCCTGAAGGCGAACGTCCGTCTGTAGATAAGACAGATTTCTCTGCAGTTGTTGCAGGACAGAAGGTCAAATTCGATTATGCCTACATCATGCAGCATGGAACTCCGGGTGAGAACGGTCTCATGCAGGGTTATCTTGAGATGATCGGAGTGCCTCACAGCGGATGTAATGCTTTTGTAGCAGCCATCACATTCGATAAGTTCTCATGCAAGAGCTATCTGAAGGATGTGGATTTCGTCAAGTGTGCAGAAGATATGTTTGTAAGGAA
This sequence comes from Bacteroidales bacterium, assembly GCA_017549505.1. Classification (GTDB taxonomy): domain Bacteria; phylum Bacteroidota; class Bacteroidia; order Bacteroidales; family UBA932; genus Cryptobacteroides. The sequence goes on along the minus strand of JAFYUS010000050.1, from coordinate 15,729 downwards.
AGGTGAATCAGCAGAAGGACTTGCCCGGAAGGCTGTAGAACGTTTGGGACTGCCGATGTTCGTGAAGCCTACAGATGGCGGCAGCAGTTTCGGTGTTACCAAGGTGAAGAGGGTTGAGGATTTCGATGCTGCAGTTGATGCTGCTTTTGCCGAAGGAAATACCGTTATGGCAGAGAGTGCGATTGTCGGCCGCGAGCTCACATGTGCCGTATATTTCAATGGTCATGAGAATGTGGCTCTGCCGGTTATCGAGATCATTACCGAGAACGAGTTCTTCGATTACGAGGCCAAGTACAATGGCCACAGCCGCGAGGTTTGTCCTGCACAGATTCCTGATTCTCTTCGTGATGAGATTCAGGAGGTTTCGAAGAAGATCTATGCTCATCTTGGATGTGCTGGTCTTGTACGTGTAGACTACATCGCTTCCGAGGAAGGACTCTACTTCCTTGAAGTCAATACCATACCGGGCATGACTTCGGCATCCCTCGTACCTCAGATGGTCCGTGCCGCAGGTCTTTCCATGACCGACTTCCTTACTACGATTATAGAAAATTCGTAGACAGAATTGTTGTTTCCGTGAATTCCGGAGACCCCCTGCCCTCTTCGAGGGCTATCCCCCCTAGCCGATCAACACCCCAAAAATCAACAGATTTTCGGGGACCCCGGGGGTGGCATGTCTCCTCCATTCATCAGAAACAACAATTCACGTAATAAATATTAGTCTAAAACGAAGTCCATATGTTGTTGACGCGGTTGATAGGTAAAGGAGTGGAGGTGATTTCTGGTGTTTATCCTGAAAGGGAGGCACGGGAGATGGTCTTTGCGTATCTGGAGCATCTGCTAGGTACGAAGAGGCATACGCATATCATCGAACCCGAGTACGAAGTCGACGATGCTGATGCGTCTGTTGCCATGACAGCCTTTGAGAGGATGGCTGCAGGCGAGCCCCTTCAGTACGTTACAGGCGTTGCCGATTTCTACGGCCGTCAGTTCCGCGTCACTCCAGACGTCCTCATCCCTCGTCCCGAAACTGAATTGCTATGTCGCGAGGTGCTTTCGAATCGTACGAATTGCCAAATGCTCCAATGGCCCCCTCCCACTTCGTGGGCCCCTCCCCCTGGCCGGGGGTGGCCAAATGCCATTTCCGCATCCTTGGCAACCCGTACTCCCATCGATGAAGTCAACGGCAAGGAATACCAGACACCAAATTCCAGATCAGAGACTATTCTGGACCTCTGCACTGGAAGTGGGTGTATAGCGTGGACATTAGCGTTGGAGATGCCTGGAGTTGAGGTTACGGCTGTAGATATATCTGATGGGGCGCTGGGGGTGGCTTCTTTGCAGGATTTTGCAGAAGATATTGCCCGTACGGGTGCTGTGCCTCCGGTTTTTGTCAAGGCTGATGTACTTGCCGGTCCTGATTCTATCTCTCATCTTGGCACCCTTTGTCATCCTGAGCGGAGCGCAGGATCTTCCCTTCAGTATGACATCCTCGTCAGCAATCCTCCGTATGTGATGGATAAGGAGAAGGAGTTCATGCGTTCCAATGTGCTCGATCATGAACCACATCTTGCTCTCTTTGTCTCTGACGATGATCCTCTTGTGTTCTATCGTGCCATCTCTCAGTGGGCGCTTGCCTTGCTGAAACCTGGCGGATATGGCATAGTCGAAATCAATGAGGCTCTCGGCCCTCAGACGGCCGGCCTCTTCCGAGATGCCGGCCTGCACGACGTTGAAATCATCCGCGATCTCTCCGACCGTGACCGCTTCATCTCCTTCCGCCGCTAGCTGCAGCTGCAGCAACTCGCCTGACCGCAGTAATGATTACCTTGGTCTCCGTCTTTGTCTCTGGTTATTCCTCAAGAAATAACATGACATTTTGCTGAGCGGCAGGCCAAGCATCGCCCTGAAAAATACTACAAGCAAAGCCGTTGAGCGGGAGATATTGCCCTGGACTTGGTTCTAGGTGGTTCCCCGTCGCTCAACGGCAGGAAATTTCGACCGTTGAGCGGGCATAACCCCATTGAAGGCCCTTCAGAACACTTTCCCGCCGCTCAACGGCTTGGGTAAATCCTGCACTCAACCTGTCTGAGTTTGTGCTGTTTGTAGAACAATCCGTGGAACAATTTGTTTGATTTTTTATAAAAATTGAACAAATTTTTGATGCAGAATCGCCTTTCTAGATATCTGGAAGGGCGATTTTTGAAATTATCCGCATACTTTTTCGGTATGCGGATAATCCTCCTCAACTTTGCAGAAAAGATTACGGGTATGGAAAAAACTGTTTTGTTGGAACCTGGTTTGAAGATATCAGAGGTTGAAGATAAGATTTTCATAAAAGGAATAATCCAGATAAGTTTCCTGACGGTTATGTTATTGAATTGACTTCAGAAGAGTCGTCATGTTTAAGGTCGAAATTTTCGACCCTAGACAAATTAGGTAGGGGACAGCATACGAAATATAATCTGAAAGTTTTTACAGAGAAAGGGCTGTATATGTTGGCCACTATACTTAAAAGTCCTGTAGCAACAAGCACCACTATATTGATAATAGAAGCTTTTGCTAAAATTAGGGAACTGTCAAGAAATCTCAGTTTATTATCTGAAATAGATGATGATGTCCAGCAACAACAACTTGGCAGGAAGTGTGGAGATATAATATCTCAGATAATTACTGAAAATACAGAAGCTAGTGATACCGAAACTACAATAGAAGTAAATCTTGCTATGCTGAAAATTAAGCATACCATAAAGCGTAAAAAATAATAAATATGATTTGGAGTATGAAGAAGGCAATGTTCGTATGCATGTTGCTGCCGGCAGTTCTGGCAGTTTCCTGTGAAGTTACTTATAATGAAGTAAAGGAGTTTCCCCCGGAAGAAGACATACCGATGGTTCGTCTGGATGAGGTGGCTGAAATCCTTTCCATGGTTCCGTTGCATACCATGCAGATGGAGGAGGTTCATGATGCGGTGACGTCTTCGTCTTCGAACGGGTATGACGAAGAATACACCATGAGGAATCTTTTTGAAGCGCCTGGAACCGGAGTGGGTGACAACAGCGAAACCCGTTCAGGCAAGTCGTATGTGAAGCCTTTGTGGAAACTGATAGACGAACAGGTAAGGTCAATGGCTGCAACGAAGGCACTTTCTATGGATCCTGACAGTTTCCTTAAGGCGTTGACAGATTCCGATGTACAGATATATTGGCCGTTTTCGGAGGATTGGGATGGCAGTACCATGCCTGTGGTGACATTCGATCCTGAAGATGGCGCATCCGCAAACATAGGTTACAGATTAACGGTTGAAGATGATGGTTCCCGCCACGTTGAAGAGATTGTGGTAGATGAGGAAATGGCAAAAGAGGTCCCTGTCTGGGTCGTCAACAGGAATGATGATGCCGGCTATACCTCACTGGAGATGTTGAGACGGGAAGATCCGGATTGGGGCGAAGGAGGCGGTGCCATCATTGTCAATCCGAAGAATACCTCCCGGAGAGAAACCAGGTCAGGACTCAGAACCCTGGTCCTCAAGGATTTCACCATGAACAGAAACTACGATTCATGGTTCGCCGGAGCGTCGGAGTTCTTCGTCAAGATAGGATACCTTGAAGACTTTACGGCATCGACCGAAGCGGAACTGAGATTATATAGCCCGACAGTTACGGATTTCATGATAGTGGTGAAGAGAAAGCATGTCGGTGTACCGCAGAATTTCAATGCCCTGCTTATGTCTGACTGGTCGGAGAAGGCAGATGCATGTGCGCTCATGATAACCGAAGATGACGGGGGAACGAAGACTGAATGGACAAGCAAGGCAAAGGTATTTGTTGCAGGAAAGAGTTATGGTGTGGAGATAACCTTGCCGCTGAATGAGCGTGATGATATCGTGTGGAGAGGAAAACTGGCCTATGACTGGTTTGATGAGTGTAACGGTGAGTCATGGCCTTTCGGTGATGTGGACCTGACCTTCGAAATTGTGGAAAGCTAGGCTTCGCTCAAGGTCATCTCACAGTTGCGGCAGTCGAAGTTCAACACGAACCTCTGCCCGTTATTGAGCAGGTAAAGAGGGCCTGAATTCCTGCATCCGTGATGTTTCGGGCACATTCCGAGTTCATACCTGACGCAGTATTTCGTCCTCATGAGTTCGGCGTCGCTGATATGATCCAGTTCATATGCGGGTTCGGCCGAGCCGGCCCCGCATGAGAGATAAACGGTTTCAGATAACCGGTTTGATATGTTGTTTTTGTAGCTGGTCTTCTTCTGAGGGACGTAGCATACGCCCTTGTCAACTTTCCTTATATCCCTCAGGAGGAGATCTTTGCTGGCACATGGCATCAAGTCCAGCTTTTCCGCAAGGTCGCGTCTGACTGAATTGAGAAACGATGCACTCATGAATGGGAGATCATCGGATTCAACGACACTTCTTACAGAAAATGCATACATTCCGGTGTTCTTGCCTATCTGTCCCTTGATCATCTCAAGCATCCTTTCGCGGTTGTTTGCCACCTGATCTCCGGCTTCATATGTACATGAAACCATACGGCCGTCTTCGCTTTCTGCCGACACCCGGACAGACCATCCTGATTCAAGATGACAGAATTCAATATCCGCCTTGACGGAAATCATCCTCACGCATGAATTCCTTTCCAGTTCCCTTTCGAAGGCGGCGCTTATGTTGCGGTAGATGACTGCACCTGGGAATATATCAGGTATGCTCTTGCATCTGATGACATTCCCTTCGCAGACATCTCCTCTGAAGCCGCAGACATCTCCTTTCTTCGAGACGAATGAAAATCCGTCTCCGTTGTTGATGGCGGTACTTCTACGCGAGAACCGTAAGGTAAGGACAGACTTGTCGTGGTTGAGAGATGTTACTGTTCCAATCTCTTCTCCCATGGATTTCGCTGCATCCATGGCAGCCCATTTCCCACGTTTCCCGTCAAGGAACAGTTCTGTATATCCTCTGTTGAATGTCTTGGCTGTATCAGGGACAAAGCCGCCTGTAACCTTTCCGTATGAGCCACGCTCATACAGGTCAGGGTTTTTGTCGACAAGCTGGTCCAAGGAGAGGGAGTAGTCTCTGACTACATTCCTGACATAGGATATGTTCTTGAGCCTGCCTTCTATCTTGAACGAGGTTATACCTGCTTCTGCAAGCTCTCCGATACGGTTCTTCAGGTTGTAGTCCTTGAGGGATAGCAGTGCCTTGTCCTTGACCAATATCTTTCCCGATGCATCGGTTAAGTCGTAGCGGGAACGGCATGCCTGGATGCATGCTCCTCTGTTGGCGCTGCGTCCTGCTATCTTTTCAGAAAGATAGCATTGTCCGCTGTAGCAGACGCACAGCGCTCCGTGTACGAAGAACTCCAGTTCACATGTGACTGCTTCGCGGATCGCGCGTATCTGTTCAAGAGAAAGTTCCCTTTCGAGAATAAGTCTCGAGAATCCGAGACTTTCAAGGAATATGGCCTGTTCAGGGGTTCTGATGGCGCATTGGGTGGATGCATGGAGAGGGATGCGGATGTCTTCCTTCAGGTTTCCGATGCCGTTTCTGGCCATCTCCAGGACCGCGAGGTCCTGAATGATCAGTGCATCCGCTCCTGCATCCTGGACATCAAGCATCTGCCTGTATGCCGCCTCCAGTTCGTCATCATATAATATTGTGTTCAGAGCTACAAAGATACGTGCTCCGAACTTATGCGCGTACAGGCAGAGCTGGCGGATGTCTTCGACTGTATTTCCGGCTGCCTGACGTGCTCCGAACTGTGGACCGGCTATATACACAGCATCGGCACCGCAGTCTATTGCTGCGATGCCGACCTGTATATCTCTTGCCGGAGCAAGCAGTTCGAGTTGTCTCATCGTTGATTAGAGAGTCTTGAGCTGCTCCTGAGCGCTTGGGCCGTACTGAGGGTCTGTTGAAACCATCTGATAGTACTCCTTAGCCTTAGCCTTGTCACCGCCCTGCTGATAAAGAGCTGCGATAGTGAACTTCACGCCAGCTGCGTCCTTTGCATTAGGGCTGAGCTCAAGATACTTCACATAGTTTGCGATGCAGTCATCGTTCTTGCCAAGCTGCTGTGAAGCGCTTGCTGCGAAACGGTATGCGTTTGCGTTCTCAAGATACTGGTTTGACTTTGCTGCGTATTCGATTACTTCAGAATACTTCTTTGCCTTTGAAGCAGCCTGAGCGAGCTTTACGAACATTGTAGAAAGCTGCTTGTTTGCATTCTTCTCCTGACCGTTAGCGGCAGCCTGTACGTATGCAGCTTCAGCCTCAGCTACCTTGTTCTGCGAAGCGAGAACCTGTCCGAGACGGAAGTAAGCCATTCCGTTTGTAGCGTCGAGCTCGATAGCCTTCTGATATGCAACCTCTGCTTCAGGGAAGTTTTTTGCCTGGAGGAAACCGTTACCCTTTGAAAGGTATACCTGTGGCATAAGTGCGTTTGCATCGTCTGCAACCTCTGGATTCTCGTATTTGCCGGCAGCTTCGATTGCCTTGTTAAGCTGCTCTACAGCTGCATCATAGTTTTCAGCCTTGATCTGCTCCTTTGCTGATGAAAGATAGATGGCAGGGATGATGTTACGGCAGTTTGCTGCTACTTCAGCACCTTCTTCGCCAAGAGCCTCAGCCATTTCGAGTGCGGTCTGGAAGTAAGTGATGGCAGCATCATTGTTGCCCATGTTGAGTTCCATTGCACCGTTGTTGTAATTTTCTGTTGCCTGATTGATGTCCTGAGCGAACACCATTCCTGCCGACAGAACGGCAGCTGTAAACAAAAGGAAAATCTTCTTCATAAGTATGATCTGTTGTTAATAAATTAATTGCTTTAAATTCATAAGGTTGCAAAAGTAGGAAAAAAAAGTCGTAATTTTGCAAATGATATGGTTTTTATGAAAAATTCACACAGCAAGCGATTGCTTTTATTTGTGGCAGGGCTTTTATCCGCAATAATCATGCCCGCCCAGGATCTTCCGGTGCTTTCTCCTGATAAGGCTGTGAAGACAGGGGTTCTTCCCAATGGTACATCATACTATATAGTTTCCAATCCTACGATCAAAGGAATGGCAGACTTTGCATTGGTGCAGAAGACAGGAGCAGAAAATATAGCCGATACAGCATCGTATAGAGCTGTGTCGGTCGCAAGAGATGCACTGACCGTCCTGCCTCGTAGCGGAGGAATTTCTGTACAGGAATTCTTCTCGTCTCATGGTGTGACTCCCGGAAAGGAAGGCTTTGTTACAGTTTCCAATAATGCTACCCAATTCCATTTTCATGATGTGACGCTCTCAAAACCTGCAGTCCTTGATTCTGCCTTGCTGATGCTTCTTGACATGGTGGACAGAATAAGTACAACTGAGGATGAATTCATCAGGAAGTGGTATGCCCCGTCCGATCAGGCTGTCGTGATAGCCGGTGATGTGGACGCAACAGCTGTAGCCGACAAGCTGAAGATGATTTCATATATGACTCCTAATGTGCCTTCATCAGCCCGAAAGGAATACGTATGGGAGGAAAGGGACACGGCCAGATATGTGCAGCTTCCGAGCTCACATGAAGGTCTGTCTACCTTTACAGCTGTCTGGAACTCGTCAAGGACCCCGAAGGAGTATATGAATACAGTCCAGCCGGCCATATATGAAAATTTCATGTCCGAGTTGGGAATGGTTGCTGAAGAATATGTAAAGAGAAGTCTCAGAGAGAACGGAGTCCCATATGCTGAAGTTGTGAGCAGACATAGGACGAGCGTTCAGTCTGCCGGCGATGAGGCCTTTATGGTGACAGTTTCGGTAGACGGAAAAGACTTTGCCAAGGCTGTCAGACTGGTATCTCAGGAAATAGGCAGGATAGATGCAGGACGCACGGATGTTCGTGACCTGATGAGGATGAAGAGGATAGCTATGGATGATCTTAAGGAGCAGGTTCTGGTTCCTTCGGTCGGTAATTCTGAATATGTAGACAGATGCGTGGCGGCTTTTCTTTACAACGGAAGTCTTGCGACCTTGAAGACAAAGGTTGATTTTCTGGCCGGTCGTGTGCTTGCGGACTCGACCGAGCTGCGTCTGTTCAACAGCATATCGTCAGCCTTGCTTGACCCTGAAAGGAATCTGGAAGTGTCATATACCCATCCGATGCAGGAGGATTCTCTCAGAGCCATCGTGAAGGAAAACTGGTCGTCTGCAAAAGAGTTCACGAGAAAGACATATTCTTCAGATGATATATTGCCGTTTGAGTTTTATGACGGTCCGAAACTGAAGGTGGTGGAAAAGCCTGATCATATGTCCAAGGGATTGGAATGGACATTCTCCAACGGATTCAAGGTGGTATACCGTCGCATGCCGACAGGAAGGAGACTGTATTATACGCTTGCTCTCAACGGAGGATTCAGTTCCATCACTGATCTGGCCAAAGGTGAAGGCGGTTATGTCTCTGATTATTTCCTGCTCAGCAGGATATGTGGTATGCCGGCGGATGAATTCATTGCCGTGCTTGCTTCCGAAGGTATGTCCTTGGATGTTCATACGGCTCTGAATGCAACGATGATAAGCGGATCTGTCGATGATGACAAGATGGATTTCATGATGAATTCCCTTCTTTCTGCATTATACGACAGGAGGATTGATGAGAATGCAGTCAAGTATTATGAATCATGCGAGCCTTTGCGCAATGCTTTGAGAAAGGGCACTCCGGCTGAGATGGTAGCCAAGGTGAACGAGATAATGTGTCCGGATTATGATCATGTTTCATACAGGATGCTTGACAGGCTGTCTCCCGATCTGGCGAAGAAGGCGGACCGGTTCTATCAGAACATTCTTCAGAAGACAAACGATGGGGTGCTGATAATTCTTGGAGATGTGGATCCTGCCGTCCTCAAGAAGAAGATGCTGAAGTATGCCGGTGAATTCGAGGTTACAGATATCGCCTTCAGAAAGCCTCTTGTAAGATATCAGCCGGCTTCTGGATGGTCTACTTATACTGTGGAAGGAGAAAGTAGCAGTGTGGATATAGCACTTTCTTTACCGTTTACCCTGACTGCAGACAATCTGATGGCAGCTGAAGTGGCTGCAATGGTGCTTAAGAAGAATCTTTCAGATGCTATAGCGGATACCGGAATGTACCTGACCTTGTCTCATGAATGCAGGATATATCCGAATGAAAGGATGAATATCCACATTTCACTGAATGAGGTTTCGGAGAACGGATTCTCCTCGGACACGCAGCATACCGGAACAATTGAGGCTTTGAATATAGTCCGTTCCGTACTTTCGGGTACTCAGGGTGTGGAGGTTACCAAAGAGGATGTAGAAGCCTTCAAGGCTCAGTTGAAGACCGGTCTCGAGATGGAGATGAAGGTCCCTTTCTATTGGCTTAACGTAATTTCCAGAAGACATCTTGCCGGAAAGGATTTCACTACAAACCATGATGCCAGGATAAAATCGGTGACACCGGAAAAGGTGAAGACCATCATTTCAAAGCTTAATGAAGGAACCAGAGTAGAATATATTGTCAGCAAGAAATAGATATGTATCACGGAACAATAATAGAAATAGACGATTGTCTTGTGTCAGAGGAGATTCTGACCGAGTATTTTGCATGTGACTATGAGAAATGCAAGGGCTGCTGCTGTGTAATAGGAGACAGTGGAGCACCGATGGAGGAATGTGAAGCGGAAGCTATCGAAAAGAACTACCATATATTTTCTCCGATAATGTCAGAGGAAGGCCGCGCCGCAGTTGCCCGTAAAGGATTCTATGAAATCGACATGGACGGTGATATGGTCACTCCACTGGTGCCGGGAAGTGAGGAGTGTGCCTATACGATTTTCGATGAAGACGGCAACTGTTTCTGTTCGATGGAGAGATGTTGGTTCCAGGGTAAGGGAGATTTCCGCAAGCCGATATCATGCTGGCTTTATCCTATCCGAATAACGACTCTCCGAAATGGAATGAGAGCCCTGAACCTGCATAGGTGGCATATCTGCCAGGATGCGTTCGCCAAAGGTAAAAAAGATAAGGTCCGCGTATATGAATTCCTGCGCGAACCTATAGAACGTTATTTCGGCGAAGATTTCTACTCTGCGTTGTCAGAGGCTGCCAAGATGCTCAACAAGCCGGAAGAGTAAAGGAAGACATCCTTCCTTAGTCCTTCCATGAAATATCCGTCATCGGTCCTGCTGACAGTTATGCGGTCTTCGCACATCTTTGTCAGTCTTCCGATGACGTCTCTGCGTCTGAATGTCAGACAGTCCTCGGTCTCGGATTCCACAACGAAAGGCTTTTCATCGAAATATGCCTTTGCCTTTTCCTTCACGGTGTCCCAGTCTTCTGATGTCTCCAGTTGTCTTCTGACGAAACCGAACTTCGGATATACGGATGCCACAATGATAAAGAATGCGGCAATCTTCCAGAGGGAACTGTATCCGTCTTCAAATATGCTTTCGATATTTCCTTCCACTGCTCCGATCAGAACAAGTGCGAGGATGATGAGGGTTGTCAGTATTGCGAAATAGAAGAAGTACTTAACGGATCTGATAAAATATTTCATGGCGTCATTTTTGCTTGTAAAACATGGTCCATCTGGTCGGACGGGTCACAAATATACGAAAAATCCGATATTTTACTATCTTTGCACATGTGTATTGCCATCCTGGACCAAGGATGCCCACGAACAAACTAATTGATATATTGTATGGAAAACAACACTCTGAAAAAAATCATGTATGCCCTGATAGCTGTAGCCGTGCTTCTCGCAGGCGCGCTTGCATACATCTGGTATCAGAAGACATCTCTGGTAAAGGAACTTACGATAGATAAGGAAGAGCTTACAGCCCAGATGGTCGAGCTCCAGAATGACTATGCTTCATTGTCTTCTGATTATGATTCGATCAATTCACAGCTCGATTCTTCAAGAGAAGAAGTGTCTCAGCTTATAGCAAGAATCCAGAAGACTGAGGCTACCAACAGAAGCAAGATGCGTCAGTATGAGAAGGAACTCGGTACCCTCAGAACCATCATGAAGAGCTATATCGTCCAGATCGACTCCCTCAATACATTGAACCAGAAACTTAAGGCTGATGCAGCTGCAGCACGCCGCGAGGCTGCTGAAAGCAGAAAGAGGGAAGAGGCTCTGAACAAGACAGTGGAAAGCCTTTCAGGTCAGGTGGCAGCCGGTTCTGTAATCAAGGCAAGAGGCATAAGACTTGAGGCATATAATGCATCCGATAAGGTTACTGACAGAAGCAGCAGAGTGGTGAGACTCATGACTTCTCTCAGTCTCGTGGAGAACGACCTCGCACCAAAGGGTCCTGTAAGAGTATATATCAGAGTAAAGGATCCTGAAGGAATACTTCTGACCAACAGCACTCAGAGAACGTTCGAGGTAAATGGTGAGCCTATGATCTGCTCGGCATCCCGTGAAGTGGATTATCAGGGCAAGGAGGTGGACCTCAGCATCTATCTCAATGAGATTCCTGAGTATACAAAGGGTATCTATACCGTTGAGGCTTATACTGAGCAGACCCTGCTCGGTTCAGCTGAAATGATGCTCCGATAACGTGATATACATCCACATACCTTTCTGCAGGAGTTTCTGCACATATTGTGACTTTTATTCTGAAGTCGCAGGCAGATGTCGCTCAAAAGAGGATGCGCTCAAGCAGGAAGTTATGTTCGAAAAGTTTGCAGATGCTCTGGTCAATGAGATCAGTCTTCGTGCGGACGAGATATCAGACGAGGTAAATACATTATATATAGGAGGCGGCACCCCATCGGTGCTGCCTCTTCATGTTCTTGAACGAATACTTTCATCCCTCCATGAAATCGGCCACGGAGGACCATACGAAGAATTTACAGTCGAGGTGAACCCTGAAGATATCGTGGAGAAGGGAGAGTCCTATGTCAAGGGATTGCTTGCTCTTGGGGTGAACCGCATAAGCATGGGTGTGCAGTCTTTTGATGACGGTATACTCAAGTTCATGAACCGCAGGCATGATGCCGATACTGCCCGTAAGGCCTATGAGATACTTGAGGCTTCTGGTGTAGAGAATATCAGCCTAGACCTTATCTTCGGTCTTCCTCAGCTGTCAGACCAGCAGTGGCAGGCTACGTTGGACAAGGCTCTGTCCATATCCCCATCCGGTAAACTACCGAAACATATATCCTCATACCAGTTGTCGGTAGAGCCGGGAAGCATGCTCGCAAAACTGGTAGAACGTGGCAGATGGGAGGAAGCTTCCGAGGAACTTTGTGAGCATCAGTACGATATGCTCTGTCAGGCGTTGCGTGATGCCGGATATACCCACTACGAAATCTCCAACTTTGCTCTTCCGGGTTACGAAGCGAAACATAATTCCGCATATTGGCGACATATCCCATACGTAGGTTTAGGCCCCGGAGCGCATAGTTATACCGGTATTTCCAGGTATTGGAACGAACCGGACCTTGGTAAGTATCTTGAAGATCCGACCGGATGTCAGGACGGAGAGGACCTTACCGAAGAACAGCTGGTGCTGGAGCGTATCATGCTGGCACTCCGGACATCAGACGGAATTCCGGAATCCTATCTGCGCGGACATTGTGACCTGGATGAACTCTCCCGCGCCTTCGCCATAGGCAATCTGGTGCTCCTTTCCAACGGCAATGTCCGTATCCCGGAAGACAGTTTTTTCATATCAGATAGAATAATATCAGACATAATATAAGTTATGGCAAACATTTTTTCAGAAAGAATAGATGCCCTCAGGGCTATGATGGACAGAAACGGCTGGGATGCAGTGGTAGTCAGCGGTTCCGATCCTCACAGCAGCGAATATCCTGCTCCAAGATGGCAGCAGGTAAACTTCCTGAGCGGTTTCACAGGCGAAGCCGGCGACCTGGTCATTACCCGTGACCATGCCGGCCTATGGACAGACTCAAGATATTTCATCCAGGCCTTGACTCAGCTCGAAGGTACTGGTGTAGAGCTCCATAAGACAAGGATCCCTGGAGCTGTAAGCATACCAGAGTGGCTTTCCGATAAGGCTAAGACCGTGGCCATCGATGGCCTTTGCTGGAATGTGGATGCAGTGAAGGAGATTGCAGACGCCTTGGGAGAAGGAGGCCTGACAGTCGATGTCCCTGACATGCTGGAAGAACTATGGGAATCACGTCCGCAGATACCTATGACCCCGATAACTACCCTTGATACAGACACTTTCGGTGGTACACCTCGTGCAGAGAAGATATCCTGGCTGAGGAAATGGATGCTCCTTGAAGGAGTGGACCGAGTCCTTCTGACCTCTCTTGACGAGATAGCATGGATGCTCAATGTCAGAGGAAACGATATAGAATATAACCCGTTGGTGATATCTTATCTTCTTGTGTCACAAGATAGTGTCAGGTGGTTTGTCAGGAAGGGAATGACTGACGATCCCGATACTTTGGACAGCTTTGCTGAACTTGAGATGGATGATGTGGTCATCGATGACTATGATGCAGTCTTCTTCGGTCTGTCCGACTTTACAGAAGAACAGTCTCCTGTAAAGCTCTTTGTCGACCCTTCGACATTGAACCATCACCTCTACTCATATATCCAGGATTCATATCCTGCAGAGAGGATCGTATGCGGAACTTCTCCTGTCATCCTTCAGAAATCTGTCAAGACCAGTTCGGAGATAGAGAACCTCCGTCAGACACATGTCGACGACGGAGTCGCCATGGAGTGCTTCCTGCATTGGCTGGAAACAGAAGTTGCTTCCGGAAGGGAAGTGGATGAATGGGAAGCCTCGGAGAAACTTACATGGTTCCGGTCTCAGATTCCGGGATACCGAGGCAACAGTTTCGAGAACATCTCAGCTTACGGACCGGGCGCAGCCCTTCCGCATTATTCTACTCCGAAGGAGGGCTCTGCAGTGATCCGTCCGTTCGGTCTTTATCTTGTCGACTCGGGCGGACAGTATCTTACAGGCACGACAGATATCACCAGAACCATACCGATGGGAGAGTGCACAGCGCTCGAGAGAGAGGATTATACTCTCGTCCTGAAAGGTATGATCGACCTGTCAATGGCAGTTTTTCCTAGAGGAACTGCCGGTTGCCAGATAGATTCCATCGCCAGAATGCCTCTATGGAAGAAGATGAGGAACTTCGGACATGGTACCGGACATGGTGTCGGATACTATCTCTGCGTCCACGAAGGGCCGCAGTCGATAAGGTATCAGTACAACCCGCAGCCGCTCCTTCCGGGCATGGTGACCTCGAATGAGCCTGCTCTCTACAGGGAGGGAATGCATGGCGTGCGCCATGAGAACATCATCCTGTGCCGTGAGGCGGGAATGAGCGAGTTCGGAGACTGGCTCGACTTTGAGACATTGACATGCTGCCATTTCGATACATCAGCTGTAGTACCGGAACTCCTGGGCCCTGAAGCATTGGACTGGCTGAATGAATACAACGACTGGGTTTACCGCACCCTTTCTCCTCATCTTCCTACCGAAACGGCTTCATGGCTCCGTGAAAAGACCATGCCTATATAAAGAAAGGATATGAAAAGAAACCTGCTGCTTATCATCGGTGTTTTCATCGGGGTGCTTGTCATCCTGCTTATGGGAAATGTCATAACCGTCGCTGAAAAGCTCGGTGAGATATGTCATACTCCATACGCCGAATATGCATTCTATGCGCTTGTACTTGTGCTTGCATTCATCTTTGTGCTGGTACCGATCATAAAGGTCCATACAGCGCCGGAGTTCCCGGCGCTTGGGAAGGGCGATGATACAGACGACCTGAAGAAACTTCAGTCTTTTGCAAAGAGGCTTGCATCCAACTGCGGTTATATCGAAGATGAGACTCAACGTTCCAGGCATCAGGCTGACCTTCGTGCTGAAATTGTTTCATGTGCAGACAATGTGGAAGGCCTCAAGGCAATGATCGACAGGGAGGTACAGCTCCGTTTCGACGGCAATAAGGAAATGGGCATTTCCGGAATCAACTCCAAGATGAAGGAGTGGGCGAAGTCTGTCTTCATCATTACCTCGGTATCTCAGAACAATCTGGTGGATACTACCGTCGTCCTCGTGATGAATTACAGACAGGTCGAAGACCTTGTTCTCGCTACAGGATTCCGTCCTACCAGGGCACAGATGTTCAGGATATATGCCAATATCCTGACAACGACTCTGGTTTCGTACTGCACTTCGGAAGTTATCTCCGATCTTGCAGGAGAAGTCACCCTTACCGGAGCCTTGTCAAATCTGAAGATTCCTGGTATAGTCACTGAATCTGCAGTCCAGGGTGCGGTAAACTCCCTTCTTACCCTCAGGATCGGCTATGTGACGAAGACCTTCCTGATGGAAGGTCCTGATGCCCTCGCCGGCCGCAAGCGGCGCGAGGTTTCGATAAAGGCTTTCAAGGATGCCTTCAAGGCCATTCCTGGAGTCCTCGCCGGTACCGCCACCTCTATGGGCAAAGGAATCCTGGGCTTCTTCAAAGGCAAGAAAGAAGAAGCATAAATCTGTTTATATGACACCAGTGGCGGTAGGGTAAGTTTGGCTTGGTTCCGTCGGAACTTGTTCCGACTACATCCCTCCCACGACTTCGTCGCGGGCCCCTCCGTTCACGAGGCCACGGGCGGCCACGCCATCCAAACTTACCCTACCGCCACTTCAGAACGTACGTAACCGCCTCAGGAGTTACGTCTTGATGAATATTTATCATTTAAATCCGTTCAATGGAAAAAGAAGGTTGCAAATT
>JAFYUS010000012.1 GCA_017549505.1 Bacteroidales bacterium | reverse complement strand
CAGACCCAGGCAGGAAAGTCAGTTCTCGGAACATCCGCAAAGATCTCCGGAGCCAACCTCTACTCACGCCTCAACTACTGGATTGTCTTCTGCGGTGGAGAAGCCCTCTCCAACCCGCCAGCACTCCAGGGCGTTGAAGCTCCAACCGAGGCCGTCGTAACCCTCACCCCAACCAAGTTCACCTTCGAGCTTGAGAGCGAACCCGAGAATGTTCAGGACCTGAAGCTCATCATTCAGGCCTCAGCACCTCAGTCCAACGGTGTCACCCGCGCCTACAGCAAAGCCGTTCAGATTGGTGGAGTCCTCGAGGCAGTAACAGAGGAGTACGACATCAAAGAAGACTACGACAACAAGCACGGCGCCCCTAACGCCGCCGCTCCAAAGATCTTCATGAAGTACTTCTTCGTCAACACCAAAACCGGCGAAAAATCCGGCGAAATGCTCACCATGGTCAGACTCGACGAAGATGCACCTGTAGAGGGAGAGTAACCCTTTACTTGCTGAATTTTATTGACGAAGCCCGCATCAGATTCTACTCTGATGCGGGCTTTTCTCTTATAAAATAGTCAGCAATCACAGCTGACAAACTTCTTGCGAAAGACAAAAAACTCAGTAGGATATTTTGGGACTATACCGAAAAACTGCACAAAAAACCTTATCTTTGTACCGGAAACCGTACGGAAATTTAACGAAATTTTTGTACCTCTCTTGTACCTCACAAAAACAAAAGAGCTCTAACTCTTTGATTTTTAATCAGTTAAGAATTAAAGCTCTTTTTGTGCGGGCGAAGGGAATCGAACCCATACGCCTCTCGGCACCAGATCCTAAGTCTGGCTTGTCTACCAATTTCAACACGCCCGCAACAGTATTGTCTTCACTTCCCTTTCGGAAAGGACTGCAAATGTACAACATTTTATCGGATTTGCAAACTTACCACCGTATATTTGGAAGGTAGGCTCAAATATTTAAAAGCAGAGACCGAGTCTTATGCTGAAGCTCATCGCCAGGTTCTTGTTTTCCTTGCCGAACCAATGCCAGAGTTCAAAGCCATGGTGGTAGTTGGTTTCAGCAGGGTTACCGACCGCATAACCTCCACCTACCCAGAAATCTGCTAGAAAACGTCCATATACATATTGATAACCTACAGTTCCAAGCAGTGCACCCATATTCGCCAACTCGCGCTGACCTGAAGTCTGACAATTATAATAATAGTGCGAATACATCAGCTCCGGACGCAGATAGAATCCCATAAGAGACTTGTCGTCCCTGTCCGGAGTAAAGAACTTATGTCCATAGCGTACTGTGAATCCCATCGGATCATTGTTGTATTTGTCATATCCTGCGCTTATCAGACTTGCACATAGTTCACCGCTCTGATTCAAACCAGGAAGAGCTCTTTCATACGAAACTTTTGTACTGCCGCTTAACCATGACAGGAAAGTTATCTTTACGGAATTCAGATAGTCCTGACTTTCATGGGTACTTCTCCCAACCTGCGCCGGACCGGCGAGGGCAGATAGACTAAAGACGATAATACAAAAAAGAGAAATAGTAGCGCGTTTCATAGGAATTGAAATAAAAAAAAGAGGAAAAACCTTGCAGCTTTTCCTCGGTAGTAGCGGGAGGAGGACTCGAACCTCCGGCCTCCGGGTTATGAGCCCGACGAGCTACCAACTGCTCTATCCCGCGATATTGGACTGCAAATATACGGACATTTTTTGAAACTGCAAATTTTATTTGACTATTTTCAAAAAAACGTGACCGTACTTCAGCGATACGACTTAAGACAGGAAGTCCAGCATTGCCGCTACATCCTCTTTTGCAAATGACTTCTGCTCTCCTGTTGAAAGGTTCTTGATGTTGACGATTCCTTCTGCAGCTTCATTACCTCCTACAATAGAAAGGAATGGAATAGCCTTCTTGTCGGCATAGTCGAACTGCTTCTTGAGCTTTGTCTGTTCAGGGTAAATCTCGCACGGTATTCCAGCTTCACGGAGCGACTTGACGACAGGTATAAGATACTTCAACTCATCCACGCCCATGTTGGCGAAAAGAAGTTTAGTTGTAGAAGTAACCTCGGATGGGAACTTGTCAAGTCCCTTGAGTACGTCATAGATACGGTCAGCACCGAATGAAATACCTACTCCTGACATGTTAGGTAGACCGAAGATACCGGTAAGGTTGTCATAACGTCCGCCACCGCAGATGCTTCCGATTGCGAAATCCTTAGCCTTGACCTCGAAGATCGCTCCTGTATAATAATTGAGACCTCGTGCAAGAGAGAGGTCGATCTCCACTTCATGACGTATTCCTGCAGCTCCGATGAATCCGAAGAGTTCCTCGAGTTCATCAAGACCTTTGAGACCTGTCTCCGATACAAGTCCTGAAGCGGACTTGCCGTTCATAAGATCCCTCATCACTGCAATCTTTTCTGCAGTAGTTCCTGCAAGAGTGAGTACAGGACGGATCACTTCGACAGCCTCAGGAGTAAGTCCCTTTTCAGCCATTTCTGCTTCAACCGCCTCAAGACCGATCTTGTCGATCTTGTCGATAGCCACAGTGATGTCCACAACCTTGTCAGGGAATCCGCAGATCTCCGCCATACCGGTAAGGACCTTGCGGTTGTTTATCTTGATGCACACATTCACATCGAACAAAGTGAACACTCTGTCGACGATCTGTACAAGTTCAAGCTCATTAAGCTGAGATGTCGAACCGATAACGTCGACATCACACTGATAGAACTCTCTGTAACGTCCCTTCTGAGGTCGGTCCGCACGCCATACAGGCTGGATCTGGAATCTCTTGAAAGGGAAAGTGATATCATTCTGATGCTGAACCACGAAACGCGCGAACGGCACTGTAAGGTCATAACGGAGACCTTTCTCGCAGACCTTAAGCGAAAGAGCCTTGCTGTTATATCCGTCTTCTGTACCCTCTACACGATATTCGTCATAATTGATCTTCGAGAATGCATCTCCTGAATTAAGAATACGGAAAAGGAGCTTGTCTCCCTCCTCTCCATACTTGCCGAGAAGAGTGCTGAGGTTCTCCATTGAAGGTGTCTCGATAGGTGCATATCCGTATGTCTTGAAGACAGAACGGATAGTATCGAATATATAGTTGCGGCCAGCCATTTCAGCCGGTCCGAAATCTCTCGTGCCCTTTGGTATTGACGGTTTCTGTGCCATGTCTCAATATTTTTCTATTACAACCTGCAAATATAACAATAAAAACACGCACCTCGTTGATTAAAGGACGAAAAAAGCTTGACCGGTGTAATAAAAATCCATCCCTTTGAATAAGAAAAGCATTTCCCTTAATTTTCTGCTTTTCGTTTCAAAGGGATGGATTTTTATCGTGACAAGCATTTCCGATTACTCCTCCGGTGCAAACATAGGATCCCATGCAGGAAGAAGGGTCGGCTTCTGCTCCAGCATCTCAAGTACATCTGCCGGCACATACTTCTTCTCCACAACGAGACGGAACATATATTCGTTGAACCATTCGTCAGTCATGATAAGACATCCCTGGTATCCTGAAGACGGGCCCCAGCTGTTCTCAACCATCCACTTCACAGGCTTGCCGGTCTCCTCACAGATATCGACAGCAATAAGTGTCATGGCATGAGAAGATCCGCTTGCATGGGTCTGTACCCTCTCCTTCTTGTCCATACCGAATGTCACACCCATCAGCGACTCATAATCGAAGTTCGCGATATCGAGGACGCCTTTCTTCCTGTCAAGAAACTTACCCACGTCGCATGAGAAATACATTGCGGTATTATCCTTTATCGAAGCTATCGCCATCTCCTTGATGCGCTCTACAGGAAGATTGACATACAGCCAGTTATGTCCGTCATAAACATGTCTGTCATAATCTATCTCATAGACCTTTCCGTATTCGCGGCAAGGATCGTTCATGATCATCACATAGTTATTCTCAAGGTCCTCTCCGATGAATTCCTCGTAGAAAGAGACAGGAGTATACTTCTTGCCTTCATACATGAACTCCTTGACAGGTTCGCCTAGACAGAGGGCAAGCATACGGTAGATCTCAGAAAGCTGCTCCACCTTCATCTTCTGAAGCTGCGCATCAAGCGTCTTAAGTCCCTTCTCCACATCCTTTTTAGGTCCCTTGCCTATCTTGGCGCGACCGTCAGCATATGCCTTACGCAGATCGAGACCGTCTTCACGGAGCTTCAGCTTGAGAAGGGTCGCCATATTGGAAGTGTTGTTGGACTGATATGTCTCCGGCATCGCATCAGACGGAACCAATCCATACTTCACTATCAGATTGGAAACACCGGTAAACTGACCGCCGTCACTCAAAGGATTTGAGAACAGCCAGTCAACCTTCCTGTCCTCGAAAGGCAGGTCCTTCGTATCGATCACGCCCTGAAGGAAAAGATTAGCCTTCTCCAGCTGGTCGTAGAAGAACAGATAGTTCTGGGAGAATTCCATGCCCGGAAGGTCATACTTAGCGATCATCTTAGCCCTAAGTACATTGAGACCTGTAAAGAGCCAGCAACGTCCGGAGGACTGCTGGTCTGTTATGCCTTTGGTCTTGACCCTGTCGGAGAAATGGGTATCAATCATCGCGGCATTATCTGCATTGACAGATAATGTGGCGATGGAAGAACCGGCGAGAGCATTCCTTATGGCACGGTCATCTGCATCACCTTCATACCCTTTGCTGATTTCGGCGAGCATTGCGGCAGAAATGCCGCCTTCATGAGATCCTGCAGTCTGCTGCGCATATGCGCCAGCTGCAAAAAAAGCGGCCATGGCCGCGGTAAGAATTATTCTTTTCATAGTCAAAAAAAGTTGCCACGTCAAACGTGGCAACAAATTTAACACTCTTGATGGGAAAATACAAACATCAGTCATCCAATTCAACCACACGGAACTTGCTGTTGAATTTGAGCTCAAGACGGTTGGTAAGCTTCACTTCAAATTCTTTTCTGCCGATCTCATATTCCACGATCGAAGCATCCGGATAATAGGACTTCACGTAATCTGCTATCTGTACCGGAACGACGCCTTCAGGCACTCCGCCAGGAGCAGTTATCTTCTCAAGAGAACCATCATGCTCAAAAACGATCTCCACTCCATTTGCAAGACGAACCGTATAATCAGGCTTTATGATATCATCATCAACGAATGCATATGACATCTTTTCACCAGGATAGTTTACATTTATGAAATCCTTTGCCACCACTGGAAGCTGTTCAACGGTAACAGGTCTGTCTTCTGCAACACATGCCATCGAAACAAACACGACAGCAATTATCAAAAACATTCTTTTCATAGTTTCTAAATTTAAATTATTCAAAATTAATCACAATGCAAATATAGCGCAATTTTTATTAATTCCAAATAAAAATACAAAAATCCATTATTTCCTTTATTTCGAAACTTTTTATACCTTTGGGGTTCATTTCAGAGACCACAAGGTCGACGGCAAGAGATTGAGACAATGAAAGACAGATTATTCCTGATAGACGGACATGCCCTGGTATTCAAGATGTACTATGCATTCCTGCGCCACCCGATGATCAACTCCAAGGGTGCGGATATGTCCATCCTCTTCGGATTCACAAAATACATCCTCGAACTGATCGAAAGGGAGAAACCGACCCACCTCGCTGTAGCGTTCGACCCACCGGGAGGTACGTTCAGACATGAAATGTACCCTGAATACAAGGGCACAAGAAGCGAGACCCCTCAACTCGTGATAGACTCCCTCGAGCCTTTGTGCGAACTGTGCAAGGCCATGGGTTTTCCTGTTCTGATGCTGAAAGGCTATGAGGCTGACGACGTGATAGGCTCCATGGCAAAAAGGGCGGAGAGAGAGGGATTCGAAACCTACATGGTAACCCCTGACAAAGACTATGGCCAGCTGATCAGTCCGAACATAATCCAATACAAACCGGGCAAGTCCGGAAGCGACAACGAACTTATTGACGTGCAGAAGGTCTGCGAGAAATATGGCATCGAAAGGCCCGAGCAGGTAATCGAGATACTTACCATATGTGGTGATGCATCCGACAACGTTCCCGGCGTCAAGGGCGTGGGAGAAGTCGGAGCAGGCAAACTCATAGCGAAATTCGGGACTGTAGAGAACATCTACGCCCATCTGGACGAACTGACACCGAAACAAAGGGAGGCATTCGTCGCATCAGAAGGTCATATCAAGCTCAGCCATGACCTCGTGACCATCAGGACAGACCTCGAAATACCGGTCGAGAGCGCAGAAATGTTCCTAGACGGACAATATGGTACAGAGGCGGCTGACCTTTTTGAAAAGTATGAGTTCGGATCGCTCCGCAAATTCCTCGGCAATGTGCAGGCAAGTGCTCCAAAAGAGGAAAAGTTCCTTTCATTCAAGGAGGCATCTGCGGAAGAGGCAGCAGAAGCAGCACGAAGGGAAGGTCGTTTCGCGATCATCGCCGAAGGCGAGGAACCGGGTATGTTCACGACCGTCAGCAGGATCACGGTCGCTGTCCCATGCGGAGACAGCTGCATGGTGGCGGAAGGAGGCGTCAGCGACTTCCGCGACATTATTGAAGACATGAACATCACCAAATACGGTTATGACCTCAAGGCTCAGCGCAACCTGCTGGAACGTAACGGCATTGTCATGGAAGGCAAGTATATGGACATCGAACTCATGCACTACCTTGTCAATCCGGAGAAGAGCCATAAGGTCGAGATACTGGCAAAGACATACCTTGACATAAATCTTGAAGAGAGCATGCCGCAGCAGGAATCCGCTCCCCTCTCACTGTTCGATGAGCCTCAGGAAGAGGAAAAACCGGGCAGATTCCCTGAAGCAGCAGCGACAGCCATGCTGGGAGGAAAGATTTGGGAAGAGATGGGAGAACTGGGACTGCAGGAGCTTTATGACACGATGGAAGAACCTCTGCTGAAGGTCTTGTCAAAGATGGAGATAGAGGGAGTGCGCATCGATACCGTCCAGCTGCGCAGGTACGCAGCAGAGCTGGCAGCCGAGATGAACCAGATACAGGAAAGAGTCAGGGAAATGGCCGGAGACCCTGGCCTGAACATAATGTCACCGAAACAGATCGGCGTGCTTCTTTTCGAAAAGCTGAAGCTTGACCCTAAGATAAAGCCGAAGAACGGCGTACGATACAGCTACCCTACTGACGAAGATACGCTGAACACCCTGGCAGACAAGCACCCTATAATAAATGAGATTCTCGAGTTCAGAGGTGTGAAGAAACTTCTGTCGACATACATCGAGCCGTTCCCTAACTTCATATCACCGGTAACGGGAAAGATACATACGACATTCAATCAGGCGCTTACAGCCACAGGACGTCTGAGTTCGTCAAAACCGAACCTGCAGAACATCCCGATACGCACAGAAAGAGGCAAGGAAATACGCAAGGCTTTCGTGCCAAGCAGACCGGACGGAGTCATCGTATCCGCCGACTATTCTCAGATCGAACTCCGTATCATGGCCCATCTGAGCTGTGACTCGCACCTTATCAATGCCTTCCGCGAAGGTCAGGATGTCCATGCGATAACAGCCGCAAAGATATTCGGAATACCTCTTGAGGAAGTGACTGCAGACCAGAGACGTATAGCGAAGACCGCTAATTTCGGAATAATGTATGGGATATCATCCTTCGGTCTGTCACAGCGCCTGCATATAGGACGTGCCGAGGCCAAGAAGATAATCGAAGACTACTTTGCCAACTTCCCTGCAATCTCGTCCTTCATCGAGGACACGCTTACCTCCGCAAGGGAGACAGGCTATGTGGAGACCATCTTCGGACGCCGCAGATACCTCCCGGACATAAACTCCAAGAACGGAACAGTCCGCTCGCTCGCAGAAAGGACGGCAGTCAACGCCCCTATTCAGGGAACTTCTGCCGACATCATAAAGATGGCCATGATAAATGTCGAGAGACGACTTGAAAAAGAGGGGCTGCAGAGCAGGATGGTCCTTCAGATCCACGACGAACTCGTCTTCGACGCAGTGGCAGAAGAGGTCGAGACCTTGGAAAGGATCGTAAGGGAGGAAATGGAAAATGTAACGGTGCTGTCGGTACCATTAACAGTGGAATGCAATCATGGAAGCAACTGGCTCGAAGCTCACTAATCTCACGGACCAGGAACTGGTCCGCCTTGCCCTGGAACAGAACCAGGTGGCGTTCATCGTACTTTATACCAGATACAATTCCGGTGTAAAGAGTCATATTGCACATTATGTCAGCCAGAAGGAGGACATAGAGGATATCTGCCTCGAAAGTTTCCAGAAGGCATTCAGCCAGCTCGCCAGCTATAATCCTGAGTATAAATTCTCCACATGGATCTACCGTATAGCTCGTAACACCGCCTTCGACCACCTGAGCAGACACGACAGGGAGAGGACCAACATGCCGACCACTTCCATCAACGATGAACTGGTGGAACTTAAGGAACTGCCTGCCACCATGCACAATCCTGAAGAGGATATAATCAACCAGCAGGAGTATGACAAGTGGCTCAACAACATAGAAAAGCTCAAGGAGGATTACCGCACAGTCGCAAGGATGAATCTGATTGAGAATTTCGGATACAAGGAAATTGCAGAAGCGTTGGACATGCCGATAAATACCGTCAAGACAAAGATCAGACGCGCAAAGGCAATGCTTCTCAAGATGATGGATTATTCAGATGAAGTATTATGATATTCAGTGAATTCAAGAAAATACTGGAAGAGAGATTTCCGGAGATTACAGCGGAACAGATGGGACAGTTTGAAAGGATGGACGCCCTGTACCGCGAGTGGAACGCAAAGATAAATGTGGTTTCACGCAAGGATATTGACGAACTTTACAGACACCACGTGCTGCATTCTCTCGGCATAGCAGCCTACCTCAAGGCAGAAATGCCGGATGTATACGAACGTCTTCGAGGCGAAGGTCCATACGCGATCGCCGAGCCGCTCAAGGTCATGGACCTTGGAACGGGCGGCGGTTTTCCCGGCATTCCGCTTGCCGTGATGTTCCCACATGCGCAGTTCACCCTCTGCGACTCCATCGGCAAGAAGATAATCGTGGCGACGGAGGTGGCGAAGGGACTCGACCTGAAGAATGTAAAGACTGTCAATGCACGTGCCGAGTCACTTCCGGAGACATTCGATTATATCGTGTCTCGCGCTGTCACCGCCTTGGATAATTT
Source organism: Bacteroidales bacterium (assembly GCA_017549505.1). GTDB lineage: Bacteria > Bacteroidota > Bacteroidia > Bacteroidales > UBA932 > Cryptobacteroides. The sequence continues at coordinate 5,237 of JAFYUS010000012.1, read as the reverse complement.
CATGCCTTGGGTAAAGGGTAAATACAACGAAGGCATACTGTATCTCAAGGGTGGAGACCTGACCGAAGAGATTGCAAAAGCCCGCCTGCGTAAGGGTTCAGTACATATATGGCCTATCTCAAACTGGACTTCTGACCCGTTCTTTGAGACCAAGCAGGTCATTTTCATAGAAAAATGACAAAATATTTTGCAAATAAAATCAAAAAGACTACCTTTGCACTCCCAAATTATATAAGGAAGAAAATATAAAAATATCTAGATATGAAAAGAACATTCCAACCATCAGAGCGCAAGCGTCGTAACAAGCATGGCTTCCGCGAGCGCATGTCGACTCCTAACGGACGTCGTGTATTGGCAGCTCGCCGTCGTCGCGGCCGCAAGAAACTGACTGTATCATCTGAGGACAGATGGTAAAAATAAAAACCCGGCCTTAAGGTCGGGTTTTTTGTTTGAAAGGAACATGGAACAGGACGAAAGATATATGAGGGACGCCCTGCGCGAAGCGCAGATGGCGGGAAGTGAGGACGAAGTGCCCATCGGGGCAGTCGTCGTATGCAGAGGCCGCATCATAGGCAAAGGTCATAACATGACAGAAAGGCTGAATGACCCTACAGCTCATGCGGAGATGATTGCGATTACTGCAGCTACCGAAGCCATGGGCGGCAAATACCTTAACGACTGCACGATCTATGTGACAGTCGAGCCATGCCCCATGTGCGCAGGCGCACTGGCATGGTCGCAGATAGGCCGTGTAGTATATGGTGCATCCGACCCCAAGAGAGGATTCAGCATTTTCCAGCCATCGCTTATGCACCCGAAGACAGAAGTGGTATCTGGAGTATTGGCCGACGAATGTGGAGGACTTGTGACCGAATTCTTCCGTAATAAAAGAAAATAGACATGGAATGGCTTGAAGGACTCGGGCTGCTGGGACTTTTCATAGGTACATTCCTGGCCGCCACTATATTCCCGTTCAGCTCAGATGTGCTGTACATGGCAATCCTGGCTGCTACCGGCAATCCGATAGGTTGCCTTCTTGTGGGAACTTTAGGCAACTGGCTGGGCAGCGTGCTCACCTATTGGATAGGCTGGCTGGGAAAATGGGAGTGGATCGAAAAGTGGTTCAAGGTTAAACCGGAGACGCTTCAGAAGCAGAAGGAAAAGATAGACAAGTGGGGCGTATGGCTTGCCTTGACAGCATGGATTCCGTTCATCGGAGATGTCATAGCTATAGCCCTGGGATTCTACAGAACCCGTCCGGGATGGACGATGGTTCTGCTTCTGGTCGGAAAATTCGCCCGCTTCCTGGTATGGAACCTTATATACGGATTATTCTAAGATTTGCAGAAAAACAAAATTAGTGATATCTTTGCAGCCGGAATTGAGATATTGTGTAATGGTAGCACTACAGATTTTGGTTCTGTCTGTCCAGGTTCGAATCCTGGTATCTCAACCGAAAATGGCCGACGTTCTTACGAACATCGGCCATTACTTTTATAGCATCGGCTTTACTTTCTCTTAGCGATATACTTAAGAAGCAGAAGATGTGCAGGATCCACCATTGAGCCATGGTCAAAGCCGTCCACCTCATGGAAGGTGATGTCCTTATGACCGTTCAGGCGCATCATTCTTACAAAATAAGCGTTCTCTTCATATCTTCCGAAAAGCTCGATTTCCCTGTCACCTGAGATGACAAGCATTGGAGCTGCATTTCCACGTACGAAGTACAAAGGTGCATACTTGTCGATGGTTGGAGTCAGATCTGAAAGTCCCTGCTTCCTTCTCTGAGCGAAATGGGTGATCACCTGGCCGCTGTATGGAGCCAGAGCAGCAATCTGCTTGTCAGGATCGATTCCATACTTACCAAGGAGCTCCTTGTTAAGACCGAGCATGCTTACAAGGTATCCTCCGGCCGAATGTCCAGCCAGATATACCTTTGAAAGGTCTCCACCGTACTTCGAGATATTCGACAGTACCCAGGCAACTGAAGCTGCAGCATCATCCAATGTCTCATCAAGGCTTACTTCTGTAACGAAACGATAACCCACTCCGACTACAATCGCTCCATCACGAAGCAATGTTTCAGGAATGTGTCGCCATCCTTCTGTGAGTCCGCCGCCATGGAACCATACGATTACCGGACGGTCTGTCGAGCCTTCCTCATAAGCGACATCCAGACGGCACATCTTTTCAGTATAAGCGTCAGGCTTACCTTTATAGAAGATGTCTGTTTCCCACTTATAATTTCGAGCTGATGCCGAAAAAGCCATCAGTACGACAAAAAGGACTGATAAAAATCTTTTCATGACCGGATTATTTGATCTTTGATACCTTGCGAGGCTTCTTCACAGCCTTGTGGGCAGCCTTCTGAGCAACCTTTACCTCTTCTTCAGTCATGCCTTCAGGGCGATATGTGTTTCCGACAGGATTCTTGCCGAGAACAGCCTCAAGCCATGTACATGCAGCGATATATCTTCCGTGAGGACGGCTGAGATGGAATCCGTCTCTTGTAAGGTCATCACCAAGGAAAGATGTTCTTGCATTCTGGATAGCTGTACCTGACGGAATGACAAGCTTGATACCCACCTTCGGAGTCTCCTGATATACGGCAGATACGATTGCATTGTACATCTTCATCTGGTCTCTGTCATAGTTAGGGAACGCGCCATGGTCTGAATTCGGAGCATAGGCCCATGTCATGTGGAACATGATTTCAGCCTGCGGCTGACGTGCCTTCACGAACTCAAGGAGTTCCGGAAGCCATGGATTGTATGTCTCAGGCATTCCCGAAAATGAACTTACCTGCTGTAGGCTGATGTAATCCCATTCCTCTTCTGCAAGAACCTGCTCGAGGGTATAGTTCCAGATTTCCTTCACGTTGCCCTTCGGATCGAACTTGCGGTATCTGTACTCCTTGAGATTGCCTCTGAGGTTATTGACGTGACGCTCAAGAGAGCAGCCGCCGATGTACATGTTACCGATTACGACTGTAAGTCCTTCTGCCTGGGCAAGAGAGGAAAGATGCTCCTCAACTGCATCCTCTGAGAAACTGTTTCCGATAGCAAGAACCTTGAGAGTATCTGTCTGAGCGAAAACCGAGCTTGCCCCGAATATCAGGGCAAAGCTCAATACAAGAAGTATTCTTTTCATAGTCATATCTTATTAGAGTCCTAATTTCTTGAAGAAATCGTTACCCTTGTCATCAACGAGGATGAATGCAGGGAAGTCCTCCACATGGATCTTCCAGATAGCCTCCATTCCGAGTTCAGGGTACTCCACGCACTCGATGCTCTTGATGTTGTTCTGCGCGAGGATCGCAGCAGGACCACCGATAGAACCGAGGTAGAATCCGCCATACTTCTGGCAGGCGTCAGTCACGCACTGAGCACGGTTACCCTTTGCGAGCATGATCATGCTTCCGCCGTGGCTCTGGAACAGATCGACATATGAGTCCATACGGCCTGCTGTAGTAGGTCCCATTGAACCGCAAGCCATTCCGGCAGGAGTCTTCGCCGGGCCTGCATAGTAGATCGGATGATCCTTCAGATACTGAGGCATCTCCTCACCTCTGTCAAGGCGCTCCTTGATCTTTGCGTGAGCGATGTCACGTCCTACGATGATTGTACCGTTAAGGCTGAGGCGTGTAGATACAGGATACTTTGTAAGTTCTGCAAGGATATCCTTCATCGGCTGGTCGAGGTTGATCTTGACTGCCTCGCCTTCGCCTGCCTGGCGGAGTTCCTCAGGGATAAGACGTGCAGGATTGTCATCGAGTTTCTCGATCCAGATACCGTCCTTGTTGATCTTTGTCTTGATGTTACGGTCAGCAGAGCAGCTTACACCGAGTCCTACAGGACAGCTTGCGCCGTGGCGTGGAAGACGGATGATACGTACATCGTGTGCGAAGTACTTACCGCCGAACTGTGCGCCGAGACCGATCTTGTGAGCCTCCTCAAGTACGAGCTTCTCAAGCTCTACATCGCGGAATGCACGTCCAGTCTCATCACCTGTCGTAGGAAGATTGTCATAATACTTGCATGAAGCGAGCTTTACTGTGAGAAGGTTTCTTTCAGCTGAAGTACCACCGATCACGAATGCGATATGGTATGGAGGACATGCAGCTGTTCCAAGAGTCTTCATCTTTGCTACGAGGAACGGAACGAGAGTCTTAGGATTGAGGATTGCCTTTGTCTCCTGGTAGAGATAAGTCTTGTTTGCAGATCCGCCACCCTTGGTCACGCAAAGGAAATGATATTCTGCGCCATGTGTAGACTCAATGTCAATCTGGGCAGGAAGGTTGCACTTTGTGTTCACCTCATCATACATGTTAAGAGGCGCGTTCTGAGAGTAACGGAGGTTTTCCTCTGTGTATGTCTTGTACACTCCGAGTGAAAGAGCCTCTTCGTCGTCATAACCTGTCCATACCTGCTGGCCCTTCTCTCCATGGATGATTGCAGTACCTGTATCCTGGCAGAAAGGAAGTTTTCCCTTGCATGCCACTTCAGCATTGCGAAGGAATGTAAGAGCCACATACTTGTCATTCTCTGAAGCTTCAGGATCGTGGAGAATCTTTGCCACCATCTCGTTATGCTCCGGACGAAGCATGAATGAAACGTCGCGGAATGCAGTGTTGGCCATAACTGTAAGACCCTCCTTGGCAATCTTGAGAATCTCATGTCCTTCGAATTCGCCAGTACTTACATACTGCTCAGAACCCGGAATCTTGTAGTATTCAGTCTTGTCCTCGCCAAGCTGAAACATCGGTGCGTATTTAAACATTGGTATAAAGATTAAATTTGATTGTCCTTTTTTGTATCACCATTTCGATGACATCGTACAAATATAGCAAATTAAACGAACCCCGGCCATGAAAACAGCCTATTTCTTGGACAGCAGGCTCATTTTGTTGGTCTTGGCCACGAAAACGACCCTATTTCTGGCCAATGAGCTGATTTTTGACACCTCGGCCCAGAAAAGGATCGTTTTTCAGGCCGCCTGGATCACAATCCAAACTGTGCTTATCAAGGGAGTCATCTGAACTAAGTCAAGGCTGTCAGATAAATTGGAAGGCTGCATTGACTATTAACTCAGCTGAGAGCTGTGACATATTTTGAGTAATTAGTGACACAGCTGTAGGCAAAATCTTGTCAAACGAACTAAAATCAACTGAGCTGTGTCAGAAAATCAAGAAATACTGTCACAGCGCCAGGAACATTAACAGTCAGATAAATTGGAAT
>JAFYUS010000049.1 GCA_017549505.1 Bacteroidales bacterium | reverse complement strand
CTGTTGGCTCAGCAGCCTGCTCGTCCTGAGCTGCTGCGTTCTGTGCAGAAAAGGCCATAACGCCCATTACTGCCAAAAACATGAAAATTTTTTTCATAATTGTTTTTGTGTGTTTGATTAATTTAAAGTTATTGAATTGTTTATAGTTAATATTCTGCAAGTTAAGTCTGGGCGCTATATGCCCAACCTTAAAATTCGGTGCAATTTAGCAAATTATTTCCAATTGACAATATTTATTTTGAGATTTCGCCACGCAAATCCATTTCCAGACCGCTTTTAACTTCTTCGTTGGTCTCAAATACCCCGAGGAGATAAAACAGTTTTCCCAAGGCGCTTTCGGTGGTGCTGTCATAGCCGTTGATCACCCCAGCTGCCTTAAGACTCTTTCCCGTCGCATATATGTCCATGTTCACACACCCTGCTACGCACTGGGTGATGTTGAGGAGAATCTTGCCTCTTTCGGAGGCTTCCCTCACGATTGAAATGAACCAATCCTTAGACGGGGCGTTGCCGGCTCCATAAGTCTCTATGATTACGGCCCTTGTGTCCTCTCCCAGAAGGATGTTCCGGACTACGCCGGGAGTTATTCCCGGGTGTATCTTTAGAATAGATACCCTTGTGTCCAGTTCGGTATGGAAGATCGGCCGGGCTTCCCATGAGTCAGGCCGTCTTATCAGGTTCCTGTTATAGCGTATGCTGATACCTGCTTCTGCCAGAGGTGGGTAGTCTTCGGACCTGAAGGCTCTGAAGTTGTCTGAATTGAATTTACGGCTCCTGTTGCCTCTTATGAGGACGTTATCAAAACATATGCATACTTCAGGGACCAGCGGGTGTCCTTCCTCGTCCTTTGCAGCGGCTATCTCGACGGAGGATATGAGGTTTTCCTTACCGTCGGTCCTGGGGGTTCCGATCGGAAGCTGGCTGCCTGTGAAGATGACAGGTTTGGTCAGCCCTTCGATCATGAAGCTGAGGGTGGAGGCGGAGTATGCCATTGTGTCTGTTCCGTGCAGGATGACGAATCCGTCGTATTCCTCGTATCTTTCTTCGATCAGACGTACGAGTGATATCCAATGAGCGGGCTCTACATCGGATGAGTCGATAAGCGGGTCAAAGGTATATGAATCTATCCTGTATGCGAATTTTCCCAGTTCGGGTACTTCATCCAGTATCTGACTGAAGTCGAAAGGGGTAAGTGCTTGAAGCACAGGATCTACTTTCATTCCTATCGTTCCTCCTGTGTATATCAGAAGGATTGATGCCTTTTTGTCGTTGGCCTGGCTGTATATCATATTCCGAAAAGTTTATGAGCGTTTTCTGTAGTGACTGCAGCAATCTCTTCAAGAGGCCTGCCTGTCTGTTCGGCAAGCCGTGAAGCTATGATGGGTATGTAGCTGCTTTCGTTTCTTTTGCCCCTGTGCGGGACGGGAGTAAGGTAAGGGGAGTCTGTTTCAAGCAGTATTCTATCCAAAGGTAACTGCTTGACTGTCTCTGCTATAGATGCTTTCTTGTAAGTCAGTACACCTCCAATTCCGATGTACCAGTCTCCGAGTTTCTGCAGTTCTCTAAAAGTCTCGACGCTTCCGCTGTATGCATGGAATGCCCCTCTCAGATTCAGATGTCTGAGATCCTTGAGGATGTTGATGATGAGTTCTGTGGATTCGCGGGAATGGATTATTACGGGCAATGAAAGCCTGTCTGCAAGTTCCAGCTGCATTCTGAAAGCCGCCTCCTGCTCCCTGATGAATTCCTTCGACCAATAGCAGTCCATGCCTATCTCGCCGATAGCCCATATTCTTCTGGGAAGATACTCATGGAGCTTTTCCATCTCTTTCTCCCATGTGCCGTCGATGGATGTGGGATGCAGACCCAAGCATGGGAATACGGTTCCCTCGTGCCTGTCTGCGATTCTGAACATATGTTCCCTTGTCTGCGAATCGATGTCCGGGAAGATGATTCTGGTCACTCCTGCTTCAACCGAGCGGGCGATGGCGAGATCTTCTTCGTCGGCAAAGGCCTCGTCGTACAGATGGGCATGTGTATCTGTGAATGTCATAAATATGCGGATTGTTGCAATCCTGCAAATTTATGTAAAATTATCGGTAAATCCTTGTGTTTGCCGTGCATCTCTGCAGAAGGTCGATGGATATCAATCCTTCCATTTCAAGCATTCCTGTTATATGGCTGATTCTGCTGTATTCGGAGCCGGCCATTGCGCAAAGGTCATCCAAGGCTATGCCTCTGTGTTTCCTGATGATGTTTAAAATGTAAGACAGTTCTGAAACCGTTTTCTGATCTGCTTTCGATCCGAATACCTCTTGTGCCAAATCATATGTGGAGCGGGCTTTCGCAACTTTTCCTGTGTGCAGGCCAAGGCTTTCGATCAGGCCATCCAGTGAGTCGATAGGTTCGGCTATCTTGCCCTTTATCAGAAGATTGCATCCTTGAGACCGGAGGTCATCCACTCTCCCTGGAAGTGCATATACATCCCGGTTGTAGGAAAATGCAAGTCTGGATGTCATCATGCCTCCTCCCTTTGATTTGGATTCTATCAATATGGTTGCATCGCTGAGGCCGGCTATTATCCGGTTGCGCCTGAGAAAATGGATGGCAAGAGGGGCGGTTCCGGGAGGGTAGTCGGTTATCAGTCCGCACCCTCCGGTATCAGCCAGTCTTTCGGCAAAATCTCTATGTCTGTGCGGATATACTGTTTCCGGACCGGTGGCCATTACTGCAATTGTCGGTAATCCCGCTTCCAAAGCATTTCTGTGGGCGCAGATGTCTGTACCTAAAGCCAGTCCGCTTATTATAAGAGGCTTTTCCGAGGCCTGGCCCAGTCCCTGTACTATCCTGTTGCACCAGTCCTGTCCGTATGGTGATATGTCTCTTGTTCCGACAATCGCTATTTTTCTTTCCGGTGCGAAGAGATCGCTGATGGGAGTGCCGCTTTTTATGTATAGTCCTAAAGGAGCATCTTCACAGTCCAGGAGCATCTGCGGGTATTCCGGATCCGTACATCCGACGAAACTGATACCGCTGCCTGAGAGCTTCATGAGTTCTTCTTCGGCTTCATCCAATGCTTTTCTACAGATACGTCCCCTGTACCTGGACCATGGACCTATGACATTCCTTATTTCATCTTCCTCCATATGGAAGACTTCAGTTGCGTTGCCCAGATGTGCGAGCAGGGAGTGGGCGACCCTCGGCTCGAAACCGAATATGCGGTTCAGAGCGCACAGACCATATTTTTCTTCATCATTTACCATGCTGGCAAAGTAAAGGGAAAACCGGCTTCCAGAAAAGCCTGGAAGCCGGTTTTCGACTGATGATAAAAAATGTTTTTCCGTTTTTTATCATTTTTTCCGTTTTTTATGTTTCTGCATCAGATGATGAGCAATGCGTCACCGTATGGGCCGAACTTGTAGTCCATCTCAAGGGCGGTCCTGTAGGCCTTCATTACGTTTTCATAGCCTCCGAAAGCAGCGACAGACATGAGCATTGTCGATCCCGGGCGATGGAAGTTGGATACTATCGCATCAGGAATCGCGAACCTGTATGGAGGGAAGATGAACTTGTTTGTCCATCCGTCGTAAGGATTCACCTCGTCGTTGGTGGTCGTATAGGTTTCAAGTCCTCTGATTGTGGTGATACCCACTGCGAGTACCTTGTTGCCTGACTTCTTGGTCTTGTTGATGAGTTCTGCCGCCTCCTCGGTTATGATGAGGCGCTCTGAATCCATCTTATGCTTTGAAAGGTCTTCGACATCGACTTCCCTGAAGTGTCCTATGCCCATGTGAAGGGTGATGAATGCCTTGTTTATATCCTTGAGGATCATTCTGTTGAAGAGCTCACGGCTGAAGTGAAGACCTGCGGCTGGAGCGGAAACAGCTCCTTCGTGCTTCGCGAAGATCGTCTGGAAGTTCTCGGCGTCCTCTTCGGTCACCTCCTTCTTTACCCAGTCAGGAACAGGGGTCTGTCCCAATCCGAAAAGGGTTTCCTTGAAATCCTCATAGCTTCCGTCATAAAGGAAACGGAGGGTTCGGCCTCGGGATGTAGTATTGTCGATGACCTCAGCTACCAGACTCTCGTCTTCGCCGAAATACAACTTGTTGCCGATGCGGATCTTTCTGGCAGGTTCAACTATCACGTCCCAGAGTCTTTGTTCGCGGTTAAGTTCCCTGAGCAGGAATACCTCGATGTCGGCTCCTGTCTTCTCCTTGTTTCCGTAGAGCCTTGCAGGGAAAACCTTTGTGTCGTTGAGGACAAAGGTGTCGCCTTTGCCGAAATAGTCGATTATGTTCTTGAAGAGCTTATGCTCTATTTCTCCTGTCTTTCTGTCAAGCACCATGAGCTTGCACTCGTCACGCCATCTAGGCGGTTCCTGTGCTATCTTATCTGCAGGAAGGTTGAACTGGAATTGTGAAAGTTTCATATCTGTTTGAAAATTACTGCAAAATACAATTCATTATACGTTTTTTTTCGACTTTTGTTTCAGCGGATGTGAAAAAATATGAAAAACTATACTTTCGCCTCTCTGAATACTTCCTGGATTGAAGGATATGTGTTCAGTAGATAGGGGGGAAGACTGGATTTCGCGACCCATGCAGCCTTTGTTATATCTTCCTCTGTCTGTGGGGTCAGGTCATCCGGGTCGTTGTGCAGCATGTCGTACCACCATGTGTGCTTGAGATGCCAGATCCCGTTCCTTTTATAGCAATGGTCAGTTATGCAGATGAGATCCTTCAATATCAGGTCTTTTATTCCCGTCTCTTCTTCGACTTCCCTCAATGCTGTGACCGCGATGTCTTCGCCCGGGTCCTGATGCCCTTTGGGAAGATCCCATAGGCTGTTCCTGTTTATGAACAGGTAGTCCCCGCGTCTGTTCGACACCAGCCCGCCCCCTGCATTCACTTCAAGGAATTCTGCGCAGATGGCCTTGTATGTGCTTTCTGTGTCATCTGTGGGAATACATACTCTCTGGAGGGAATCCGAGACCTCCACCATGTTTACCAATGCATGTATGTCCAGGTCCTCTCCCGGACTGAACTGTATTATGTTAGGGTCAGAAAGTATCTGGTCATCTGGACTACATATCAATATGCATCTCTTTTCAAAGTAAATCTTATGCATTTTCCTTTAATTTGGTTATATTTGCACGATATGTGCCTGTAAATGCCGTAATTGCTGCAAATATAGGCAGAAGAACCGAAAAACAATCAAAAACAGATAAATATGGAATCAGTAGAGAAAGCAGTTGCCAAGTCACTTATGGACATCAAGGCAGTCATGTTGAGACCAGATCAGCCCTTTGTCTGGGCTTCCGGATGGCATTCGCCTATTTATTGCGACAATAGAAGAATCCTGTCATTCCCTGAGATACGTCAGAACGTATGCACATGGATGGCGGATATTATAAAGACAAAATATCCTGATGTCGAAGTCATAGCAGGTGTGGCTACAGGAGCCATCGCTCACGGATATCTTGTAGCACATATTCTCGGCAAGCCGTTCTGCTATGTAAGGCCTAAGCCGAAGGATCATGGTACAGGTTCCCAGATAGAGGGAATCCTGGAGAAGGGTGCCAAGGTAGTCATCGTAGAGGACCTCATCTCTACAGGTATGAGCAGCCTTGCGGCGAAGAATGCTCTTGTCAATGAAGGAGCTGACGTCATGGGTATGGTTGCTATCTTCTCATATGGCTTCAATACTGCAAGAAAGGCGTTTGAAGAGGCGAATGTAGAGCTTACTACCTTGTCTAACTATGATGCTCTGATTGATGTCGCTTCTGAGACAGGATATATCAGACCTGAAGATATCGATGTTCTGAAGGAGTGGAGGTTCTCTCCTTCTACCTGGGGCAAAAAGGAGTAGACATGGCTGAGTTCAAGAGCAAAAGGGCGATTGTATCCAAGGCTCCATATGAACTGTACATGGCGTTTGTGGACATGCGCAATTTCGTTCAGTTCGTGCCTGAGGACAAGAGGGGAGATGTGACCGCGGATTTTGATACGATTCATGCTACGGTGCAAGGATTCAATGTGGGCGTCAAAGTGGTTCAGAGGACTCCGTATTCCAAGATTGAGTTCGCTGATGACGGTGCACCTTTCCAGTTCCGTCTGGTCATGCATTTCGATGCCGCTTCCAACGATCCTTACAAGACGGATTTTCAGATAGTGCTTGATGCGGACCTGAATTTCATGATGAAGACTCTTCTTGGCGGTAAGCTGAAGGATGCCCTTGATAAGGTCGTGGACGGTCTTGTGGCTGTTTCGGAAGGAAGGATGCCGGAAGGAGTCGATCCTTCGATGTTCAATAAATGATGCATATAAAGGATACATTCAGGAAATATCTGGAAGAGGCGATAGGGTGCGATAAAGCCCTTGTCGCTTTTTCTGCGTTTGATGAGCCCGCAAAGGTTTCGGTGCGCATGAACCCGTTCAAGAACGGTGTTATGCCCGAAGGGGTATCAGTGCCATGGAATGAATATGGCAGGTTGCTTCCCGAGCGCCCGAAATTCACTTTGGATCCCCACTTCCATGGCGGTGCATACTATGTTCAGGACTCGTCTTCAATGTTTGTAGGACATGTCTTTCGAAAGCTTCTGAATGACATGACAGGACCTGTCAGGGTCCTGGATCTCTGTGCTGCACCCGGAGGAAAGACGACCGATCTGGCCGCATCCCTGCGTGAGGCCTTCGGAGATGCTTTCGTCCTGGTATCAAACGAAGTCATGAAGCAGAGGGCGGCTGTCCTTGCGGACAATGCCGCCATATGGGGCGACCCTAACGTCATTGTGACATCTGATGACCCTCGTGCCTTCTCTTCATTGCCGGGCTTCTTTGATATCGTTGTGGCTGATGTGCCTTGTTCCGGCGAAGGTATGTTCCGAAAGGATGAGGAGGCGCAGAAGCAATGGTCGGAAGACAATGTGGCATTGTGCCAGGCACGCCAGAAGAGGATAATTGCGGATATGTGGCCTTGCCTCAAGCCTGGGGGAATACTGATATATTCAACCTGTACGTTCAACAGGTATGAAAATGATGATAATGTCGGATGGATTGCGCAGGAACTGGGGGCTGAACACATTCTTCCGCTGTCAGAAGCGATGGAAGGCGTCATCGATACAGCTTATGGCTATAGCCTTGTCCCAGGACATGTGGAAGGTGAAGGCCAGTATTGTGCGGCTCTTAGGAAGACCTCTGAAGTTGATTCCCTTGCGGCCATGACCGTGAATCCTGCACGTGGGAGGAGGGAAAAGACGGGAAAGAAACCTGCACTACCTGTCCCTGCTTCCTTGAAGAGTCTTTTTGATGTACCGGTCGATCTCAGGCAAAAAGGAGATATGGTAATAGCTGTTCCTCTTGCGATTGCCGACGATGTCGCTGTTGCAGAATCTGTACTCCATGTGCTTGCTGCCGGATGTGCGGTCGGTGTGATGAAGGGGCAGACATTGGTGCCGGATGCAGACCTGGCATTGTCATTGGCTTACAGGCATGATTCCTACCCTGTTGCAGATGTCGATCTGCAGACAGCCCTTGCATTTCTGCATAAGGATGCCATACTTCTTCCTGATTGTGAGAGAGGATATGTCCTGATAAGATATGAAGGGGTTCCTCTCGGTTTTGTAAAGAATTTAGGTAACAGATGCAATAACCTGCATCCGCAGGGAAGACGCATCAGAATGGATATATGAATATGAAGAAAATGATATTGTCATTGCTTATGCTGGTCCTTTCCTCTACGCTCTTTGCGCAGATTACGTTTGACCAGCACAGGTACAAATATGATCTGCTTGTCAAGCGTTTCGGACTTGCCGGCACGGGTGTGGAGACAGTCCTGAAAAATTGGGAAAAAGCAGATTCGACAAATGCAGATATGCTTCAGGGCAAATTCGCATATTATTTTACAAAGGCTCAGACAGGGACCGTTGAGCCGCGTCCGGGCAAGAAGTATCTTGGTATGGATCCTGTCATCACATTGAAGGACAGCCTTGGCAATGATGTCAACTATTTTGAAATCAACGTCTTCGATGACGAACTTTATGCTGAGGCATTGAAGGTCGCGGATAAGGCTATCTCCTTCTGGCCGGACAAGCTTGACTTCAAGTTCATGAAGGCTAATGCTTACATCGCATATGAGAAGGAAAGTCCTGATATGGCTCTTGCTTGTCTGATGGAACTTGCAGATGAGAACCAGAAGAGAAAGTCTTCATGGGAGTATGATGGTCAAAAGGCGGATCAGCAGTTCTTTCAGGAAGCCATGCAGGAGTATTGCTTCAGTTTCTACACTCTTGGCACCCAGTCTGGTTATGAGGCTTTCCGCCAATTGTCTGAGAAGCTGTCTGTGATGTTTCCCGACAATACTGAATTTGTCAATAATATCGGTTCATATTACCTTATAGCGAAAGAAGATTATAAGACTGCGTATAAGTACTATAATAAGGTGTTGAAGGCGCATCCTGACGATATGACAGCAATCAGAAACGGCCTTCTCGCTGCAAGGAGACAGAAGAATCTCAAGCAGGAGAAGAAGTATCTGGAAATGATGGTCAAGTACGGTTCGGAAAGGGACAGACTTCAGGCGGAGGGTCGTCTTAAGGCAATGAAGAAATAAACTGTGGATACTGCATTCTATATAGCATCCCGACTCAGGTTCAAGGGAAAGATCGCAATCACATGCATTGCGGTAAGTTTCCTTGTCATGATATTGGCGGTGGCTGT
>JAFYUS010000011.1 GCA_017549505.1 Bacteroidales bacterium | reverse complement strand
GGTGTGGGATTTGCGGGTATATGTTCCCGCATATAACATGCCACAAAAATACGAATTATTTTTATACCTTTGCAGAGGTTAATTAGTAGTAATATAAACAGCAGTTATTATGAAGATTGTTTTTGCAACGGGCAACAGCGGCAAACTGCGTGAAGCGTCAGAGATTTTGGGCGAGGGATTCGAGCTCGTTACCCCCGCGGATTTCGGAATTACAGAGGATATTCCAGAGACAGGAAAGACATTGAGAGCCAACTCTTTGCAGAAGGCTCAGTATCTGTGGGACAAGTGCGGATGCGACTGTTTTGCGGATGATACAGGACTTGAAGTTGATGCACTAGGAGGAGCTCCGGGAGTCTATACCGCGCGTTATGCCGGCGAGGATAAGGACTTCAACAAGAACATGGATAAGGTTTTGTATGAACTTTCGGTTCTCGAGACTTCAGCCAACATGGCGGCAGCATACGGACTAAAGACGAAGCCCGTTTCGAGAAGGGCACGTTTCAAGAGCGTCGTTACCCTTATCGTAGGTGGCGAGAAGCATATGTTCGAAGGCACTCTCGAAGGCGTCATCGCATATGAAAAATCAGGAAACGGCGGATTCGGATATGATCCTATATTCATAGCAGACGAATATCCGGGACAGACACTTGCTGATATAACAGAGGAGCAGAAGAACGCTATTTCGCACAGAGGTAAAGCCCTTCGCGCTATGGCTGCATGGCTCCAGAACAACAGAATATGACAATAAACACCGAACTGATAGTTCTACATACCACCAAGTTCGGAGAGAACTCTATCGTCGTCCATACCCTGAGCAAGGAGTACGGGCGGCGAAGTTTTCTTATACGCGGTGCCGGGAAAAAGGCCGTCATGACCCTCCTCCTGCCGCTGACCATCCTTGAGGCGGAAGTTATAGAAACCTCCAGGTCAACACTTTACACTGCGAAGAACCTCTCGTCCAAGCATCCGCTCATGGGCATACGCAGCAACATCTACAAAAATTCCATGACCCTCTTCATGAGCGAAGTTCTTTACCGCACGCTCAAGGACGGGGCGAATGAATCCGGACTTTTCGAATGGTGCGAGAAGAGTATCCTGCTTCTGGACGCATTGGAAAGCGATTTCAGCAATTTCCATCTGCGCTTTCTGCTTGAGTTCGCCGTAGCCCTGGGATTCAGCCCCGAAGCCCGCGACCTCCAGCCTTTCGTCAGGGAACATTATCCTCTGGTCGAGCGTCTGATGAAGGAAAGTTTCGCCGATGTCATGCTAATCCCTCTGAACGGTCCCCTTCGCAACGAAATCGCGGAGTCCATCCTCCGCTACCTGGAATTCCACACCGAATCCGCCATCAACATCGCCTCCCTGAAGGTTCTTCGCGAGCTTTTCTCGTGACCCCTGGAACTGCCTGACAGATGTGCAAAAAACACAGCAACATAAATCACTAAGTAGCAAGCAGTTACACGAAAAGCCTGCTGCAAAATGCAGCAGGCTTTTCAGATAATTAACTGTAAATCAATTATTTACACTGCTGTATAATAATATCAGTTCTTTTTCTGAAATACGCGCACATAGTCGATCTGCATCTCGGCTGGGCCTGCATCGAGGGCAGTGACCTGGTTGATGTCCCAGATTGCAGGGAAGTTACCGCCGACTGCGAGATTGAAGAGGATGAAATTATCCTTGCGGAATTCTCCGTTTCCGAAATCCTCGATCTTCATCTCGAAATAAGGAGCTGCGGAAGGCCTCTTCTCGAGATCTATGTACATTCTTATATATTCCTCATCCCAGATGCAGGTATAGGTATGAAACTCGCCGTCCTGGACAGAATAATCGTGAGTGATATGGTTGGCATGGAACTGATGATGAGGAACGCCCCAGTGACATGCACCATTGAGGAACTGCTCCTGAGTACCGGCCTTGATTCCGTCGGCATGGCCCATTTCCAGCACATCGGTCTCGCCGCAATTCGGCCAGCCGAGTTCAGTGATGTCATTACCCATCATCCAGAATGCGGGCCAAAGGCCATCAGCTGTCTTAGGAAGCTTGATGGAAGCTACAACATAACCATAAAGGAAGGTCACTTTGTCCAGAGTCTTTATTCTTGCAGAAGTTACATCTGCGCCCTCGTAGGATTCCTTTCTGGCTGTAATCACCAGCTTGCCGTCGCGGACCGTGAGATTTTCCTCACGATCAGTATAATATTGCAGTTCGGCATTGCCCCATCCGCCTTGGCCGTGGCCGATTTCGGGAGTCCAATAGTCACGGTTAAGGACGTCGCCGTCAAACTCGTCGCTCCACACAAGTTCATATCCTTCAGGCACATACATTTGGGAAGCATCAGAGCATGATGCAAGCACTGCCAATGACAGGACAACGGCAGAGAAGATTCTACATATCAATTTCATACGATTATTGTACTTCTGGTTCTTCTTCAATCTCATCCTCTTCGGTCGGAGCCTTGCGCACAATACGGATCGCCAGCTCATAGAGCAGATAAAGAGGAATGAATACAATAGAAAGAGTAAACGGATCGCCGGTCGGAGTAATCGCAGCTGCAAGGATAAGCATGACGGCCACCGCATGGCGTCTGTAGGTCTTGAGGAATTCCTGGTTGATCAAGCCAAGGCGGGACATCACCCACGCAAGAAGCGGAATCTCGAAGACGAGACCCATTATGAAGACCATCATCAGGAAGGTGCCCATATAGGAATTGAGGCTGATCTGGTTCGTGATATCCGCACTGAGCTGATACTCAGTAAGGAAGCGGAAAGTGAACGGGAAGATGACGCCGTAGCCTACAGCGCATCCGAGATAGAACATGCCTGTACCGAAGAAGAAAGCAAGACCGATGCTGCCTTTTTCATTATCATAAAGTGCCGGGCTTATGAACTTCCAGATCTCATAAATCAGGTAAGGAAAGGCTGTCACAAGGGCGAACCAGAAAGATGTCGTGATGTGGGTCATGAACTGCGACGCCACATTGATATTGATGATATCTACATGATAATCATCGTTGGAGAAATCCGGCATGAACGGGAACCAGTCTCCGAGGGATCCCATCAATTTATATAGGAAGAAGTCCGAGGTCGTAGGGCCCAGGACAAAAGGTTTGAAGATATCAGGCATTACAATGAACCATCCGATCATGGCTACAAGAACCACGACCGCAACTCTCACCAAAGACCACCTGAGTACCTCAAGGTGACCCCAGAAAGTCAGCCCGGCATCATCGCCGGGCTGCTCTTTCAGCTCAATATCTTTCTTATCAGAATTATTTGCCATAAGAAGTCTTTACAAATGGAGCCTTGCGCAGATAGTCTGCACTTACGCGGATACCCTCGAGGGCAGCCTCGTTTCTGCAGCCTTCCACCTCAACTACATAACCTTCCATGCCTGCAACCTCAGCATTGCCGAAGACAGCATCGAAGCCAACCATACCGCTCTGTCCGATCTCCTTCTTATCCTTGATATGGAGAAGGGTGAAACGTCCAGGATACTTGTTGAAAAGGTCAGCAGGACTATAATGTCCATACACAGCCCAATATACGTCAATCTGGTAGAATACGAGGGCAGGATCAGTATTCTCGAGAAGATACTCGATCATGATCTTATCCTCGACAGTCTCCATCTCATACGCATGGTTGTGGTAACCGAACTTCATTCCAAGCTCGTTGCACTTCTTACCTACTGCATTGAAATAGTCACAGATAACCTGGAGTTCCTTGAGAGTCGCAGGTTTTCCGATCGACGGG
>JAFYUS010000048.1 GCA_017549505.1 Bacteroidales bacterium | reverse complement strand
GACCAATAGAATAAACGCAAGCCATAATTCATTATATTTTAATCGCATGACAAAGATAATGAATATTTGGAAACCTTGCTACTTTCTTGCTACCTTTTTAAGAATATAATGGAAGATATTGTCGGTTGATTTACAAAATATAGCACTGAGGGCGTGTATTGGGTATTTTGGGTTACATTGCTTTGTTAATGCATTATCCGCTAGGCACCTCAAATAACCGCGTTCTAGATACCTAGGACGCGGTATTACTTTAAAAAGTTTCCTATATTTTGCAACACCTTGAAACAAGAGTCCGAATCTATACTATCAGCATAGATCCGGATATTTGCGAATTATAATACATTCCATTAGGAAGCATCATGGTCACAAAGACACAAGATTTTCTCCAAATCTAGGAAAATTCGTATCTTCGCATCAGGGAATTGGCGTGAGCTGATTCCTTGTTTCATTTCGGCCCATGTCAATTTCTCATGTAATCTTAAACTAGGAGCTGAAATACTATGAAAATTCTTGTTGACAATGGTCATGGTCTCATGACTGCCGGGAAGAGAAGTCCCGACGGACTCTTCCGTGAAGCCTTCTACAATCGCGAAATTGCAAGGAAAGTGGTCGCTGATTTGCTGGATCGAAATCTCGACGCGGAATTGCTGGTGCCGGAAGATGATGATATTCCTTTGGCTGAACGAGTTAGGCGTATAAATGCCCATTGTTTGGCTTTGGACAAGAAAAATGTAATCGTGTCAGTATTCATGTGAACGCAGCAGGAAACGGCACTAAATGGCTTAATGCGACCCGATGGAGTGTGTTCACGTGTTCAGGGCAGACGGAGTCTGATAAATTGGCTGAATGTCTGTGTGAGTCGGCTATCAAGAACTTTCCTGGTCGTCGTATCAGAACTGATATGTCAGATGGAGATATGGATTGGGAGGAAGGGTTTTATATTCTTCGTAAGTCCTGGTGTCCGGCAGTGTTGACGGAGAACTTCTTTATGGATAATCATTCTGATCTTGAGTATCTGCAGAGCAGAGCTGGCAAGCAAGCTGTGGTGGATACTCATGTGGAAGGGATTGTGGAGTATCTTTCTGATTTGATATCTAGATGATTTTCTGTAAATTTGTTGCAAATGCTATAGAAATAATCACTGTAAGTTTATGGTAAGGTCAGAATTTGAAGAGGCAAAGAACTCGTTTGACTATTCCTTGTTTGAATCAAGAAGAAAAAAGCTGTATAAGGAACTTGATAAGTTTGTCAAAAGATATACTCCTAATGCTATTTTGAAGCTTTCATTAAGAGAGTATGTCCAAGGACACGGAGGTCAGGATACTTTTACTTATCATGTGGAGAGAACATTTGATGAGCTAGGAACTATTTCTGGTTCTTACTGTTCAATATTCGGTATATTTTATAGCAAGAATAAAAGTCAGTATTCGTTTCCTCCTAAATGGGGAGATACTCCTAAAGCTGCGTTAAAATCAATACTTGAGTCTATAGTGGATTTGATTGAAGCTGGTGCTGAACGTGATACCCAAAGGATTATTGATAATCAATTAGCACCTATGTACAAAGGAAAGCTTCTGTCCTTATATTACCCAGACGACTACTTGAATATCTTTTCAGATGATCATCTGAAGTATTATTTGAATTTTTTTAATCAAACTAGCGAGGGTGTTCTGTCTAAGGATTCAGTATTAAAGCGTGAGCGTCTTGTTGAATTCAAGGAGAAAGATCCCATCATGAAAAACTGGACAATGGATCAGTTTGCGACTTTTCTATATAGTAAGTATCCTGGAGCACCAAAGAAGGAAGATAATACTCGAGAAGAGTCAACTTTTGAGCAGTATTCTATAGCGGATTTGAGTCTTATTGACCTAGATTATAAACAAGAGGACAAAGAATTCCATGCAAAGAATTCTGGCAGAAGGAAGGTAGATTATGCTCAAGAACAACGTAGAAATACAATACTTGGCGGTCGCGGTGAGTCTATTGTAATGGATTATGAAAGGAAGCGTTTGAAAGCAGCTAAGATAAGGAAAGCTCCGGTTCAAGTGTCTGCTGATTCTGATTCTTATGGTTATGATATTTTGTCGTATAATGAAGATGGATCAAAGCGATATATTGAGGTTAAGGCTACGACATCAGGAATTGGACCAAATTCATTCTATTATACAGAGCATGAAAGGCAGAAAGCTGTAGAATATGGTGAAGCATACCATATCTATATGGTTTTAAGCGTTAAGAGTAAGAAACCAAAGATTTGGGATATGGGAAATCCGTTCCTTAGTAATCCAGACTTCAAGCTTACCCCAGTGACATATAAAGCTGAATTTGTTACCTTTGAAAAGTGATTCTAATTGTTGTAACGGTATAAATAATATCTATATTTGCAGTGCAGTTGGTAGACCAGTATTGGAGCCTGCTGTTCCGAAAAATACCCTTGTTTATGCGAAGTCGGATTGTAGTTCCGATAGCCGCTTAAACAAGGGTTATTTGTTTTTTGTGATTTAATCGTCGTGGTCAAATCTGTCACGCCTATCAGAAGTACTATCTAGGCATACTCCAACAGGAATATGTGGCTTGCTTGTTGTTGGAGAAATAAAGAGATTCTGTTTATATACTGATATTTTGCTTGTGAAGTTAAATGTAATGTCAGATGTCGGTTTGATGGATTTTAATACTTTAGGGAAACTGAATTCATTGTAAACTGGCTTTATCTTATCTACAAAGTCCAGTGCTTCTACATATAAAACTTTGTTGGTAATCGGGTTGTCGAGAACAGCGTCACGTACGGCTATAAATTCATCTAATTTCCTTACATTGTTTGTCTTATACGAAGATCTTAGAATTGCCACATCGTTAACATAGAGAGTGAAAATTCTTGCTTTAGCGTTTTCGATAATCTCTGCTTTTGTTTTGTCGAGTTTGGAAAAATACGCGTAGCCGATCATAACAGATACAAATGCAAAATACCTGTTTGCACATCCGATAGACTTTAATCTTCCTGGCTTTTCCCATTTGATTCTAAATAAATGGTTGTCGCCTGTTTTTATGTTTATCACCTGATATTGCTCACTATAAGATACCTTCGTTACTTTATTGTGCTTTTCAAAGAAGTATGGTATAAGGCGTATGGCAGCTATGACGGCCTGCATGTGTTCATCGTATCTGAGCCTCAAACCTTGAACATGTTCTTTTGTATCTATAGTTTTATTGAGGGTGTCAGATGGTGGTGTACACACTGGGTTGTCGGTGCCGCTGTTAATTTCGTTTGTGTTGAGAAGAGATTCCTTATATGAGCTCAGCTCAGATAAATCGTGTAATATATTCTGTGCCATATTCGGTATCAGATGATATTTTATGATTTAAGAAAATTGTCAATTTCCAGTAGGTTATCGCTTACTAAGTCGAATAACTTATACATAAGTTCGGCTTCTTGCATTTCCGGGATATAGACGATTACCTTCTTGCCTGCACCTTTCATCCAGCCGGCCTCGGTATGGGCACTACGACCACAAGGAAGCACAAGCAGACATGTGTCAGCCCAGTTAAGTGCATCGAGATCTGCCTGGAACTGTCTTTCTGATGAAGGATGCTGCAGACCTTGCTTGTACTGATCTACATTCCATTTGTCGAAGTCAGGGTCAATGTCCTTCCACATGAAGGCTCCATGATTGTGTGGCGGATTGCGGAAGTCATATACTTCGTGGCCATATTCAAGGAGTTTCTTCACAACATCAGGGTAGTACTGGTTTCTCCAGCTGCTTGCTACATATATCTTTGCCATGTTGGTATTGGATTAGTTCTGCGAATATACCTATAATTTTCCTTGTTTCAGGCACCGGCGGCGGAATATACCCCCTCCGACGCCTACAGATCAAGTGCGGAGCGAGCCTTTAGGTCGAGCTCGCTCCGCACTTGACTGTTGCTAGTTGTGTAATATCGCAATTGTCGGGTATGCTTAGCTTATTTTCTGTACTGATAGGGGTATAACCATTATAACCTTATAGTCGCTTAGTGATTTTATAGATGGAAAATAGACACCATAAAAGCGCGCCACTGATAGTAGTGGTAATCACACTTAGACCTGGGAATAATCTAAAGTTACATATCGTAATACATACAATTAGTAACAATATGGCAACGTTTAATATGATTGTTTTTATCAGCGGCTTCCATATTGTCCCTGTCTTAAAGAATGATATACAGGATATGATGCCAGAGATATTCAAAAAGAGTAAATCTATCCCCAAAATAATTAGGACTATTTTTCCAACTATTTCGGCTCTCATCCACAATAATTCGTAGTATTGGATTGATTCCATGAGACAGCTACATCCAATATATAATGCGAATAGTGTTCCCAGAACAAGGAATATCCCAATTATGAGATTATCTTTTGTCGTTTTCATCATTCGTGACCCATTATATTTATCAGAGTGTCAATTTCCTTGATGTAATAGCTGTAATACTCTTCGGCCCAATCTTCGGCTGCATCTTCTTCCCACCATGTTAGTATGTTTGATTTCAGCCCAGCTAGAATCTCAATAGCAGCTTCGTTTTCGCCTGAGTCATAAAACAGATATGCCCCATAAGCAGCGATTGCATAATTAGCTTCCATTGCATCTTCTGTAAGGAATAGAACAGCATCCTTTAATTCTAGTGTAAGGTTGAGTGCTTCTTCTCTTCTTCCGGCTTTATTAAGTGCTCTTCCGTAATCAATGATTGTAAGGTGGTGGACTTCCGGTATATATGGATTGTCCTCTGTTGCAAATTGAATGGAAGCGACTTGCATATAGTATTCAAATGCGAGTTCGTCAAGATATTTAGCGTCCAGACTATCAGGATTTTCATACTCCTGCATAAGGGGGTGTAAGACCTCGCTGAGGAATACGAATCTTGGAGTAGAATGGGTTAGGTGTACCTTGAAATCTGCTCCGTTGTTTTTGTATATATTATATGCTTCTTCATACTTACTTTCGCTGAACTTCTGAACAAATGACTCCCAGACGATCTTTGCTGAATCTCTTGTCGCTTTGTTGGGGACTGCATCTGCAGGAATGTCTCTATTGCGATCTAAAGAATCTAGGTACGACTCAATTTCCTGAATAGCCGAATGAATAGCCATTGTGCCCAGGCTATTATCTTGTGCTGATTGAGTTGTATTTCTGCATGATATGATTGCAGATAATGTTGCAATCAAGAATATAAATCGTTTCATAAAGTTTCTAGATAATTACTGATTCTATCTGGTTTGTTTTAAGCCCTTAAGAGAAGTCTGTATCTGATTCGATGAACTCAATAACGTCCGGTGGTAGGTCGTCGAAGTCTCGATAATCTACAACATTCCATCCATCAACCATGACTAGGTGATTGAGCAAATCCTCCTTCCCTTCATAGTCCCAGACTTCCTCAATCCATTTTCTTGCTAACCATATCGACTCTGCATTGGTTCCTTCTGTCTGATTCTCTAATATATATGCCTGGCAATCAAGAATCTTGAGAACAATGTTCGGCATTTTAAGCTGCCCAAGAGCCCATATCATCTTACGTAACTCAGGGAAGTCAGTAAAACTAAATCCCCATCCGAAACTATGGCCAGAGTCTTCTCGCACAACCTGTTTGTAAAGGAATATGAAAACCCGTTTCTCGATTTCCTCTTCGTTTTCAGGAACTTCACGTTTAAGTGTTGCCAAGATGTACAGATACTCAAAAATATAGAGGTCGTACTTATCAAGTGAGAATCCTTGTTCATTACCGAGTCTGATGCATAGATCCTCTTTATCCCTGGATGCCAACACTTCTTCGTGCTGCTTCACAAATTCTATAGGGAAATGTCGTATGATTGTGATGATGACATCAAGGTGTAATTTCCTTTCAAAGGCTTTTGTTAACGGCCCTATAAAACATTCATCCCAATGCAATCCAGCTTGATATCCGCCCCACTCTACATCGTTGCTGTTAGGTGATTCCAGAAAGGCATTGATAATCTTCTTCTGATCCTTGAAGTCAAGATACTCGAATCTCTTTTTGAGCTCCTTTCTACTCTCGACAACTCTTTTGCTCTTCTTGTCAAGGAAACGCTTTAAGATAGTATCGACATTCTCATTTCGCTTAATAGGGTTATATGGTTCGGGATTAAGAGTCTTTTTTATTCTCTCTACGATGTTGGAGGAGAGTGGCCAATTCTTTACAACTGGTAAGATCTCTGAGAGTTCTTCTTTGCTGAGTGATGATAATACAGCATAATATGCACACGACTCAAGTTTATTAAGTCCTGTGCCATTCCAATAGCCTTCTGGTGCTTTCTTCCAGTGGGTAAGGTTGTTTTCTTGGAGCTTTTTGAGTAATTGATCTGTATCGACCATAATCTGTTAAGTTGCAGTTATAAAGTTAGAATAGGGTGGAATCTTCGTTTTGTTCTTTTAAAGAGAAAATGTATCTATTCTTTCTCCGTTGAATAGAGATGTTTGGAAATTTTTCTAAGTATTTTTTTAATAATGTGGAGTTTACAGTTATGCCCAACATTGTTGCTATGTCAGAAGCCGTCCGTTCGTCTTTTTTCAATATTTTAACAATGTCCTCCTTGTATTTGTCAAGATCGGATGCTGATACTTTTACTCTTGCAGTTGTGGTATTCCTCTTGCTAGACTTCTTTAGTTCTTTTAATTCATCTGGCGTCCATGGACGGAAATCCTTGTCTGTTTCAGGATATCGATCTTCAATGTACATTTTGACTAACTCTGCATGAGATAGTGGCTTTGATGCGTCACGATTGTCTGGGTTAATGTTGTAGTCGAGCAGAACGATATCCGATTCTTGTGCTTTTTGGCGTATTCTTTCAACGATAGCTCTGACTTTGGGAACGTTTTCTAGCACATATTTATACGCGGGAGCATATATGAGGCGTTTAGCATCTAGGTAGTTTAGCAACTCTTTTGAATATACGCCGTTCTGGTGACCAAGAGGTCGACCAAACTTTCTGACTGTGCGTTTGATGTCCTTCATTGTATCGTTTCTGAACGAGTGCATGTCTATTCCAGCATTTTCAAATACTTTAAGGCCTTGCCATATACCTTCGACACTATATGCAGTCATTCCTCTAGAGTCACCTGGTATTGGTATGTTTTTATGTGGATAAAATGGGCTTAATAGACGACCATATTCGAATGGAGATGATGACGTTATGTCAAGGATATATGCTCCAGGATATTCTTCCTGGATTTTCTCCATTTTCCTTTTCTTGTTGGCAACTACTATCATATTTAATCTCTATTGCAATTTATATGTATATCAAACTGGCTGAGTTAAAACGGGAGATCGTCATCGTAAATTTTACGAATTGGAGTGATATTTGGCATCTCTATATACTCCAAAGGTATAAACGTTTTTACCATTACCTCAGCCTGATGTTGCTTGAAAATATCACTTTCTCGGCTAACAAAGTTTTGTTGAGTTGCAGGTATGTTTATGCGTTGTAAGTCAGCAAGGGTACCTCCATGATGGTGGTTGTTGTCCGTGGCATTGATATCAGAGAAGAGCGTGCCCTCTAAGCAGGCTACGTCTATTTTTACCTTCAGTAAAACCATGTCATAGCCCTGTTGTTCTAAAATCCATTTCATTGGGTGGTCTGTACAGAAACTTACTCGAACGTAGTCTTGTAGGCCATGTCTACGATCCAATGATCTAGAAGTGCTGTCACCTCCGGGGCGTGCTATTTCTATATTGTGATCTTCACAGTATTGCCAAGAGTATAATCCTCCTATCTTGCGAATAGATTCTAAGTTTCTCTTGTCGGTAAAGTGGTAGAAATATCTGACACCATTTGTTGTAAGATGCCTCTTGAATTCCGCCGAGTTGGTCTTAAATGTATGCGATAAACGATAAAGGCGATCTTTTTCTTCTTGTTCCTTACGTTGAGCTTCTTCTTTTCTTCTTCTCGCTTCTTCTTCACGAGTTTTTCTTGCAGCTTCCTCTACTTCTGCAATCTTTATCTTTTGTACTTTTAGGCATTCCTCCTTACTAAACTCCTTAAATAATGTAATATACACGATCTTAGAACCGGGTATTATTGAGTAGAGATCTTGACATATATCTATTAAGTGAGAGTTTTCAGTTATTAGTTCAAGTACGACTATGGTTTTATATGCTATATCATCAAGTGTGAGTAGCTCAATTGGTTTGTACGGGATTTGATGTTCTTCTAGTTTACCATATATGTATCCAAAATGTGTGGTGTTTATACTAATCCAGTCATCTTCTAATTCGCTATTCACAATTAGCACTAATGGGACTTCGTCCATTGCAGTAATGAACTGTAAGATTGAGTCATACTCACGAGTTTTGAATGTAACAGTCCCGTCTTCAAGACCTTCGAGGTATTTCCGATTGTTAATGTATTTTTCTATATGTTCATAACTAATTTCGTCTGACATACAAAATGACATCGAGAAGAATTGCCATACGCTGAAATCATATGTCTGGTTGTCTCCTGTCTGTGTTATGCCATCTATGTCTATGCTATATTGATAAGCACCCCAGTTTTCAAGAGTCGTATCGTGGAGTTGGCGAAGTTTCTTAGAATGTTCGTTCTGTTGTTTATGCCAATTGCAATAATAAGTGTATCTAACGCTAATGTCCTCATATTTGTCAAATACTTCTAACGGTATGTTGACTAGTTTCTGTTTATTAGTCGCAACTTTTTGCCCACGCTGAAATCTTGTATATTCGTCAGGAAGATATAGGTCTTCGCAATCTATGCTTTCCTCACGTAATCTTTTTACTAATTCATAACCATTGGGAAAGTTTGATATGATTTCATTGTGTTTTTGCTCTTCTTCTTCTTTTTTACGCTTTTGTGCCTCTACAATGGCATCTTCTATTATTTTAAGTTCTGCTGTTGTATAGCTTAATATTTTTTCTACCTGAGTGTCGTTGGTAATAGAAGAGGATTCTATAATCCCATTGACAGCATTAGGGTATCTATAACTGAGCGATCGAGCTCTTGACATTTTTTGTTGTTGCTCAAGTTTTAATGCTTTTTCTCGTGCACGCGATTCCTCAATTTCCTTTTGCTTTTCTGCCCATTCGCGTTCCGATCTAAAAAGTCTTTTGTCTAGTTCTTTGTCACTAAGGCAATTGATATAATATGGTGCCCCGAACCATTCTTTGTAGGCGTCAGGATATTGTTTTTCGCGATCGATAACTGTTTGAACCTTCTTTAGGTGCTTCTGGGTTTTAATTTTGTCTCGAATGGCCTCAACGAGAAGTCTTATTAAAAAATATGCACCAATTAGGAATATTAAGATCATTAAAGCCATATTTTAGCACAATTTTCAGGATACACACAAATTTAGTGTATTTTGCTCATAAATAATACTATACCCATACTTTAATTTATATGTGGTCTCGCCTTTGATGACTTTCTACGAAAGTCATCAAAGGCGAGCTATCTATTACTTCGGATCGCCGCAAGACTCTAGCCCTTTTTATCAAAAGGTCAAGAGACTTGCCTGTTAAAGGCGGTCCTCCGGTGCATGGGCGGCGACCTCAGTGCCGTAGTCCCCAGTGCAAGTCGCCGCCCTCGAACGTTTCTACTACTTAGTGTAGGCCGGTAGTCGCACAGTGCGTTGAAAGACTCCAGCATTTCAATCTAACGGCAGTGCAGAACTTCAATGTCGCTGTTCCTTTTCCTTCGGGAGCCTGCGGCTCCCTCGGGTGCCACTCGGTGGCTTCGCCACCTCGCGGTTGCCCCTGGCGGCTGTCGCCGCTCGTGGTGCTATGGATAATATCAATGTCAGTAAGGATGATCCGCACCTTTTGCTTGGAGTTTTTTCTCCAGCAAAGTATCCACTATTCTACGTTTGTATCCTTCCATAGTTTTCGGGATCTAATACACGCAAGATTAATCAATTATTTGAATTTTCGGTAATTTGGCGTCGATTTTTTCGGTAATTTGGCATAAAGGTGTTCGGTGTTTTGGCAGTATGCTGTATTGGGAAGAGGTGATATTCAGTTGCCCCAAATCTGCCCCCCACCTCAGATCTTCATGTCGCCAGGCTTGATGAGGCCGAGCCGGCACATCAGAAGGTGGATGAGCAGGGCTATGATGGCAGGGGCGGCAAAATGAAGGACGAGGATTTCCATGATAAGGGTCCATTCTGCTATTCCGGTTCCGCTCATGGATGCATATGTCGCCAATGGGCCGACAAGGCCCGCGGTTCCCATTCCGGCACCCAGCGCGCTGTTGGTCATTTTGAGTACCATGGTTGAAACCGGACCTAGAATTGCGGCAGTGAGTGTGGGAGCAAGCCATATGACCGGTTTTCTTGCGATATTGCCGATCTGCAGCATAGATGTGCCCAAACCTTGAGATATAAGTCCTCCCACACCGTTGTCTTTGAAGCTTATTACGGCAAAACCGACCATCTGGGCGCAGCATCCGACAGTAGCTGCACCGGCTGCCAGTCCATCAATGCCCAGCATGACGCAGATCGCTACTGAACTGATAGGCAGGGTCAATGCGCAACCCACAAGCACAGATACGGTTATTCCCATCATGAAAGGACTCATTTGGGTGGCTTCGTTGATAATGGAACCCAGATAAAGCATGAAATCGTTGATCGGAGATCCGCACCACTTTGCTATCAGACCACCCGCAATTACAGTGACCAAGGGAGTAAGGATGATGTCGACTGCGGTCTTTTTAGATACCAACATTCCGACTACAGATCCTGCAATGACGGCAATATAAGAACCCACAGGCCCTCCGAACTGATAACCAAGCGCACCGGTTACCGCAGATGAAATGATTACCAGCGGCGAACATTGAAGTCCGTTGGCAATTGCAAGACCGATACAGGCGCCCACCAGCGGTGACGACGCTGAGAGGGCATCGGAAATGAATCCAAGGAAGTCCAGTCCCGGAATCTTTGCGATCTGTCCGATGATAAGTCCCAATATAAGCGAGCAGAACAATCCGTAAGCCATGTGACTTAAGGCATCTATGACGTATTTCTTAAATATCTGCTTCATGTCTGTGATTTCCGTTTAACAGCCGCAAATCTAATGATTTTTGTCTAATTCAGAACTGTCAGGCCAGCTATTGTGCAGCCTGATTATTTTCGATAAATTTGCATTCGGATCTATAGCATGATGAATTATATGAAAATAGAATTTGACAAAATGGATGTGACCCTCCTTCCGAACTTCAAGGGCGGGGAGAAGGAGTTTGCTGCAAATATGTTCTTTGATGGTACCAACAGGATCTTCAAAGGAAGACTTGTGCCTGGTGCAAGCATAGGAATGCATACCCACGACGACAGTTGTGAGGTGATATTTATTCTTGAGGGAAAGGGTACGATAGTGGAGATTGTTCCATCTTCTGGCGAAGAATCGGTATCGCCGGTGTCAGTGGGGGACTGTCTGTATTGTCCAAAGGATCATTCCCATAGTCTGCGGAATACCTCTGAGGAGGGCGATCTCGTGTTTTATGCAGTGGTAGCTAAGCAATAGGTGAAGGGTCAGGAGCCGAAAGATTTAAGGAAACTCTCGAGGTCATTATAAAGAGGCACTCCATAATACTCACATGTGATCCGCACATTGTCGTACCTGTAGAAGTCCTCCTCGCAGATAACATGCATCTTGTCGCTCTTGGCGTGAAGTCCCATCTCAAGGAGTGAGATGGGGGACTTGCTTGTCCCCAAGATATACATGATTATCATATCCGCTTCTTCCAGGTGGTCCAGTTCCCATCTTACCTGATAGTCCATCTCCCCGGGACGCGATGCGTCCCAATGTTCCTGACGGGGATTGAAGAGGATGTAACGGCCGTCCATCTTGGAGAATCTGTCATGTAGATCCATCTGCCAGTCCCTGCTGTTTCCCATGTCTATGGTTCCGGCAAGAAATATCTTGGTGAAACTCTTGTCTGAAGCAATCTCATTCGGCAGTTCTTCATGTGGACGGAGCATATATACGGCTGGCTCTTTCTGTGCGCAAGATGCGGTCACTATGAGAGTCAGAATGATGTAAAGGAAGGGTTTTTTCACGGTTGTCTGTTTATTTTACAGCAAAGTTATAAATATTATTGTGTAATTTTGGCGGATGTAGCAGGATTCAGGGGCTGGGTGGCTGCAGATAGACCTATAGAGAAATAACATTTATAATGTAGAAAGTAATATAGAATCAGCAATATGAAGATAGCGGTACCAACAAGAGATGGACGCGTGGATGACCACTTCGGTCATTGCGCATATTACACAATCTTTGATATCATAGACGGAAAGGTAGCGGGAGTCAGCAAGATGGCATCTCCTGAAGGATGCGGTTGCAAGAGCGGAATCGCTCCGGTTCTGAGACAGATGGGAGTGGCTGTCATGCTGGCCGGAAATATGGGCCAGGGGGCTAAGAACGTCCTTGAAGCTCAGCGCATAGAGGTGATCCGTGGCTGCAGTGGTAATGTCGATGAACTGGTCTCTGCCTACCTTGCAGGAAATGTAAAGGATAATGGTGAGGTTTGCGATCACCATGACTGTCATTAAGATGAAAGCATAGCTTTCCGATATCCCGATTCAGGAAACTTACAGACTCTTGGAAAGTAAGGCTGACTATGTAAGGAGAATGTCAAGTAGCTGACCGAAGTCTTCAAGGATCCAGTCTGCGTCTTTCATACTTTCACGACTTCCATTGCCATAGGTGACGCCACATGTCCTGATACCGGCATTCTTGCCCATCTGTATGTCAAATACAGTGTCACCGACAACAATAGCTTCTTCTGGCTTTATTCCGAATTCTTTCAGCGTCCTGTTGACTGGTTCTGGATTTGGCTTGCCCTCCTTAACGTCGTCTGCACCAAGGATATAGCTGATCGTATCCGTCAGATGGAGGTTAGTGATATAATCAGTCAGAGATGATCTGCTTCTGCTGCTTGCTATAGTCAGGATGAAGCCTCTGCTTTTAAGCTCATTCAAGGTTTCCAATACATGAGGATACAGTTTGACTGCATCATCTGTATTGAAGATATGGAAAAGCCTGCGGTATGTCTGGGCATAGAGGTCACCATCAATCGTGCATTCCGGGTATAGTGCTGCAGGTATCTCAACCAATCGCAGACCGATCATGGCTGCACATTGTCCGTCAGTACGTTCAGGTAGTCCAAGCTCACGTATTGTCGCCTGCATAGTCTTGATAATCACCCCTGCAGTATCTGCCAAGGTTCCGTCAAAATCCAGAATGATCAGTTTCATAATCTACAATTTGCTGTCAATTGAGTTCCTGAATACGAAATATCTCTGGTAAAGGTACTCGCATACGAAATTAAGTCCCATATTGATACCTGTCACAAGATACTCGTTCCACATAAGCGTGTCAGCAAGGTAGCTGCCCAGAAGGGTAGTGGCCGGAGTGAATACGGCATAGAAACCAAGTACCTTCAGCATGGCCACAGGTACATTCGCTGCAGAGCGGAATGTGAATTTCCTGTTCAGTGTGAAGTTCCATAGTATCGAACAGAGAAGGGCGATAAGGTAGCATGGCCAATAGCTCCATCCGCTGATTTCATTCAGCAGAGCGAATGCTCCGATTTCGATGAGTCCGGCACTTGCCGAGAACAATGCGAATTTTATGAATCTTATGTATTCTTTCATCAGGTAAGGTTTTAGCGGAGCAAATATAAACATTTCCTAAATAAATGAGTAAATTTGCACCATGGAATACTTATCCAAGAAAAGATATGACGAGATTGCGGCCGAGCTGAATCATCTTATCAGCGTGGTCTACCCCGAGGTGCGTGAACAAGTCGCAGAGACCAGCGCACAAGGGGACAGGAGCGAGAATGCAGGTTATCGTGAAGCGAGACGCAGGCAGGCGAAGACAATCAGCCGTATACGTTTCCTGCAGAAGGTTCTGGATAATTCCCGTGTTATTGATCCCGAGGCACTTCCCAAAGACAGAGTATGCCTTCTGAGCAAGGTCGAATTTACAAATCTCTCTACGAACATCCGGATGAAGTTCGAGATAGTCAGTCCTCACGAGATGAACCTTGAGGCAGGCAAGATTTCCCTCAAATCCCCGATAGGCGCCGCCCTGATGGGTAAGAAGGTCGGAGAAATTGCCGAGGCTCAGACCCCTTCAGGAATACTGCGCCTGAGAATCGAAAGCATATCGTTCTAAGTTTTAGATTCCGCGTTCCTTACAGATCGCTTCGTAAGCCTGGTTGACTGCCTTGAATTTCTCCTCTGCAGCTTTCTGCACATCTTCGCCAAGGGTGGCTACCTTGTCAGGGTGGTACTTGATTGCCATTTTACGGTACGCCTTCTTCACCTCCTCGTCGGTAGCGTTTGGCTCGATCTCCAGGATGCGGTAGTTGCTGTCGTTGCTTGGGCGGAACTGGGCGAAGATGGAATCAACCTCTGCATTTGATAAGCCGATATAGGTTGCGATGGTTTCAAGGATGTCAATCTCTCTCTGATGCAGGCCGTCACATGCGCCGAGAGCTACAAGGTAATGATAAAGCTGCAAGCGCTGGTGGTAGTCCATGTATGATCGGATCTGTCCACACACTTCATAGAGGTTGTATTCCTTGGTAAGAAGTTCTTTTACAATCTCTTCCGCCTCACCTCCTGCCTGCGCTCCGAAGTTTCTTGTGAAGAAACTGCGCATGGTAGCCAGCTCCTGTGACGTGGTCTTGCCGTCTGCCTTGATGACAGCCGCTGACAAAACCAGGAGACTCATAAGGAAACTGTTCCTCTGACCCTGGAGTCTGGCTTGCTCGCCTTGGACATATGATGCTTCCTCTGCCATTGATGCAAAGTAAAATGCAAGGATGCCTCCGATAGGTCCGAGAAAGGCCCATCCGAGTGCTCCTGCTATCCATTTTCCTAGTCCCATCGTTATGATTGTTGAAATTTATATACGAAAGTAGCCCTTTTATTCCTTATTGACAAATAATATGTCTATGACCTATTCGTAGATGGTTGCAACAATCTTTCTGGATCCGCCTCCTTCAAGGAATATTATCTGCTCAAATATACTTTAAAATGCCTATATTTGTTCCGGATTCAATATTTGATTTATGGATTATCAGAAGATACTCGAAGATATATATATGGAAATACAGCCGTATGCAGGCAAAGGTGCCCAGGCTGACTACATACCGGCATTGGCCAAGGTAAATCCTGACCAGTTCGGTATTGCATTAAGGACAGTGTCAGGAGACTCATATGAGTATGAGAAGGCTCAGACACGTTTTTCCATCCAGAGTATCTCAAAGGTATTTGCTCTAGCCATGGCTCTGTCCATGAGAGGGGAGGACCTGTGGAAAATTGT
The DNA here is from genome assembly GCA_017549505.1 of Bacteroidales bacterium. GTDB lineage: Bacteria > Bacteroidota > Bacteroidia > Bacteroidales > UBA932 > Cryptobacteroides. Next base: position 60,026 of record JAFYUS010000048.1, on the reverse strand, counting down.
AGGCAAGGAGCCTTCAGGTACTGCATTCAACTCATTGGTGCAGCTTGAAGTGGAAAAGGGCAAGCCACGCAATCCTTTCATCAATGCCGGAGCCATCGTCATAGCTGACATGCTGATCTCGGAGCTTGATGATCCTGACGCTGCATTCCTCGGATTCATCCGTGCCTTGAGCGGAACGGATACTATAGATTATAATATGGAAGTTGCTGAATCTGAGCGCGAAAAAGGATATCTCAATGCAGCGATAGCCAATATGCTCAAGTATCATGGAACAATCAAGAACGACATCGAGGATGTCCTGATGTTCTATTTCAGGATGTGTTCGGTAGAGATGAGTTGTACGGAACTTGCCCAGGCACTGCTTGCATTCACGAATTGTCAACCTTTCGACTATGCCGGATTCAAGCTTACTTCATCTCAGATCAAAAGACTTAACGCTGTGATGCAGACCTGCGGTTTCTACGATGAGGCAGGTGAGTTCTCATACCTGGTAGGTCTTCCCGGAAAGAGCGGCGTAGGAGGAGGCATAGTTGCAGTATATCCGATGCGTTATTCTGTAGCTGTCTGGAGTCCACGTCTCAATTCCAAGGGAAATTCCATCATGGGAATGAAGGCTCTGGAACTCTTGACCACTTATACTCAGGAGTCTATCTTCTGATCGGACCGTTTTCTCCAGTATTTTTACCATTCATACCGGAAATCTTACCATTCGTCCGAATGGTATGGAACGTTTATTGCTAATATCATAATTAGCAGTACCTTTGCACACGAGTTGATCAGAGAGTTGTTCTGAAACTCTCACAACTTATTGGTTATTAGTTTTAGTGTTATTAATTATGTGGTTAGTATGAGACGTCCCCGCGTGAGCGGCGAAGTCTCATTTTTTTTTGCTCTAATAAAGACATCCCCATAGAAACGTCAAACTGGAAAATCTTGGTCTTTTTTCCTGATAACGCTGCTTTTTGATGCGAATTTGAGAATCGAATGGATATCAGTACTCCGCTATCTGATTGCCGGAGGCGAACCACTGACCTATTACCTTGACATAGTGGAGGTTGTGCATGTCGGTGCCGTAGTATGAGACGAGGCCTTCGTCGACGAGGCAGCGGGCGTTCTGCTGGGCTGTGTCTCCGTAGAGGCCGGCCAGGGAGCCGTAGTTGCTCTGGATCTTCACTCCTGCTTCAAGGTAGCTCATGAGGTCTCGGCGGGAGAGGTAGAAGTATCTTTCCGGGTGGGGAAGGAGAGGGATAAGTCCCATGGAAATGACCTTCTTGAATTCTTCAAGAGGTTTGATGTCGCCTATGTCCTCGGGGTGGAAGATCGGGAGCTCCATAAGGAGGAATTTGTCTTCAATAGGCATGATCCAGTTCTTTTCGAGGACTTCAGGCCAAGTTTCAGGTACGAGTCTGTATTCTGCAGACATCCTAAGCTCTACATCGACTCCGCGTACATATAAGGTCTCCTGCAGTTCTTCGAATGCAGGTCTTATGGTATCAGGTGTGTTCCTGAACTTGTTGGTTATATGTGGGGTGCACGTTATGCGTTCGAAGCCCCATCCTTTCATTGCAGAAGCAAGCTCTACTGCATTTTCAAGGTCTGTGGCGCCGTCGTCAATACCCGGGAGGATATGGCTATGGAAGTCAAGTTTCATCAGCCTATGAAGTTTAAGAGTTCCTGATATACGAGGTGGACAGGGAGTCCCATGATGGTGAAGAATGAGCCTTCAATCTTGCCGATCCCGATGTATCCGATCCATTCCTGGATGCCGTAAGCACCTGCCTTGTCAAAAGGTTTGAATGTATCTACGTAATATTCTATCTCGTTGTCGGACAATTCTTTAAAGAATACAATTGCGGTGTCGCTTGAAGTCTTGCATCTCTGTGAATCACGTATCGTTATGGCGGTTATGACCTTATGCTCCTTTCCTGAAAGGAAGCGGAGCATGTCGAAAGCCTCTTCTCTCGAACGAGGCTTTCCCATCACCCTGTCCTCGCAGAGGACGAGGGTGTCTGATGTTATCAGGACCTCGCCTTCGGCGAGAGGTCTGTGGAATCCGTAAGACTTTCCCTCCGACAGAACTTCGGGTATGCGTTCGTGGGGAGTAACCGGATCATAGACTTCTTCGAATGTGTTTCCGGTGTCTACAGTAAACTCTATATCGAGTCCCGCGAGAAGTTCCTTCCTGCGGGGTGAATTGCTTCCTAGAATTATCTTTTTGCCTTTGATGTCCATGGTCATAATAGGTAAGGGCCACAAAAATACAAAATTTCTGTGGCCCTTTGAAGTTTATGTCCAGGTTTAAAGTATTTTTTTGACCAGTCCGAACATCTTGTACGGCATGTAGCGGAAAGGAAGGTCGATCCATGTTCCTGTCGCCACGATGCTGCGGGTGTGGCTGAAGGCCTCGAAACTGTCCTTGTCATGATAACGTCCCATTCCGGAGTTTCCGACTCCGCCGAACGGGATGTTCTCGTTCGCTATGTGCATGATGACATCATTGATGCATCCGCCTCCGGACGAAGTCCGGCGGATGACTTCCCATCCGTCAGATTCTTTACCGAAATAATAGAATGCAAGAGGCTTCTCACGTGATGTCACGAAGTCTATGACCTTGGTCCTGAACGGTTTGTCCGTGTCGTCCATTGTGATGACCGGGAATACGGGACCGAAGATTTCTTCGGTCATGAGAGGGGAGTCGAGGGCTACATCTTCGATCAATGTCGGCTCGATGAACCTCTCGGCTGCATCAGTGCGGCCTCCATAGATGATCTTTCCATCCTTGAAATAGCCGGTGACGCGTTCGAATGCTTTGTCGTTCACCATCCTTACATAATGGTAGTCGGCCTTTATGTCTTCGCCATGAAGGTTGCGGATTTCAGTTGCAAAAGCCTTTACAAATGAGTCCTTTACATCCTTATGGATGAGGATGTAGTCAGGAGCGATGCATGTCTGTCCGCTGTTGAGCGTCTTTCCCCATGCAATCCTTTTTGCTGCAAGTGCGATGTCGGCGGTCTTGTCGATGATGCACGGGCTCTTGCCTCCAAGCTCGAGCACTACCGGTGTCAGATTCTTTGCAGCTGCTGCCATTACGGTCTTCGCAAGCGAAGGACTGCCGGTGAAGAATATGATGTCCCACCTTTGCTCGAGGAGGGCGGTGTTGACGGTCCTGTTTCCCTGGACGACTGCGATGTACTTTTCTTCGAAGGCTTCCTTGATCATGTTTTCTATTACCTTCGATACGTTGGGAACGTACGGAGACGGCTTAAGGACAGCTGTACAGCCTGCTGAAATCGCACCTACCAGAGGATTGAGCAGAAGCTGTACGGGATAGTTCCAAGGAGAGATTATCAAAGAACAGCCCAGAGGCTCCTTTGTAATGTAACTTCTTGAAGGAAAGAGCTTTAGCGGAGAGTGCGCCTTCTTCTTTCCTGCCCATCCCGCGACGTGTCTGATATGGTTCCTTATCTCACCTTTTACTATGCTGATTTCGGTAAGATAGGCTTCTTCATATGATTTGTGAAGATCCTGCCACAGTGCGTCACAAAGTCTGCTCTCCCAGTTTTCCATAGTTCTGTACAATTTCTCGAGCATCTGCTTCCTGAACTTTATGTCAAGTGTCGCTCCAGAAACGAAGTATTCCTTCTGTGACTTTGCTATCGCCTGTATCCTTTCTGTAGATGTGTTTTCCATTTCAGTCGTCTTTATCTTCTGCAAATATCGTCAAAAATTCCTCATTGTCAATTATGATGCCTTCTGAGCTTTGGCTTCTGCGGTCTTCCTGCCTGTGAATGCGTCCATCGCGTGGTAAATTCCGAATACTTCTCCGAATATCCAGTCAAAGATTCTTGTCGGAAGGAGGAACTGCCAGAATCTGATGAAGTGGAAGCCGAAAGGTATTCCGCGGAATGAAGCGTTCCTTTCGATAGCCTTGATGATGCGTTTTGCCACATATTCCGGCTTGAGTACAGGGATGATAGGGGACTTTACTCCGTCGAACATTCCTGTATTTATATAATAGGGAGCAACTGTGGTCACGTGTACGTTGCTCTTTGCATTCTGGAGCTCTATTCTTACAGAGTCAGACCATCCGATCGCACCCCATTTGCTGGCTGCATATACTGACATCTTCGGATTCGAAAGCATTCCGCCTGCGGATGCTATGTTGCATATGTGTCCATAGTTGTGCCTGATCATGTCAGGAAGCATGGCGCGTGTGACGAACATCGGTGCAAGAGTGTTGATGTTCATGGTTCTTGTAATCTCGTCCACGGTCTGCTTGTCGAAGGTCTTGTTGCTGGTGATGATGCCCGCGCAGTTGATCAGTATGTCTACACAGCCACAATCTTCCACAGTCTTTTCATATGCCTTCTCTACGATTTCAGGATTTGATACATCTACAACATATCCCTTGACTCTTCCGTATTTGCTGAGTTCCTTTCTTGTTGCCTCTATTCCGGCAAGGTTAATATCCCATATGATGAAGCGTTTGGCTCCCTTTTCCAGAGCCATCCGGCCCATGATCTTGCCGATTCCGGATGCTCCTCCGGTGATCAGCACGTTTGCGTTTTCAAATTTCATAACCACTGTTTTGCCGGCAAAGATATGTCAATAAAAATGCCGTCCGCAGACAGCGGACGGCAATGTCGTGAAAACGGCCGATTCGTTGTAAATGCCGTATTATTGTGGCGAAATTTTCGGCGGGTGTGGCGAAATCTGCTATGATTTCGCACCGCCGCCGAAGCCGCCCATCGGGAATGGGGCCTTCGGCTCGCCGCCGAGGGTGATCGGACCGTGCTGGTTTTCGTATTTGTTGATGTTGTCCTGGAGGGCGAGGAAGAGACGCTTCGCATGCTCCGGTGTCATGATGATTCTGTCGCTTACCTCAGGCTTCTGGATGCCGGGAAGCATGGTCGCGAAATCGATCACGAATTCACTGTGGGAATGCGTGATGATAGCGAAGTTTGAATATGAACCTTTTGCCACTTCCGGCTTGAGTTCGATCTTGAATTCCTTTTCGTTTGCCATGGTATGTTTCTTTTAATCAGTTTTCATGAATTGCTCATACAAAGGTAGGCAAATTTTTACTATCTTTGCATGATTATGCGTCCTTATGTACCGATATGTACGCAATAGATTGACAAACAATTAAATAAGAATAGATACATGGAACTGCCAGCAAAGTATGATCCTGCCTTGACGGAGGATAAATGGTATGCCTATTGGCTTGAAAACAAGTTCTTTCATTCGGAACCTGATGAAAGAGAACCTTATACAGTTGTAATTCCGCCACCTAACGTGACCGGAATTCTCCATATGGGTCACGTGTTGAACAACACGCTCAACGATGTCCTTGTCCGTAAGGCAAGAATGGACGGCAAGAATGCATGTTGGGTACCTGGTACTGACCATGCTTCGATCGCTACCGAGAACAAGGTGGTTCAGAAGCTCGCTGCCGAGGGAATAAAGAAGGAAGACCTTACCCGTGAGCAGTTCCTCGAGCATGCATGGGAGTGGAAGGAGAAGCACGGAGGCATCATCCTCAGCCAGCTCCGCAAGCTCGGCGCTTCATGCGACTGGGACAGGACAAAGTTCACTATGGATCCTGATCTCAGCGAAGCAGTGATCAACACATTCGTACACTTCTATAATAAAGGATATATCTACAGGGGAGTCCGCATGGTAAACTGGGATCCTGTAGGACTTACAGCTGTAAGTGACGAGGAGGTTGTACACAAGGATACTGTCAGCAAGTTCTATCACCTGAGATATTTCATCTCTGACGGAAACGGAAATCCTACAGATAAATATATCATCATCGCGACAACGCGTCCTGAGACAATCATGGCGGATGCTGCAATCTGTATCAATCCTGAGGATGAGAGATATGGATGGCTCAAGGGTAAGAAGGTGCTTATTCCTCTTATCAATAAGGAAATTCCTATCATCGAGGACAGCTACGTGGCGATGGACTTCGGTACAGGATGTCTCAAGGTTACTCCGGCTCATGACGTGAACGACTATGAGATCGGCATGCGCCACAATCTTCCTGTACTCGACATCATCGACGACCATGGTCGTCTCAACGAGAAGGCTCAGATTCTTGTAGGAGAGGATCGCTTTGATGCCCGCAAGAAGATTGTAGTGATGCTTCAGGAGGCAGGAAACCTCGAGAAGATGGAAGATTACACATCTCCGATCGGATATTCGGAAAGAACAAACGCAGTTATCGAGCCAAGGCTTTCGATGCAGTGGTTCCTCAAGATGGATGCCCTTGCAAAGGATGCTCTTGAGTCTGTGGAAAGCGGAAAGGTTAAACTGATTCCTGACAAATATCGTAACACATACCGCCACTGGATGGAGAATGTACGCGACTGGTGCATCTCACGTCAGCTTTGGTGGGGTCAGCGTATCCCTGCATATTATCTCCCTGATGGACAGGTTGTTGTTGCGTCTAATGAAAGTGAAGCTTTAGTTAAGGCTCAGGCTATTGATGCAAATATTACAGCAGCTGACCTTCGTCAGGACGAGGATGTTCTCGATACATGGTTCTCTTCATGGCTCTGGCCTATCTCTGTGTTCGATACCAACAAGGCCGGACATCCTGAGGCTGAACCAAATGAGGATCTCGCATATTACTATCCTACAAACGACCTCGTGACAGGTCCTGATATCCTCTTCTTCTGGGTGGCACGTATGATCATGGCAGGAAACGAGTTCATGAACGACGTTCCTTTCCGTAACGTATACCTTACAGGTATTGTTCGTGACAAGCTTGGACGCAAGATGTCCAAGACTCTCGGAAACTCTCCCGACCCGCTTGACCTGATTGCAAAGTATGGTGCTGATGCAGTCCGTCTCGGTATGCTTCTGTGCAGTTCTGCAGGAAATGACATCCTTTATGATGAGTCGCAGATCGAGCAGGGACGTAACTTCAATAATAAGGTATGGAATGCGTTCCGTCTGGTTACAGGATGGAATGTTGACGATGCTGCGCAGCAGCCTGAGGCTTCAGCTGTAGCTGTGAAGTGGTTTGACAACAAGCTCAGCCAGGTTATCGAGACTGTCGAAGACCATTTCAGCAAGTTCCGTATCTCAGATGCCCTCATGGCAATCTACAAACTTTTCTGGGATGACTTCTGTGCATGGTATCTTGAGGCTGTCAAGCCGGCTTACGGTGCCGGAATCGACAAGGCTACTTATGAAGCTACAATCGGATTCTTCGATGCCCTTCTCAAGATGATCCACCCGATCATGCCGTTCATCACAGAAGAACTCTGGCAGAACATGGCGGAGCGCAAGGAAGGGGAGACTATCATGAACCAGCGTTATCCGCAGGCTAAGCCATACGATACCGAGTTCATCACTGCATTCGAGATGGCATGCGAAGCCGTAGCCGGTGTGCGTAATATCCGTCAGAGCAAGAACCTCTCTCCAAGAGAGTCGCTTGACCTTAAGATCAAGGGTGCTTTCCCTGCTGAGGTTCTGCCTGTAGTGACAAAGCTTGCTAATGTTGCGGTTGATGAGGCTGAAGGAGACATGTCGACAGCTCAGAGATTCATGGTAAGGACTGTCGAGATGTTTGTTCCTCTCACTGGTCTTATCAACGTCGAGGAAGAGATAGCAAAGCTAGAAGCAGAGCTTGCTTACCAGCAGAAATTCCTCGACAGCGTGCGTAAAAAGCTCTCGAACGAGCGCTTCGTTGCCAATGCCCCTGAAGCTGTAGTGGCTGTAGAGCGTAAAAAGGAAGCTGATTCACTTTCGAAGATCGAAAGTATCACAGCTTCGCTTAATGCTTTGAAAAATAATTAATAAAACAAAAGAGTTTATTGATATAACATTTTTGTTATGGGTAAATTCGAGCATAATTTGGACGTAAGATACTACGAAACCGACCAGATGGGCATCGTCCACCACTCAAATTACATAAGATATTTTGAGTGTGGACGAATGGCCATGCTGGATGAAGTGGGACTGCCGATGCACAAGATAGAAGAGACCGGAATAATGCTTCCGATAATTTCTGTCGAGTGCCGTTATAAGTTTCCTGCCAGACTTGGTGACAGACTGAAGATAGTTACCTGGTTCAATGAACTTCCAAGAGCAAGATTCACTGTCATGTCCGAGGTGTATAATCAGGATGGACAGTTGTTGGTGGAAGGATCTGTTTCAATGGGATTTATAGACTCTGCAACCAGACGTCCCATCAGATGCCCGAAAACTTTATCTGATTTATTTGCACAATATTTAAATCAATGACAATATGATTACACCTCTTTTATTCGGAAGCCTCGGTTTCTGGGAGATCACGCTTATCGTTCTGGTAATTATACTTCTCTTTGGAGGAAAGAAGATTCCTGAACTCATGAAGGGACTTGGCAAGGGAGTCAAGAGCTTCAAGGAAGGGATGAAGGATGTCGAGGACGATGTAAAGGAAATAAAGAAGGATATTGAAGCTGACAAGTAATGGCGCAGGCAGGTGAAATGACCTTTTGGGATCATCTGGAAGAATTGAGGGGGAGTCTTTTCAGAATGCTTGCAGTGTTCGGAACTGCTGTAGTTGCACTCTTCTTCTTCAAGGGGTTCCTGTTTGACAGAGTTATCCTGGCAGCTTCCAAGCCTGATTTCTTTCTTTACCGCCTTCTTGGGGCTGACTTCTCGTTGACTCTGGTCAATATAGAAGTGGCTGCGCAGTTCATGATCCATATGAAGATCACGTTCATCTGCGCACTGATAGTCACTTTTCCTTACCTGGTCTACGAGATCTGGCGTTTTATAGCTCCAGCCTTATATGAGAAGGAGAAGAAAGCAGTCAAAGGTGCATTTCTTTTTGCGTCAGTTTTGTTCTATATAGGTGTTGCAGTCGGTTATGCCATTGTTTTCCCGTTGATGCTGAATTTCTTTTCTGGTTATCAGGTGAGTCCTGATGTAGAAAATACATTCTCATTGACCTCATACATATCTATGTTCACTTCGATGGTACTTACCTTCGGTATCGTTTTCGAGTTTCCGACGATAGTAGCGGCCTTGTCAGGCTTAGGTGTATTATCCAGGAAAGTGTTGAAGACCTTCAGAAGACATGCCATATGTGCTGTGTTGATATTGGCTGCAATTATAACCCCGTCCGGGGACCCGTTCTCACTGATGGTGGTTTCTGTTCCTCTATATATTTTATATGAGTTCAGTATACTGATATGTAGAGATAGGGAACAAGTTATTGAATTAGAGTGATTTTATGATTTCTATTAATAATCTGACAGTTGCATACGGAGGATTCACCTTGCTGAATGAGATCAATTTCCATATCAGCGAGAGTGATAAGATCGGTCTTGTGGGAAAGAACGGTGCTGGTAAATCCACCATTCTCAAGCTTATATGCGGCCTTCAGTCTCCGACAAACGGTAAAGTGGCTGTTCCTAATGATGTGAAGATAGGTTATCTGCCGCAGATCATGGAACATCACAGAGGACGCAGTGTCATCGATGAAGCGATGACAGCGTTCTCGGATATGTTTGCTCAAGAGGCTGAATTGGAAAAGATTACAGTTGAATTGTCGGAGAGGACAGATTATGAGTCTCAGCAGTATCAGGATCTCATAATCCGTATGAATGAGATCAATGACCGTCTGGCATATTCCAGGTCTGACAATCCTCAGGTACAGGCGGAAAGGACATTGATAGGTCTGGGATTCAAGTATGAAGAACTGTCAAGACCGACCGAGACGTTCAGTCAGGGATGGAACATGCGTATCGAGCTTGCAAAGATACTTCTTTCAAAGCCGGATGTCCTTCTTCTGGACGAGCCTACAAACCATCTTGATATTGAAAGTATTGAATGGCTCGAAGGATATCTGAAGGATTATCGTGGTTCTCTGGTGCTTATTTCCCATGACCGTAAGTTCCTGGATAATGTGACTAACCGTACCGTTGAGATCATGGTCGGCAGGATTCATGATTATAAGGTGCCATACAGCAAGTATCTGGAACTCAGGAAAGAAAGACTTGCGCAGCAGCAGGCTGCATACGAGAACCAGCAGAGGATGATAGAAAAGACCGAGGAGTTCATTGAGAAGTTCAGATACAAACCTACAAAGTCCAATCAGGTCCAGTCGCGCGTAAAGCAGCTGGAGAAGCTTGAGAGAATAGAGGTGGATATTGAAGACAGGTCTACTCTAGCAGTAAAGTTCCCGCCTGCACCGCGTTCGGGAGACATAGCTTACAAGGCTGTGGATATGACGGTCGGTTATGGTGAGAAGGTTGTCTTCAGCGATGCTCAGATCGAGGTCAGAAGGGGAGAGAAGGTGGCCCTTGTGGGTAGGAACGGTGAAGGAAAGACTACTCTCATGCGTGTCATAATGAACGAGCTTGATCCTATGTCCGGAGAGTCCAAGGTCGGATATAATGTGAATATCGGATATTATGCTCAGAATCAGGAGGATATACTTGATAAGGAAGATACTGTATTCGGTACTTTGGACCGTATTGCAGTAGGAGATATCCGCTTGAAGTTGCGTGATATTCTGGGAGCCTTCCTGTTTAAAGGTGAGGATATCGATAAGAAAGTCGCTGTCTTGAGCGGAGGTGAACGAGCTCGTCTTGCTATGGCTAAACTTATCCTGAAACCGTATAACCTTCTTGCACTCGACGAACCGACCAACCATATGGATATCAGGTCGAAAGATATTCTCAAGCAGGCGCTTAAGGCATACGACGGTACTCTTATCATTGTCTCTCATGACAGAGATTTCCTTGACGGACTTGTTGATAAGCTTTATGAATTCCGTGATGGAAAGGTAAAGGAACATCTTGGGGGAGTGCAGGAATTCCTGGAACGAAGGAAACTTGAGAATCTGAGTGAGCTTGAGAGGCATTACAGACCTGTGGAGGAAAAGCCTGCAGAGATAGTCCAGAAGAAGGAGGAGGCCAAGCAGGAGTACCAGGCCAAGAAGTATGTATCTAAAGAAGAAAAGAAGATAAGGAATCGTATCTCGTTCTTGGAGAAGGGGATAGAGTCTATTGAGCAGAAGATGGCAGAGATTGAGGCGGTTCTTGCAAATCCAGGTCCTGAAGATGATGTCATTGAGTTGACAAGGGCTTATCTGGAGAATAAGAGGGAACTCGACTATAAGATGGAAGAGTGGGAAAAGTTGAATGAATCGTTAGAATAATAATATGGAAGAGAAGAAAATGCAGTATCTGTTCGGTATGCATCCGGTATTGGAAGCTGTCAGGGCAGGAAAGAAATTTGACAAGGTACTTTTGAAACAGGGATTGGAAGGAGTCCAGTTCAGAGAACTGATGGAACTCCTGAAGGAGAATGAAATCCCGTTTCAGTTCGTTCCTGGCGAGCGTCTCAACAGGGCAGTACGCGGATCGCATCAGGGTGTACTTGCATATATATCGCAGATAGATTATGTTGATATCGAGCAGCTTGTGAACAATGCTCTAGGACGCAGCGATAACCCTATACTTGTGATTCTTGACGGAGTAAGCGATGTGCGCAACCTCGGAGCTATTGCGAGAAGTCTTGAATGTGCCGGAGGCCATGGCATCATTGTACCTGCCAAGGGAGGTGCTGCAATAAATGCCGATGCTGTCAAGGCATCTGCCGGTGCCCTTATGAGAATGGATACCTGCAAGGTTCCTAATCTTAGAGTTGCTGCATATTATCTTCAGCAGAGCGGCTTCAAATTGATTGCGGCGACTGAGAAGACAGACAAGCTTATATATGATGTAGATATGACTGGTCCTGTAGCCATTATCATGGGATCTGAAGGCAAGGGTATCTCACAGTCAATGCTTGACCTTGCAGATGACAAGGCTGCGATTCCTATGGCTGGAGAGATCACTTCCCTTAATGTATCCGTCGCTTCAGCTGTCCTTATGTATGAGGCTGTAAGACAGAGGATTGCAAAATAATGTTTGTTCTCGATTCACATTGTGACACGCCTTCCGAGATTCTACGAGGAAGAGACTTGTCCATAGACAATCATAACGCACACGTCGATTTCCCTAAACTTGTAAAAGGTGGAGTCGACGGTGCGTTTTTCGCTTTATATATCCCTGCGGCTTTTGATTCTGATCCGAAATCCGGTTTTGATCACGCGGAGAGGATGCTAGAAGGAGTTGAACGTTCAGTATCTGAGAATTCAGATATTGCGGCGTTTGCTTCCAATCGTATTCAAGCATTGAAAAATAGGGAAGAAGGGAAATTCTCTGTCTTCCTCGCTTTGGAGAACGGATCGCCTATCGGTGATTCTATAGATAATATCAAGTGGTTCTATGATAAAGGTATACGATATATTACCTTATGTCATTCTTCCGATAATCAGATATGTGATTCGTGTGCTTCTGCTGAAAAGACTTGGGGAGGTTTGAGCCCATTCGGAAAGGAAGTCGTGGCTGAGATGAACCGCCTTGGAATATTGGTGGATGTTTCTCATGTTTCTGATGAAACATTCTACGATGTTCTGAAATATTCTTCACGACCTGTTGTTGCCACACATTCATGTTGCCGTGCCATATGCGGACATCCTCGTAACATGACTGACGACATGATAAAGGCTCTTGCTGATGCCGGGGGAGTCATACAGATCAATTTCTATCCTTTTTTCTTAGATCCGGAATTTACTGACGTTGATTCTTCCATCAGACCTTCATATAAAAAGGTAGCAGACCATATAGACCATGTAGTCAGTCTTGTCGGAATAGACCATGTCGGTATCGGTTCTGATTTTGATGGTATCGAAGTTACTCCTGAAGGAATGGATGATATCTCCATGATGCCTGTCCTTTTTGAAGAACTTAAAGACAGAGGGTACTCTGAGTCAGACCTCGAAAAGCTTGCCGGAGAGAACTTTTTCCGTGTTCTGGGATAAGATTATCTTTTCTTCTGATGCATTACTACGACTGAGACCGCCATTAGGATCAGTGTTATTCCGATGCATGATCTTAAGTAGAGGTGTTCACCAAGGAATAAGACTCCCAATATGACTGCTGTTACAGGCTGTAGGGCTCCGAGTATAGATGTATGTGTCGGGCCGATTCTGCGTATTGCCTTTACACCTGTAATGTTAGACACCATAGTTGCCCACAATCCCAGTCCAAGTATGTTCAACCAGCTGCCGAAGTCCTTGACCAAGGTTATCCTGCCTTCAAAAATGAATGCACATACGATGAAGTAGAATGCACTTAGCATCATGATCCATGTCGTGAACTTCACGACCTCGATCTTGTCTGCCCTGACCTGTTTCATCACTATGTAGTATGCCGCGAATGAGAAGGCTGATATAAGTGAGCATATAAGACCAAGACGTGTATTTCCTCCCTCCACGATTATACTGTCTCCAGAGGCAAGCAGGTAAACTCCAAATATGGATACTCCGATAGCCGCGATATCTGCGAGCGATCTCTTTTCTCCGAAGAACAGCATCATGCATATCGTGACTATGACCGGATACATGAAGTTTATGGTTGAAGCGATGCCGCTGGATATATTGGCGTAACCAATAAGAAGGGTGACGGAAGTGATGGCTCGAAGGGCACTCAGAAGGACGACCTTCCAGACCTCGTCAAACGAGTTAAGTCGCAGACTCTTCTTTTTGCACAAAGCATAAATCATGAGTACGATTCCAGCTATCAGCCATCTGTATGAGAGGACATCGAAATCCGACAGTCCTGCAGCCAGAAGTCCGAGGCTGAAAAGAGGGGAGAAACCGAAGGAAGCAGAAGAAACCGAAGCGTAAAATATGCCGTTCAGCTTGATTCTTTTCCTTTTTCTCTCATGTAGTTCATGAATTGAGCTCATTTGTTGATTACCAATAAGTTAGTTCTTTTATAAGTATATCTTATCGTTTACAAAAATATATGTAACAAAAATGTTTTACACCAAAACAAATATGTTTTATTATTTTAATATCAAGTATTTAGTTCGTTTTGTATCTTCTTTCGTAAAAGATTAAGTGCGTTAGCTGTAAAACGGTCGATATTACGTTTTCTGTCGCCTTTGAAGACCATTCTGAAGGTTTCTGTACCCATTTGTGAACTTACTCCGATGCATACAAGTCCTACAGGTTTGGTGTCGCTTCCTCCTCCAGGTCCGGCTATTCCGGAAGTCGCTACAGAGAAGTCGCTGCCTGTTATCCTGCGTACTCCTTCAGCCATTTCCCGTACACATTCTTCGCTTACTGCTCCATACTTCTCTATGATTTCGGCAGGCACACCAAGAACTCCTGTCTTTACGCTGTTGGCGTATGAAGTAACTGAACCTAGATAATATTCTGATGATCCTGGAACGGACGTGAAGAGTGAGGAAATCAACCCTCCGGTACATGATTCCGCTGCGCTGACGGTCTTTCCATTCCTGGCCAGCATCCTTCCTATGCACTTTTCCAGCCTGTCGTCCTGGTCTGAGTATATTGCGTCTCCCAGGATGGCCTTGAGGCCGGCCATTTCGGCCTCTATTCTAGCTTCCTGCTCCTCCTTTGCCCCTCCATATATGGATAGTCTGAGACGAACGCCAGTAAGGGCATCGGGAAGATATGCGAGATGCATGTCGGAAGGGAGGGCATCCTCCCATTCGTCGAGCATCTTTGACAATGCTGACTCTGCAATGCCGAATGTCATCACGGTCTTATGGTAAATGTCTGAAATCGGATAGTGATTTCTGATATCTTCAGATATGTCATTCAGGGCTCCCAGAGCCTCAAATGGAACTCCCGGAAGGGAATATAGGGTAGCTTCATGTCCGAAGCGTTCTGTCGGGAAGCGGAATACCATTATAGGGGCAGTGCCAAGCCTGTTCGGAATCACTTCGCATGTATCAGGGACTGATGCCTGAGCAATATTGATATCAAGCACATCAAGACCTCTGGAGCTTAAGATGCGGTGGACGATCTCCAGCTGTCTTTCATCAGTGCGGTATTGTCTGCTTCCGGAAAGTTCTGCAAGAGCATGCTTGGTGATGTCATCCTTTGTAGGTCCAAGACCTCCGGTAACTATCACAATATCATTTGTCTGGAGTTCTCTTTCCAGTCCCTTTACTATAGTGTCATGGTCATCGCCGATGGACAGCATGCGTGTCACCTTGATACCCAGTGAGTTGAGTGCTCGAGATATGTGTGAGGAATTGGTGTCTACCACCTGTCCTATAAGGATTTCGTCTCCTATCGTGCAGATCGATGCAGATGTCATTTCTCGAGGTGTTTAATGATCTTCTTGACAAGAGCCGGACCTTCATATATGAATCCGGAATAAATCTCCACAAGCGACGCACCTGCGTCAATCATGGCTTTTGCATCTTCCGGTGACATGATTCCTCCAACTCCTACGATCGGAAGCTTGCCTTCCGATTTTTCATGAATATAGCGTACCAGTTCAAGATTCTTTTTGTGAACAGGTGCTCCTGATAGGCCACCGTTGCCGATTTCAGCTATCTTTTCTGCGGAAATACTTGTCAGGCCGTCCCTGCTTCTGGTTGTATTTCCTGCTACTATGCCGTCGATGCCGGAGCGTAACGAGTAGTCTATGATTTCATCAAGCTGTGCATGAGAAAGGTCAGGGGAGACCTTGAGCAGGATAGGCCTGTATTCGTCATAATACAATCTGAGTGCAAGAAGCTTATCGATGATTTCCGAGAGGAAGCTGATGTCCTGCAAGTGGGTGAGTCCCACTACATTAGGGCATGAAATATTGATTACAAACATGTCCACGAAGTCGTAAAGCAGGCCGAATGATGTTTCATAATCCTTGGCTGCCTCTTCGTTGATGCTTGATGTGTTCTTGGATATATTGGCCGCCACTATGACGTTCGGACGTTCCTTCTTGAGGTGCTCCAGAGCATTCTTTACACCTTTGTTATTGATTCCGAATCTGTTGATTATGGCTTTGTCGCCAGGTACGCGGAAACATCTAGGCTTTGGATTGCCGTCCTGAGGCTTTGGAGTAAGCGATCCGATCTCTACGAATCCGAAGCCGAAATTTGCCATATCGTTGTAGAATTCTCCGTTCTTGTCCAGACCTCCTGCAAGGCCGACAGGATTAGGGAAATTGATCCCAAATACCTCTTTTGAAAGATTTGGTGAGTCCTTTTTATATATGGCTCTCAGTATTGATCCTGCAAACGGTACATACCTCAGAAAAGACAGTAAGGAAAACAGGATGTTGTGCGCTGTTTCAGGATTGAAACGGAAAAGAATAGGCTTTAGTATATGCTTGTACATGACTATATTGTTAAATCATGCAAATATACTAAAAATCCATGTATTACATCTCCTGATAAGTACCATCATCAAATAAAATAATAACCTTGCTTACTTTGCGCTGATTTATAGTTACTTGCGGTACTTCATTTGGAGTTATCGTCTCATTAAGTCTAACCGATTCAGGTTCTATAACCGGTTCATAAGTCTCCTCAACTTCCTGAAAGATAAGACCTTCTTCATATTCTGCAGGTTTCTGGGGTGGGGCAGGCATGGTCTTGTACATCGTACCTTTACCGAACATTAACCATTCGATGTTAAGCTCGGGATATTTCTGCATTATTGACCGGATGAAGTCATAGCTTGGGTTATTCCTTCCGGACAATACGTGTGAAACGCTTGCACGTACTACGTTGATCTTATCTGCAAATTCTGCCTGAGTAAGGTTGTTGGCGTCGAGAAACAGCTTTAGACGGGTATTCATAATTGTTTCGTTAATTATTACAAATGTAATCAAGTATTTTGAGATATACAAGTGTGGGATGTGTTCAAATTTGTAAATAGGGTAGTGTCAAGAAAGGGATTTAACATATATCATAAATATAGATTAAATAGTATAAATAGCTGATTATTAAATCAATAATATTATTAATGTTGCTAAAATTAGGGCAAATTCGGTCATTTTTACGGGAATTAGCCCCAAATATTGATATGTTAACGAATCAAAACTCTATATAAAGATATATAATAAACTGATTAATAGCTATATAAGTAAAATAAATATATGATATAATTAAAACTTATATTACAAAAATAATCGCTGCAAAAGTAATCGCAATACTGGGTCGAAGTTGTTAGTTTGGTTACAAATGTATAGACAAATGTAATTTATGTAAATTACATTTGTTAACAAGAGAGGTTTGAAGTGGATTTCGCATTCCGGTGTTTTTTGCGTACTTTTGTAACCGAAACAGAATCTGTATACCATGATACCAGAGATAAGAATCGAGGATTATAATTACAATCTCCCGGACGAGAGAATTGCCAGATATCCACTATCGGAGAGAGATGCTTCCAAGTTACTTTTATATAAAGGTGAATCTCCCAGCGAACAGAGTTTTGCACAGATAGCAGAATTTCTGCCTGAAGGCTCAGTAATGGTCTTCAATGATACCAAAGTTGTACCGGCCAGACTTCATTTCCAGCGTGAAACTGGTGCCCACATAGAGATATTCTGCCTTGAGCCGGTTCTCCCGGAAGAATACGTCACTATGTTCGAAGTTACAGACAGATGCAGGTGGAAGTGTATTGTAGGCAATGTAAAGAGATGGAAATCCGATACTCTGTTCTTATATAATCCTGAAGATGATTGCACAGTCGCTGAGATGGGGCTGAAAGCGGATCTCATCGAAAGACGAGGTGAAACTTCGATCGTTGAATTTTCATGGACAAACGGTGCTCCGTTCTCCAGGGTATTGGAAATTTGCGGTTCAATTCCGATTCCTCCGTATCTTAATAGAGAAACTGAGGATGTCGACCTGGAGAGATATCAGACTTTGTATGCTAAATACCGTGGTTCTGTTGCCGCACCTACTGCCGGACTACATTTTACAGAAAGAGTACTTGACTCGATCGCTGCGAAAGGTATTGAAATAGAAAATGTGTGCCTGCATGTAGGGGCCGGTACATTCCTGCCGGTTAAAAGTTCATTGGTTTCCGAGCATACGATGCATAGGGAACCATTCGTGGTCACACGCAGTTTCCTCACCAAGCTGATCAGTCGCAAAGGAAAACTCATTGCAGTAGGAACTACATCTGTAAGGACACTTGAATCACTATATTATGTTGGTGTGAAGTGTATTGAAAAAGGTTGCCCGGATGACGTCTGTCAGTGGGAACCATATGAAAGGAAGTATGAATATTCTTTTGAGGATTCAATTCAGGCGATATTGGACTATATGGAAAGATATTCAATGGACAGCATCCAGTTGGGTACGAGCATCATAATCGTTCCAGGATACGAGTTCAAGGTCGTAGATATACTTGTAACAAATTTCCATCAGCCTCAGAGTACTCTCCTGCTGCTTATATCTGCATTTGTAAAGGGAGATTGGAAAAACATATATGATTTTGCATTGAGGAATGACTTCCGATTCCTGAGCTATGGTGACAGCTCTCTGCTTTTCAGAAAGTAGGTATATCCCGCATTTGCTAATTTGGCTATTTTTTGTAAATTTGCAACGAATGTGCTAAACTAAACCATATCAAACATGATAGATTTATCTGAATTTCAAAGCATAAGTCCATATACGGATGAAGAGGCTTCTGTCGCATTGGGCAAACTTGCCGATCATCCGCTCCTATCCCAGTTCTCGAACAGATTCTTTCCTGACGAGTCCCCGGATTTCCTTAAACTTATCCTTAAGAACATAAAGACCGTTGATCAGTTCCAGGAACTGGTGATGTCACGTTTCGTTGAGTGGGCTCTTACCCATACAGCCAAGAACTTCTCATACGACGGCATATCCAACCTTGATCCGCAAAAGAGGTTCCTTGCATTGTCAAACCATAGAGATATCATCCTGGATCCTGCAATCATGCAGCTGGTGCTTTTCCGCAACGGAATTCCTCTTACGGAGATTGCAGTCGGAGATAACCTTGTCTCCAGCGAGTCGATAGAGTATCTCCTTCGTTCCAACAGGATGATCAAGGTGATCAGGGGTATCACCGCACGTGAACTTTACCTCTCGTCGCAGATGCTTTCGAAATATATCAGGTTGAACATCACCAACCAGCGCAGTTCCATCTGGCTTGCCCAGAGACAAGGCCGCACCAAGAACGGTTATGACATAACTGAACAGGGGCTGCTCAAGATGCTTGATATGAGCGGTACTGCTGATTTCCAGCAGAATTTCGAAGAGCTCAACATCACACCTATGAGCATTTCATATGAATATGAGCCATGCGATATCCTGAAGGCACGCGAAGTCGTGATTTCCCGCAAGCATAAATATGTGAAGGCGGAAGGTGAAGATCTCAACAGCATCCTTGTAGGTATTCAGCAGTATAAGGGAAACATACACCTCAATATCGGTACACCTCTTACATCTGAAGAGATTGCTGAAGCTGCTCTTTGTGACAAGAACGACCGTTATCAGCTGATCCGTCATGCTGTAGACAGACGTGTTATCGACGGTTACAGGCTTTGGAAGAACAATTACATCGCTTATGATCTGCTTAACCAGTCATACAAATATTCACATATGTACGAGCCGGCAGACGTAGAGCAGTTCATCGCATATATGCAGAAGCAGCTTGATACTGTCGAGCCGGAAATCAATAGAGAAGACCTCAGAAGGATTTTCCTTGACATCTATGCAAATCCTGTCGTTACCAAGGAGCTTCTTGAAAAGGAAAAGGTTACAGGATCTATTCTCCTATAGAACAGGCCTGATGTAAATACAGAAGAACCCGGTCAATCGACCGGGTTCTTCGTGTTATCATAGGTTTGCAATCAGATACCACATGTATGCCGCTTCAGTGAGAAGGAAGATGATACCTTCTGCCCTGTCTATTTCCTTTTTACGGAACAGGAATGCACATAGATATATGAATATTGGACAGATTGCTACGGCAATGATGTCGACTATTGTCATTCCGCTGAAGGAGAGCGGATGGATAAGGGCTGAGCCTCCAAGTATCAGGAGTATGTTTCCGATATTTGATCCGAGGATGTTTCCAAGGGCCAGCTGTCCTCTGCCTTTAAGAGCGGCAACAATGCAGGTCGCAAGTTCCGGCATTGATGTTCCTGCTGCCATTACCGTGATGGCGATGAACTTGTCTGAAACTCCGAACATCTGGGCGAGAGCTGTCGCTGAATTGACAAATAACCTACCTCCGAAGACTAGGGCTCCGAGTCCTCCGATTATCATAAGTATGGAGACAGGGATATTGCGTGTCTTTATTTCTTCACCTTCCTCAGTTTCATCTCCATTGTCGGATCTGAATGAAGACCAGAGATACCAGGCGAAAACAGCAAGAAGGATGATACCGTCGAACCTGCTGATGACATTTTCACCGACTTTGAATATGCTGAAGTTCATTCCAAGGAGCAACAGCAGTATAGTTACAAGGAAGTTGACGGGAATATCTTTCCTGATATTGTTCCTGGTTATAGTTAAAGGTGAGATAAGAGCTGTAATTCCTAAAATAATCAATGTATTGAATATATTGGATCCTACAACGTTACCGATGGCCATCTCTGCCTTGCCCTGTATTGCCGACATGAAACTTACTACCATTTCCGGCGACGAAGTTCCGATTCCTACAATCGTAAGACCGATCACGAATTCGCTTAAGCCGAATTTCTTGGCGATGCTGGACGAGCCGTCTACAAGGTAATTTGCTCCTAAGAGAATCAGTATGAGTCCTCCTATAAGTATCAGTGTCTGAACAAGTATATCCATTTTGATGTCTATTTGAATAATTAGGGCGCAAAAATAATAAATTTATGATGAAATAAGTTAAATTTGTATGCTAACTGCTTATTGAAACATATGATGAAACGGCTTGCATTGATTATTTCCCTGATTCTGATCCAGATCAGCGTTTTTGCCACTGATTCCCTTACTGTAATATACCGCATCCGACTTGACAGTGATATAGACAAGTCTGCCCAGCGTCTGATAACCCTTGGCCTTGAGAAGGCCGACAAGGCAGGAGCTGATTTTGTCATGATCGATCTCGATACATACGGCGGAGCCGTTGATGCGGCAGACAGCATACGGTCGGCCATTCTGAGATATGACAAGCCTGTGGCTGCATATGTCAACATGCAGGCAGCCTCTGCCGGAGCATTGATAAGCATAGCGTGTGACTCCATATACATGAAGACAGGCAGCTCCATCGGAGCTGCGACTGTCGTCGATCAGACTGGAAACGTCATGCCGGACAAATATCAGTCCTTCATGCGCGGAATGATGCGTTCGACAGCCCAGGCGACTGGAAGAGATCCTCATATCGCAGAGTCGATGACAGATACAGCCAATGTCCTCAGCATGACTCCAACAGAGGCGATAGCTGTAGGTTACTGCGAGGGCATATATGAGACTGTTGATGACGTTGCGCAGGCGATGGCTGGAGATAAAGAGTTTGTAGTCAAGAGCATGGAGGATGACATGACCTTTCTCGACAAGCTTATCCAGCTGCTTCTGAATCCGTTGCTTCAGTCGATATTCATGATGATGATCATAGGTGGTATCTTCGTGGAAATACGAACCCCTGGCATTGGTCTTCCGCTTGTTACAGCTATAATCGGAGCCTTGCTCTATTTCGCTCCCGGCTACCTTGGCCATCTGGTCTCTTATTGGGAGATACTCCTTTTCGTTGCCGGTTTAATACTTATAGGTATAGAGATATTCGTCCTTCCGGGCTTCGGCGTAGCCGGCATCACCGGAATAGTAGCAGTCGTACTGTCCCTTGCCTTTGCCATGGTGGATAATATCGAACTGTTCAACTGGGACGGAACGCTTAATCTTCAGCCGATAATCCAGCCTCTGGGTATAGTGATAATCTCTGCGGCTGCAGCCGTTTTCGGTTCCGTATGGCTGGTAAAGAAACTATATGCCACAAGATCTTTCGACCACATAGCTCTCCGTCAGGAGATGAAGTCCGAAGATGGATTCACCGGAGTCGTTTCAGGACTTGATAGCCTTGTAGGTGAGACTGTTACAGTATTTACAGATATGCGTCCAGGAGGCAAGGTCAAGACCGCCGACGGACGCATACTGGAAGCAACCCTCAAATTCGGAGGCTTCGCCTCAAAAGGTGAAACCCTGAAAGTTCTTTCAGCAGAACAGGGACGACTCTATTGTGACAAACTGTAGTTAAAGATATACAAAGCATGACCCGTGGTCGGACGAAGCATTTTCCTAATATTCCTGCTTCGTTGACCACGGGTCATGCTTTGTTCAGTAAATGCTATTTACGCTTTAACGCTACGACGTTCTCCACATGGTGGGTGTGAGGGAACATGTCTACCGGACGTACAGCTGTGATTACGTAGTCCTTGCAGAGAATCTCAAGGTCACGTGCCTGTGACGCCGGATTGCAACTTACGTAGACCATTCTGTCTGGTGCAGCATTCAGAATCACCTGTGCGACGTCCGGATGGATACCTGCTCTCGGAGGATCGAGAATTATTACATCAGGACGTCCATGTTCCTCGACGAATGCATCGGTAAGGATGTCCTTCATGTCACCGGCGTAGAAGTCGCAGTTGGTGATGTTGTTGTTGGCAGCATTGATCTTTGCATCTTCAATAGCTTCAGGAACATATTCGATACCGATTACCTTGGATGCCTGACGGGAAACGAACTGCGCGATTGTACCTGTTCCTGTGTAAAGGTCATATACTACTTCGGAGCCTGTCAGAGCGGCATATTCGCGTGCAACGCTGTAAAGCTTGTAAGCCTGTTTTGTATTTGTCTGGTAGAAGGACTTAGGACCGATCTTGAACTTCAGGCCTTCCATATATTCATAGATTGCATCTTCACCCTTGTAGAGCACACAATCCTGATCTGAGATCGAGTCGTTTGCCTTTCCGTTGATCACATAGTATAGAGAAGTGATCTGCGGGAATGCATCAGCGACGGCATCAAGCAGGGCGGTACGGGCTTCCGAATCCTCATGGTAGAAGCATATGATAAGCATTACATTGCCTGCTTCTGTAGTGCGGATGAACATGTTGCGGAGAAATCCTACGTGGTCGCGGATATTGAAGAAAGTGAGCCCGTGTTCGAGCGCATACTTCTTAATGAAGAGACGTATTGCGTTAGACGGTTCCGGCTGGAGATAGCAATGGTCGATGTCAAGCACTTTGTCAAAGAATCTGCCGACATGGAATCCAAGGCCGTATTTCTCCTGGTCGGAAAGGACTTCGGCATTCTCGTCGTCAAAGATCCATCTGCGCTGAGAGAAAGTGAACTCCAGTTTGTTACGATAATATGTCGTATCATCCGAAGGAACGATAGGGGAGATTTCCGGTACATCGAGATGGCCGATGCGCACCAGCTGGTCATAGACCTGCTGCTGCTTCGCCTGCAGCTGCATTTCGTATGGAAGAGGCTGCCATTTGCATCCTCCGCACACGCCGAAATGTTTGCAGAAAGGCTCCAGACGGTGCTCCGAAGGCTTTACCATACGGAGGATGAAACCTTCCATATAGTTCTTCTTCTTTTTTGTCACCTTCACATCTACGATGTCTCCAGGCACAGCGAACTGTACGAAAAGTACTGTTCCGTCTATCCTTGCCAATGCCTTTCCTTCTGCTGCCACCGCCTCTATGGTGACATTCTCCAAAATGATATCCTGCTTTTTCCTTGCCATATATCTAAAATTAAACAGCCCCGGGTTTCCGGGGCTGCAAAATTACTTAAATTATCGCTATTTATGAAACTTTAATCTTGCATTTGTAGAGAGCCTGTGAGATATTGATCATGAAGTCTCCCATCTTTTCAAGCTCAGACACGATATCCATATAGTATACGCTTGTCTGGTAGTTCTTTCGATTGTTCTCAAGGCTGTTGATTTCCTCTTCACGGAGATTGTCTCTCAGAACATTGATTCTGTCTTCAGCAGCATATGCATTTGAAATTTCTTCGAGGGTCGAGTTTTCAGCCATGTTGAGATTGTCGATCATTACGCTGTATGCATGGTCTACAAGGTCGATCATGGCGTTGATCTTCTTGATTGTCTCAGGATCGAAAGACTTGTTGTGGATATTCCTGCGTGAGAGGATCCTGCTGATGCTCTCGCCTGAATCGCCAAGAGACTCAAGTTCACCGATGATCTTGTACATCGCCTTGATCTTGTATGATGTACTCTCGCTTATCTCTCCTTCCGATACTGCATTGAGGAAATTAGCTATCTCGTATTCGATCCTGTCTGATATCTCCTCGTACTTGACTAGCTTGCTTCTCAATTCTTCGAACTTGTCAGTTTCTGTCTCATTGATTGCCGCTCTTGCATATCCAAGGCCGTTTCTGGAGATCTTTGCGAAATGGATGATTTCCTTGATAGCCTGTTCTGTAGCAAGCTCCGGTGTTGCAAGCGGACCTGCATTGATGTACATGAGTCTGAACGGCTTCTCTTCCTTGTTTTCAGGCTCCCTGATCATCTTGGTCACTAACTTGGCTATAAGACCTGTGAACCATACGAGAATCAGTGTATTGATAGTGTTGAAGAGAGTATGAAGCATTGAGAGTCCATACAAGGCAGCGGTACCTGTCGCTCCGTCTGGTTCGGTTACCGAAAAATCAGCGGCAGCCGGGTTAGGGAAGCCCATGAATTCAATGATTCTGCCTACAAGGCCAAGGAACGGTCTGAAGAGAATAAGCGCCCAGATAACTCCGAATACATTGAATATGGTATGCGACATCGCTGCACGTTTTGCTGACGGGTTACCGACGGATGCGGCGATGTTAGCTGTGATTGTCGTTCCGATATTCTCGCCAAGAACCATCGCACAAGCCATAGGGAAGGGGATCCATCCCATGCTGAGCATGATCAGAGTGATAGCCATTGTTGCTGATGACGACTGAAGAATCAGGGTAAGTATTGTTCCGACACCGAGGAAGATAAGAACAGACCAGTAGCCGTATCCTGACCACATCTTCACGAACTCAAGCACTTCAGGAGTCTGCTTGAGGTCCGGAACCGATTCCTTCATGAATGAAAGGCCGAGGAACAGGAGGGAGAATCCTACGATAAGTTCTCCGATGTTCTTGTTCTGGTTTTTCTTTGAGTTTGAGAAAAGGAATCCGAGAAGCATAAGTGGAACTGCAAGAATCGAGATGTCAGCCTTGAAGCCAAGGAGAGACACCATCCAAGCTGTGATTGTGGTTCCGATGTTTGCACCCATGATCACTCCGATTGCCTGTACCAGAGTAAGCAGTCCGGCATTTACAAAACTTACGACCATCACGGTCGTAGCTGAAGATGACTGGATGAGGGCTGTGATTCCGACTCCTGTCATGACTCTCTTGAACGGGTTTGATGTCATTGCAGACAGAAAGCCTCTGAGCTTGTCACCGGCAGCTTTCTGTAGACCTGAGCTCATGAGGTTCATTCCGTAAAGGAACATACCCATTGCACCGAGCAGAGTAAATATTTGAAGAATACCCATAGTTAGTAATTTACATTTTATTTTGGCGCAAAATTAACCCCTTTGCAAATAAATTAAAACCTTAACTCATTAAAATAATGTTAAATATAAGTTTATAGGATTTAACATTTCTTACCTTTGTCCTAATCGGCTTTAGCGATTATTTTCTATGTTTGATTCAATACATAGAATTACATGTATCTCCTGATAATCAATCTATTAACTAAAATCGCCTGTGTCAAAAGTCACAGGTGATTTTAGTTAATATGATGAAAGTCAATATGTTATGTGTTCGTGATTAACTACTTTTCTTTATTCTCCCCTTTCAGATATTAATGTTATACAATTTATATTATGTTAACATGGGGTATGAGTGATTTAATATTCCCCTATGATTAGTAGGTATTTAGATAAAAAATGGTAAATTTGTTGAAATTAAATTTAACCGTTATGAAAATGCTGCATTATTCGAGATGGCATTCCGTTCTGATCATTCTGACGGGAATGTCTGCATTATCGGCATGTGTCAATGAAGAATATGACTTGTCAAAAGACATTGATACAGAAATCACGATTCTCAAGAATGTTTCGATGCCTCTGGGTTCGATTGAACCTGTAACAATTGAAAAAGTCCTGAATCTGGAACAGGATGAGAATTCTGTCTTACGTAAGGATGATGACGGAGATTTCATCTTCACTTTTTCTGGAAGCGAGATTTCAGCTGAAATCGAGGTTCCTTCTTTCAGCATAGCTCCTGCTGATGGAATCAAGGCCAAGCCGATTGAAGTTCATTTCAATACCGGGCCTGCAGCAGGAATGGATCCAGGTCTGGTGACTGATAATATAGTCTACAGCAAGGTTACCGGCAAGGCTCTGGATGAGTCGATGGATATAGAGATTGATTCTAAACTTCCGTCACAGATCGTTGATGTCAAGTCTGTTGCTCTTGATGCTTCGATCTACATGAACTTCTCTGTAAATGCCGGTGCTGTCCATCTCATGAAAGGATTCACTGTAGAATTTCCTGAATTCATCCATATTGTCGGATCAGGATATACAGATTCAAGATTTGAGATTCAGTCCGGCAATAAATTGGTCGTAAAGGATGATGTTCTTATATCTTCAGCCTCCCCTCTTGCTTTTGCGCTTAAAGTGGACAAGATCAATGTGCCGCAAGGTGCTGTTTCTCAGGGTCTTCTTGTCATGAATGACGAGGTAAGTGTAAATGGAGATTTTTACCTCTCCCCTTCTGACTTCAAGGTCATTCCCGAAGAACTTGTAGTGGACATAAAGGCCGATATGACAGATCTTGACGTTCTTTCTGCAGAAGTCAAACTTGCTATAAATGAGAAAGTTAATGGTACTTCTTTGTCAATCAGCGAGTTCCCTGAATTCTTGACCGGCGGAAATGTATGCCTTGACCTTTACAACCCGTCATTGAATTTCGGCGTAAAGAACCATACTCCGTTTGCTTTTGGAGTAAAGGCCGGCATCAAGGCAGCCCGTGGTAATGATTCTGTTGAAATCAAGCTTGGCGAAAACCCTTCGATCGATATTCCTGCAGATACAGAAGCCTTTTATCAGATTACACGTAAGGAAACAGATATCCCTCAAGGCGCTGTGAATATCGTAGTTCCTGAATTAGGAAATCTGATAAGCATTCTTCCTGAAACAGTCACTTTTGATGATATCGCCTTGACTTCTACGTCAAGTGATTATGTTTCAATCGTTTCTGGAGATAAATACAATGCGTCTATTTCGTATGAGGTATACGCTCCTCTCGCATTCGACAAGAATCTGAAGATTGAGTTCACAACAGATATCGATGATATCGCTTTATCTTTTGACGGTGTTTCACTCAAAGGCTTCAAGCTTGGCCTCAAGATCGAGAATTCGATTCCTTTGGATTTCGCGATTGATGCAGTCGTATTGGATGCAGAAGGATCTGTAGTCAACGACATGGAACTTAATGTAAGTGCTCCGGTCAAGGGAGGCACTCAGAACTCCCCTGTCGTCAGCGATATTGAACTCTCGATCACGAGTGCCACAGATTCTTTCAGTCTTGATGCACTCAGATTGACCATGAAGGCATCAGTTCCTTCAGATCTTACAGGAGTCGCATTGAACGAGAAGCAAGGATTCAAGATCACTGATCTTGTGATTACTTGTCCTGAAGGCGTTACTTTTAATAATTCTGAAAAATAGTTGACCTATGAAACGGATACAATATATCGTGATGCTTGTTGCCCTTGCCGCAGCTACATCAATTTCTGCATTCGGACAGCAGAACCTCAGGACTGCATATTTCCTCGACGGTTATACATATAATTATAAGATGAATCCGGCCATGGCTCCTGAACGTGCGTTCTTCGCCATGCCAATGATCGGAAACATGGGTATCGGAGCAGAATCCAACATGGCTCTCT
Organism: Bacteroidales bacterium; assembly: GCA_017549505.1. Taxonomy (GTDB): domain Bacteria; phylum Bacteroidota; class Bacteroidia; order Bacteroidales; family UBA932; genus Cryptobacteroides. The sequence continues at coordinate 32,242 of JAFYUS010000048.1, read as the reverse complement.
CTACTTTCCTCTACCCTACCGGCAACGGAAATATGACTACCTTCATGAACAAGTCAGTATCAGCTGACCAGTTCCTTGACAGGATTCAACAGGTCAACAATCTGAATATCAGCATGAATGAGAGCCTGATAGCTACAGGATTCCGTGTGGGTAAGTCATTCCATACCATCGATCTTTCAGTCAAGGCAGATGTGTCGGCAGCCCTTCCTAAGGATCTCTTCTCATTTGTCAAGGTAGGTTCTTCTGCAGGAGCAACTTCGTGGGATATTTCAAGAATAGGAGTGCGCGCCAATTCACGTCTGGAACTTGCATACGGATATTCGCGTCCTATCGCGGACTGGATCAGGGTAGGTGCAAGAGTGAAGCTGCTTGCTGGAGTCGTAAGAGCTGACGTGCTCATCGATGACCTCAATCTCAAGATGGACGGACAGGAGTGGGCAGTCACCGCTCATGGAAACGCCGAGGTTTCAGGACCTGTAAAGGTCGGTACTATAAAAGGAACAAAAGAAATAGATCTTGGAAGTATAGAAATCCCAGAAAATATTGAAGATATCAATGAATATGCATCTGAATCAAGCGTCGGCTTTGCAGTCGATCTTGGAGCGACATTCGATTTTCTGGAGTACTTTACTGCGTCGGTTTCTGTACTTGATCTGGGATTCATAGGCTGGAGCTCGACTACCACTGCTGTAATGCCTGGCGGCAAATGGTCATTCGGTGGCTTTGAGAATATCAGTTTTGAAGAAGGCAGCGGAGTCGAAGATGAATTCGACAAGCTCGGCGAGTCCCTTGGAAATATGCTGAAGATGGAGCTGGTTGACGATTGTATAAAGAAATCCAATCCTCTTTCTGCTACTGTACATGCAGGTATAGAGGCCAGGATGCCTTTCTATGAAAGACTTGCTTTCGGTATTCTCGGAACCCAGAGAATCGATGGAATATATTCATGGACAGAAGGAAGACTCTCAGCTAACCTTGCTCCAGTGAACTTCTTCAGCCTGGCGGCCAGCTATGCAGTTTCCAATTTCGGAAATTCAGTAGGTGGAGCTGTCAACATCCACCTACCTGGTCTTAATCTCTATGCAGGTCTGGACTCCTTCCTCCCTCTTATGAATGTGACTCCGCAGTTTATACCGATTGACAGTGCGAATACAAACCTTACGTTCGGACTTACATTCACATTCGGAAAGGCTCAAGGAAGATACCGTGACTGATTACAATGAGTGAAGATAAGCCTTTGTCTTCTTCCAGTTTCCGAATTTAAGGTCAGACTCCTTAATCAATACATCAAGGGTTCCGCAATCATAAAAGCGGAGCCCTATTTCTTCGTCCTCTTCGAGGTGAAGAAGGGATGTAAGTCCCGGATACTCGTTCCTTACATCTTCATAACAAGGGACTCCAAGGAGTCTTGAATTCATCGACGCGTCCTCGCAGCTGAAGAATTCCATCTCCATTTCAGGCTCAGTCAGAGGCTGGTCATCATCGTCTACAAGTATACATGACTGGAAGGTCTCGAAGTTGATGTTCTTTGCATACTTCACTACAAACTCCCCTTTCGGCCACTCGCCCATTCCGTTGTGTGTCGGTGAATCATATCCGAGATATTCATCGATCGCTCCGAAGAAATAAAGCATACCTTCGTGAGGAAGTCTGTTCTCAGGATCGAAGGCTGCTATGTCCTCGCAGTTTATCTGACATATGAAGGTCAGAGGATAATCGAAGGTGTCTCCGTCTTCATCGGTCACCTTTACAGTAGGATATTCCATCTGTTCAGGGAAATCAGGGTCTCCCCACCATTTGCTGGCGCAGAAGAGTACGCGCTCAGTCTTTTTCAGTTTGAATCCGATAGCCATATAAGTAGTTGTTTGATCTTGTCATAAAGTCAGTGCTATTCCTAATGATAACGCACTGTTATAAGCATTGTTTCTGTTTACCTTGTCGTGAGGTATCATATCGCCGTAATGGTAGATATCCGGATGGGTAAGGACTGCTCTGTAAGACATCAGGAAATCCAGTTTTGTATCTCTGCTCAGTGAGATCCTGTATCCCCAGCCTAACTTTCCTGTCAGGATTGCCTGAGGATTCTTCTTTATGCTTATGCCGCTTCCCAGATCGATGAATGTGAACCACCTGTCCTTCATATGGTCATCTCCGGAATATCTTGTGAATCTTATGGATACCGGGATAGTATGATGGTAACGTTCGATGGCTGATATGCCGGCATATGCAGCGATATTGTGTCTTGCGTCAATGTTGTATCCGAGATGCAGATAAGCTTCTGCATTGCTGACATACATGAACTTGTAACTGCGAGGGTCTACTCTGTAACCTTCCGGAGCGAAGAAGTTATGGTGATATCCTGAATAGAAGACACCGATGTATCCCCATTCCGCGCCGAAAGTGAATTTCGGCACGGATTCATTCTGCGCCCTTCCGGTAACCGGAAGGAGCAGGATGGTCAGAAATATGATACATAACTTCTTCATGTTCAGAACAGATATTTGATTCCTATTTCAGGAATGGCTGAACCTATCAGTCCGTTCCTGTAATATTTCATGACCAGGTAATCGTCCTTCAATGTCATGTGCATGCCTAGGATCGGGCTGAAACTCAGGGATATGGCGATGTTCCTGCTGAAAAGACATTCCATTCCGATCCTTCCTTTGAGGCCGAAGAAACAGCCGTATTCCTTATGTAGGTCATGTGCCATGCCTGCTGTTATTCCGGGACCGGCAAAAATGCGTACCGGATTGCCGTTATCTGATTTCCATTCCTTGAGGATGAAATTGCTGACCAGCGATACGGAAACTCCCGGTTTCCTGTCGCTGTCGATGAAATGGTTGCCGAGTTCAGCTCTGATATCGGCATTCAGAAAACAGCCGCTGTCAAGATTGTGTTCGTATGATATGGCCGGTCCGTTAAATGAGAATGAGCCTCCTGCAGCTTTGGATTGCGCATCAGCATGATGCAGGGATGCACATGCCGTGATGAAAATGAGTATGATTCTTATTGATGCTTTGGGCATAAGGCTCAGGTCTATGAATGCGAATTTAGGAAAAATAAGCCGAAATGCGAGAATTTTTCATAACTTTGTATTCTGTACTAACCCAAACCTAAGTTATTATGAGTGTAACAATCAAGACAGTTACCACTAAGAAAGACCTTAAATCTTTCGTCCGTTTTGCCAACAATCTTTATAAAGGCAACAAGTATTATGTCCCATGCATGCCGTTTGATGACATCAATACATTGAGCAAGGACACAAATGCCGCATTTGAATTCTGTGACGCTGAACTTTATCTTGCATACAAGGATGACAGGATTGTCGGACGAGTGGCTGCAATCGTAAACAGGAAGGCCAACGCTGCCTGGAAAGTGGACCAGGTTCGTTTCGGATGGTTCGACTTCATCGATGATATCGAAGTTTCATCTGCCTTGCTGGACGCTGTTGTTGCGTTTGGAAAGGCGCGCGGAATGAAGCAGATCGTAGGTCCGCTCGGATTTACAGACTTTGACCCTGAAGGTATGCTGGTTGAAGGATTCGACCGTCTTAGCACAATGGCCCTTATCTATAATCATCCATATTATCCGGAGCATCTTAAGAAGCTCGGATATTATAAGGAGACAGGTTGGGTCGAATACAGGATAACGCTTCCTGAAGAAATGCCTGAAAAGCATGTCAAGTATGCTGAAATCATAAAGGAGCGCTATAAGCTTAAGGTCAGAAAGCTTACTAAGTCACAGATCAGAAAGGAAAACTATGGACGCAAGGTATTTGACCTGGTCAACCAGACCTATTGTGTCCTTTACGGATATTCACTTCTTTCCGAGAAGCAGATCGACCAGTATGTCGACCTTTATCTCAGCCTTGCAGATCCCAGGATGTTCAGCTTCGTGGAAGATGAAAATGGAGAACTTATCGCTTTGGCGATCACAATCCCTTCTCTTTCAGAGGCTCTGCAGAAGTGCCGCGGAGAGATCTTCCCGTTCGGATGGTGGCATCTCCTCAAGGCGATGTACTGGAAGAAGCCGGATACTCTCGACATGCTTCTTATCGGTGTAAGACCTGACTATCAGAGCAAAGGAATCAACGCACTTCTTTTCTGCGACCTGTTCAAGACCTACAAGGAACTTGGATTCAAATATGCTGAAACCAACGCCAACCTGGAGACCAACGCCAAGGTACAGGCGATGTGGAGCCCGTTTGAAAAGGAGCAGCATAAGAAACGTTGGGTGTTCGGAAAGGAGATCTAGTTTCGCGTAAATGGCAATGGAAGAGAACATAGGCCGCGGCAGAATGCTGCCACCCCTGCCGGAAAGAATGCGTCCGCAGAACCTTGAAGGTTATGTGGGACAGACTCATCTTATCGGCAAAGGATGCATCCTTCGCAATATGATCGAGAGCGGCAATCTCTCTTCTTTCATCCTTTGGGGCCCTCCGGGAGTAGGAAAGACGACATTATCTAGGATTATCGCCAAATCTCTCGGTCGTGAATTCTTTACATTGTCTGCAGTAAGTGCAGGTGTCAAGGATGTACGTGATGTAATAGACAAGGCCCGCTCGGGTTCCATCTTTTCAGACGGACAGTCCCCTATACTTTTCATAGATGAAATACATCGCTTCAACAAGTCCCAGCAGGATGCCCTGCTGGGTGCTGTTGAAGACGGCACAGTCGTGCTTATAGGAGCAACGACGGAAAATCCGTCGTTCGAGGTCATCACTCCCCTTCTTTCGCGTTGTCAGGTCTTCGTCCTCAAGTCGCTTGAGAAACCTGATCTTCAGAGACTTCTTGAACGGGCGATAAACGAAGATGAGATACTCAGACATAGAAAGATAGATGTGCGTGAAACAGATGCGCTCTTCCGTCACAGCGCCGGAGATGCGCGCAAGCTGCTGAACATTCTCGAGATTGTCGTAGGTTCATTTACCGGGGACAAGGAGGTCGTGATCGACAACAAGACAGTGACCTCATGTCTGCAGGAAAACATAGCGATATATGACAAGGGCGGCGAGATGCATTATGATGTGATCTCTGCATTCATAAAAAGCGTGAGAGGCTCAGATCCCAATGCCGCTGTGTACTATCTCGCAAGGATGCTTGACGGCGGCGAAGACCCTCTGTTCATTGCCAGACGTCTTTGTATCCTGGCGGCTGAAGATGTGGGACTGGCAAACCCCAATGCCCTTCTTCTGGCAAATTCATGCTTCCAGATAGTCCACAATATAGGAATGCCTGAAGCACGTATTCCATTGGCGGAAGTGACTATCTATCTCGCATCTTCTGCGAAGAGCAATTCTGCATACAGAGCTATCAACGAAGCTATGGAGATGGCGAAGAATACCCAGACTGCATCAGTTCCATTGTATCTGAGGAATGCCCCTACGAAGCTCATGGGTGAACTGGGATATGGCGACGGTTATAAATATGCCCACGATTATTCGGGACATTTCGTCGATCTTGAATTCATGCCTGAAGAACTTGCCGGCCACAGGTTCTATCAGCCTGACGATAACAGACAGGAGGATGCCTTGCGCACCCGTCTTGAATCTCTTTGGCCGAAATACTATAAATAATCGGGATTCCCGGTCACGCCGGGATGACATCAGAAAGGATATCCGACTCCGAAGTGAACGGCGAAGCCGTCTCTCTTAAGCCACATGTCCGGGGTAACCCATTTCTGTACACGTGCAGGGTCATGGATCTTCATACCCATGTCGACGCGCAGGAGAAGGAATCCGAAGTCAAGTCTCAATCCAAGTCCCCAGTTTGCAGCAATGCTCTCACCGAATGTGTCCCATCTGAACATGGATTCATAGCTGTTGCCTTCGCCGCTGCTTCTGAGAGTCCATACGTTGCCGGCATCGACAAACAATGCTCCTGCGACTTTCCAGAACATATCGAAGCGGTATTCGATGTTTGCTTCGAGTTTCATGTCACCTGTCTGGTTTGGGATCACGAATGAATCGTCCATCTGGGACAGACCTGGACCTACGGTCCTAGCCTGCCATCCGCGGAGACTGTTGGAACCGCCGGCGTAGAAATGCTTTTCAAACGGAAGTGCAGTTGAGTTGCCGTATGCATATCCGGCTCCTGCGAGCAGGCGCGTAGCTATCGCCTGACCTGAGTTTCTTCCGAAGATCCATGTGCGTCCCAAAGTCACCTCTCCTCTGACAAACTGTGAGTAAGGTGTATTCCAGATCATCCTTGCGCCGCCTGCATCCTGCTTCATCAGGTCGTTGAAGCAGCTCAGCAGATTACCTGCTATATCGAACTGGAAACGGCTATACCAGAAAGTAGATTTCGGTATGCTCTCCGCATCAGTAGTATAATATAGCATCAGACCGGAACCGAGGTCAAAGTGGTTCTGGTAGGCATTCCTGAGGAACGGGTCAGCTGCAAGGGAATTGTAGAAGTCTGAGTCCAGGTTGGAAAGCTTTACTATATTCATCTGGAGTGGATATGCCTGGTAGAAGAGTCTGTTATCCACGTTACCGCTGTATCCGTATGATGTCGAGATTATGTTTCTTGTATATTCAGGCCTGTCCTGATAATTGTACGATATGTTCACGTCCGTGCGTGGGACTGCCCCCGGGAACATGCTGTATGGAAGCGGGAAGAATTTAGGGAAGCTGAGTCCTCCAGATACTCCGAACTCGTTTGAGCGTACCGGCTGGTTGAACTTGAACTGGAAGTTTCCCATGAAGCTCAGGTTGAGTATTTCACCTCCGCGGAATACGTTCTTGTGGTAGTATGAGAGCTGAGGAGAGATACCGAAGAGTCCTGAAGAATTGGAAGATGCCTCGAGATTGACCTTGAAGCCCTGGAGCTTTGACTGGTTCAGTACGATGGAACAGTCTACCAGGTTGGTGTCCTTCGGGGTCATGCCGATGTTTACCGTACTGAAGATCTTCAGTGCAGAAAGTCGGTTGTATGTATTGTTTACGGCATCTTCGCTATAAACCTGGCCTGGTGAGAGGGTTGTAAGGTCTTTAAGGACTTGTGGTCTGATCTTTAGGTTTTCAGGATATGAGATCTCGACCTTGTCGAGATAATATCTTCTTATAGGCTGGGCGTTTCTGGCGCTTTCGTTACGTGTGTATTCGTTGATAGTTACTGTCAGGGCTGCATCGCCGTCATGGGAAAGAGTGTCTGCAGTGAAGAAGAAATTGTTCTTGTTGAAATCAAAGAAACCCTTGTTGCGCATGGCTGAACCATATTTTTCGGATTCAGCTTCAAGCGCTGCTTCAGAAAGGTAGCTTCCGATCTTTACGGAGTATCTGGATGTGTCCTGAAGGAATGCTTCCTTGAATTCTCCCCTTTCAGGCAATACATACTGTATGGAGCTTATAGGATATCTCTTGCCGAGCATGACATTGTAAGAAACAGACACCTTCCTCTTCTTTACCTGGATGTCAGTACTGACGCTGGAATCGTAATATCCCTGATACTCAAGATGGGTCTTTATGTTCTCTACTGAGCTCTCCACCAGATCGGCATCGTATATGACCGGCGCCTGTCCGACTTTCTGAACCAGCTTGTCCCAGCCGCCACCTTTACCGTTTGACCAGTTGTATACGCTCAGGAAAGGGTTCCATCCGAATACGATCGACGGATTAGGTTTCTGCTTGAGGTATGGCGTAAGGGAACCTGTATTGAACTTAGGGTCATTGAGGACCTTGATGTCGTTATCTGCCAGACGATATTGGTCTTCCTGAAGCACTCTGGTAGTGCTGCAGGAAAGTACAGCTGCAATCATGACGGCGGCTGCAGATATTCTGAAGATCCATTTGAACATTATTCCGCAAATTTATCCTAAACTATGCGTTTCTCAAAATTTTAGCCAGAAAAATTCATATCTTTGTATGATTGATATCAATAAAAATATGACATCTATATCAAACAATGAGATAAAGAAAGTCAAGGCTCTGCAACAGAAGAAGTTCAGAGATGAGATGGGGATTTTCATCGTTGAAGGTGAAAAGATGGTGGAAGAGGCTGTGCGTTCCGGATTCAAGGTGGAGAAAATATACCGTATCGAAGATATCGGAACAGAAGCAATGTCCAGGATATCAGCGCTTTCGTCCCCTTCTCCGGTACTTGCAGTAGTAAAGAAACCTTCCGATATATATGTGGAAGATGCGTCTGCCTTTGACGGCAGACTGTCTGAAGGAGGTCTGTATCTTGCTTTGGATACCATACGTGACCCGGGAAATCTGGGAACGATTCTGCGCATAGCTGACTGGTTCGGGGCAGATGCGGTGTTCGCTACGCGAGACACCGTCGATGTCTTCAATCCTAAGGTGGTACAGGCAACAATGGGTGCCATATTCAGGGTGAAGATGCATTATGTGGACCTTCCGCAGCTGTCAAGGCTTGTCCTTGACAAAGGCGGAAGCATTTTCGGGACTTTCCTTGATGGTGAAAACATGTATCGCAAGGATCTTGACAACGGGTCGGAATCCCCTGCCATGATTGTGATAGGAAATGAGTCAAACGGCATTTCCGAAGGTATGGCCTCCCTTGTGACAGACAGACTGTACATCCCCCCATATCCGGCAGATCAGCCCGGATCTGAATCTCTTAATGCAGCGATTGCCACGGCTATAACGGTGGCGGAATTCCGCAGAAGACTGTACTGATAACGATATGAATAATGTAGAACCTGTTCTGCTTAAGGAACTTAACGAAACGGATTATGAATCTCTGATCAATTACAGGATCAGAAAGATTCTTATGATATGCAGTAATTACGATGCATTCATTCTCGAAGAAGACGGACAGATTGAAGCTCAGATATACAGGGAATATACGGACCTGAATCTGAGTAACCCTCCTAAGTTCATATGGGTACAGACTGCTGCCCAGGCACGTGAACTCCTCAATACTGTCGTGGGTATAGACATGGTGATGTGCATGTACAATGTAAGTGATAAGGAAGTCTTCTCGCTTGCGACAGAAATCAAGAACGACAGACCTAATCTTCCGTTCGTACTTCTCACCCACTTCTCGAAGGAAGTCTACAGACGTCTGGCCCTTCAGGATACGTCGGCAATCGACTATATGTTCTGCTGGCACGGCAACGCTGACCTTATCGTGGCGATAGTAAAGCTCTTCGAGGACCTGCAGAATGCAGAACATGACATATCGGGAGTCGGTGTGCAGGCTATTCTCCTTGTGGAAGACTCTGTACGATACTATTCGACTTATCTGCCTGAACTCTATAAGCTTATCCTGATGCAGACAAGGGAGTTCCTTACCGAGACCCTTAACCAGCAGCAGCGCAAGATCCGTAAGAGATCCCGTCCGAAGATTCTTCTTGCAACCAATTATGACGATGCCTTGAGCATGTATGAGAAGTACAAGAACAATCTCCTTGGTGTGATTTCCGATGTCGGCTTTACGATGCATAAGGATGAAGGACCTGATAAGGAGGTGCTGGATGCCGGTATTACCCTTGTGAGACATATAAAGGCCGATGACCCTATGATGCCTGTGCTTCTTCAGTCTTCACAAGCTAGTGTAGCGGCTGTAGCACAGGAGATTGGAGTAGGTTTCCTGAAGAAATACTCCAAGACGCTTATGCTCCAGCTGTCTGATTATATAAAGGAAGAATTCGGATTCGGAGACTTCGTTTTCCGTGATGACAACAGGGTCGAGTATGGCCGTGCAGGCAATCTTAAGGAGCTTGAGGCACTTGTCCTCACCTTGCCGGATGACGTACTTCTTAGAGCTACTTCCAAGAACATGCTTTCAAAGTGGTTCTACTCGCGAGGACTCTTCACATTGGGTGGAAAGGTAAAGGCTGTACAGGAAAGCCATTTCGCCACTGTTGACGACATGAGACAGTACGTTTCCCAGCAGATACATGATTTCCATGCACTTATGGGACGAGGAGTGATCGCCCATTTCGACCTTGAGAATTATGGAAGCCACATATGGTTCTCAAGAATGGGTGACGGATCCCTTGGAGGAAAGGCACGTGGACTCGCGTTCCTCAACAGCCTTGTCGACAAGCACAGGCTTGCAGACAAGTACCCTGGCGTAAAGATATCAATACCGAGGACAATTGTCATTGCGACAGACTATTTCGACCAGTTCATACTAGAGAATGACCTCCAGTATGTCATTGATTCAGAGGTGTCTGACGATGAGATACTTTCAGAATTCGTAGCGTCCCGTCTTCCCGAGAAGCTTGTCGAAGAACTCAGAGTATATGTAAACCAGGCAAATACACCTTTTGCCGTACGTTCAAGCTCGAAGCTTGAAGACAGCAGCTATCAGCCGTTTGCGGGCGTATACTCCACTTATATGGTTCCTCTGGTCGAGAACAAGGATCAGATGCTCCGAATGTTGGGTAAGGCAATCAAGAGTGTGTACGCATCCGTATTCTACGCAGGAAGCAGGACATACATACAGACCACTGCAAACCTGCTCAGCGAGGAGAAGATGGCTGTAGTCGTGCAGAGCATATGCGGTACTGAACATGACGGACTGTATTATCCGATGCTTTCCGGAGTCGGAAGATCCATCAATTTCTATCCTATCGGTAACGAGAAGCCTGAAGATGGCATAGTCAATCTTGCTTTCGGACTTGGCAAGACCGTAGTAGACGGAGGCAATACATTGAGATTCAGCCCGAAATATCCTAAGAAGATACTCCAGCTGTCCGATCCGAAACTTGCCTTGAGGGATACTCAGAAGGAGATGTATGCCCTTGACCTCAGGCCTGGTGCATTCAAGATATCAAGGGACGAAGGTGTCAATCTCGCACATCCTCAGATTGCTGAGGTTCTGCCTGGTTTCCCTCATCCTGAACTTGTGGCATCCACATTCAGCATTGAAAACAACCGTATGGTTCCCGGCATAACAGCCAAAGGTCCTCGTGTGATATCTTTTGATGCCATCCTGAAATACGGAAGGTATCCTCTGGCCCAGATAATCGGTGACATAATGAACATCTGCAAGAAGGAACTGATGTGTGATGTGGAGATCGAGTTTGCAGCAGACCTATTCAACGGACCTGGCGGTCCAGGTATGGTTCTGAAGCTTCTTCAGGTACGTCCGGTAGGCGAATTTTCAGATGACATGACGACAAACATCGAGAAGGCATCTGAATCCATTCCGAATGTACTTCTGAGGTCCGGCAAAGCTCTCGGTTCCGGTTATTCAGACAGAATGAAGTATATAGTCCATGTACCTTCCGCTTCCTTCGACAGTTCAAGGACCAGGGACATGGCTAAGGAAATCGCTGCCATGAATGAAAAGATCAAGAAGCTAGGTGAGAATTATCTTCTTGTAGGACCTGGCAGATGGGGGTCATCGGATCCATGGCTTGGTATCCCTGTTCTTTGGAACGAGATTTCAGAAGCGAGGATGATTGTCGAGACTGCCATCCCGGGATTTCAGATCGAGCCTAGTCAGGGAACACACTTCTTCCAGAACATCACTTCTCTTGGAGTCGGTTACCTCACGATCGATACAGTCAGAGGCGATGGATACATTGACGAAGCTGCGCTTTCAAAGCTCGAATTCGTCGAAGGAAGCGAGTTTGTCAAGCTTTATAAGGCCCCTGAAGGTATGATTGGCTTCATCGACAGGTCTTCCAACAAGGCAATTGTGGGTTATTAGCTAATCTATTAATAATTAACCCCTATAACAAAATTGTTTACATGTGAAACATTTTTGTTATAGGGGTTTTCCCTATTATTTTGGCTTATTTTCAGTCTATAAGGGTAAGGATTGTTGCGTCCATAGGAGCAACTTTGACATCGATCTCCTTGCCAGGATAAAGATCATCAGTTACTGGAATCTCCATCCATTGGAATGCGTGCTCAGGAATCACTATCTTCATGTCCGCCTCGTGATTCGAGAAGTTTGCTGCGACAAGGACTGTATGGTCAAGGTGGTCTCTGAGGAATACGAAGTGTCTGTTCCTGTCAAATCCATCAGAACATGAGTTGCAGTAACAGAGGTCGTAAGTCGTACCATGTTTGATTGCAGGGTCCGATGCGGCCAGTCTTGTAACTTCTGCAAATCTGCAGAAGAATTCCGCCTCTTCCCTATTCAATCCTGCCTCTTCGATAGCCTTTGCATCCATGGTTTTGTATGCTCCTGATGCGATTACCTTTCTCAGTCTGCTGAATGAACCGACGGCCCACCAATCGAAGATGGTGGTGCGGCCGTCCCGTCCGCTGAATCCTTCCTCGTCCATACCCTTCTCTCCGACTTCTTCACCGAAGTATATCATGAATGGTGCTGTGTTCAGAAGCATGGATACATGCAGCGGTGCGAATGTGTTTCCTGCAGATTTGCCGAAGAAGTCAGAGGCAAAACGCTGCTCATCGTGATTTTCCAGAAAGTTCAGCATGTACGGCTGAAGGTTACCCAGGAACTGCCAGCATCTTGTGATGCCGGTAGCGGACTGCCATAGCTCCACAGGCATGCCGTTATCGCCTACATTCTTTTCCACTACCGTGCGTAGAGTGTCGTACAGGCCTGATTTGTCATATAGATAGTCAAATCCTATATTCCTGATATATTCTTCGTAAAGGTCCTTCTTGTATACCTCTGCGATGAAGATCAGATCTGGGAATCTTGTCTTTATTTCAGCAATGAGCCATTTGAAGAACTGCGGCGGTACGAGTTCTACCATATCGCATCTGAATCCATCCACTCCCTTGGATGCCCAATACTCGATTATGTCATACATCTTGTCCCATGTAGATGTATGATAGTCGCCATAATTGATCTTGACTGTTTCGTACCAGTCATTTATTCCTGGTGTAGGGCTGTAGCAGTTGTTTCCTGTAGCCATGGCGGGCATTTCCTCGTATGGTGCCATACCGTCGGGAACAGGTGTCGGAAGGACAAGTCTTTCACCTACATAATAGAAGAAATCGTTCTCTGCTTTCCAATGCACAGACTTGTCGTCCTCGGCTCCAAGTACGGGGTGTCCTTCTGTAAAGGTTGTCTTGCCGTAATCTCGTGCTACGTGGTTTGGGACAAAATCTATTATAAGCTTCAGTCCCGCATCGTGAGTCCTCTTGATTAACTGCTCGAACTCACCCATTCTATCTTCTGGATTATCAGCAAGATAAGGGTTTACATCATAGTAGTCGCATATGGCATATGGAGAACCCGCCTTACCTTTTACGAACTGCGGGTGGGAAGGGATGCATCCCTCTTCAGAGGCTTGTGTGGAATGTCTCAATACTCCTGTATACCATACATGGCTGCATCCCAGCCATGAAAGGTATTCAAGCGTCTTTGTGTCTATATCCGAGAATTTTCCTGTGCCGTTCTGAGTCAAAGACCCGTCTTTTACAGGGTTCTGATTGTCGTTTCCCCAAAGTCTGGGGATCATCTGATATATTATAGGTTTGTGCATGATGCTTATTAAATTATCGGAAGCAAAGGTAATACAAAATATACACCGATTAAAATTTAATATGCGTCATTATCCCATCCGGACCAATTCTGTAGAGGGCCTGATTAGTTTCTGGAGATTTCAGGCCGCCGAGTGCTTCGATGTACGGTCCTAACTTTATATAGTCCATCGAAGTCATTTCAAATCCTTCCGGAAGTCTCTCCTTTCCGGAATACCATGCTGTCTTGATATGCGGCCATCGTGACTTTATCCATTTGGCCAGTCTCATTACTTCGAAGGGCTCAGCGTCCCCTCCCATGAAGCAGAAGCATGTGAGCGCAGCCGAGTACTTCCCTATCAGGTTTGAAAGCATCTCCTCGTCCATGATCTCTCCTTCGTCGCTCCATAGCCATGGGCTGTGGCATCCGGGACATCTGTTGGGACAGCATGAAATATTGACTGCCAGGCTGATCTCGTCGGGGATCTCCTGGCAGACAATATCGTAACTGTAGCACTTTAGCATGCCTATTTAGCTTCGTTACTGTGGTAGTAACGTCTAGCAGCCTCTTCCTGACGAGCCATAGAGAAGTTGCTGATACGCTTCATATAACCGATGATACGAGTCAGATAATCAATATCTTCGCTATGACATTCAGGGCACTGTTTCAGATAGTTCTTGCTGATATGGCCACACTTGTTGCAGATGGTGTTAGGGATGTTGAATGTAAAGTAGTTACATCCTTCCTGTGCTGCAACTCTGAGAAGCTGGGCATACTGTGCCTTTGAAAGGTGTTCTTCAAGGTTAAGGTGGAGAGCGGAACCTCCTGTGAGGTGCTCGATATATTTACGTCCGTGCAGACGCATCTTGTCGATGATGTTAAGGGACTTGTCCTCTACGATGTAGAAGTAGCTGTTATAGCAGTCGCGTGGAACTGCATAGCCGTCTTCCCTATCCCACTTCGCATGCTTCACACCTACGTTCTCTGCAGGAATCATTTCACAGTTGAAGAGGGTTGTCTTCGTGCGGTACTTCTTGTTGTACTCTTCGATGAGTCCGAGAGTCTCCTGTACGAACTTCACGTACTCAGGATTGTCGTTGATCTCGATTCCGAGGAATTCGGCAGCCTCTACCAGACCGTTGATACCTACTGTAAGGTATTGGCGACCGATATTGATGAAACCTGCATCGAAGAGAGGAAGCATGCCCTGCTCCTTGAATGCCTTGAGGTTTTCGTCGTATGCGAGCTGCACCTTATGGACGAGGTCAACTACCTCGGCGAGGTATGTGATGTAGTCGCGTCCGTTCTTGACTGCATACTGGACGCAGCGGTTAAGGTTGATTGTAAGTACGCTCTTTGAACCGGTTGATACTCCACCTGCTCCGAGTGTGTAGCTGAATCCGTTGTCCTGGATCTCGTTGCGCAGACGGCAGCAAGATGCAAGAGAGTCGGCGTTGTCGCTCATGTATGTGAAGAATGAATGTCCCTCAGAATACATCTCTGCTGTAAAGTCGCCCCACTCCTTGTCCTTGACTTCGTTGTTCTCTGTAAGAAGCGCCATTGTCTCTACAGGGAATGTAAGAGGAGTCTTGAGTCTTTCTGCGTTGAACCACTTCATGAAGCGCTTCTGGAGCCATGAAAGGCCGTCCCAGTCAGGCTTCGAGCCGTCAGGGAACCTGAACTCGCCGAAGATGCTTTCGAAATAGTTCTTGTCGTAGTATGAGATGTTCCAGAATACCGACTGGAAGTTTCTTGCGCCGGTAGGCTGGTTGATCGAGTATACGATCTGCTCGAAGCAGTCTGTGATAACCTTGTCTATAGAACGCTTCTTAGTCGAGTTATCTGCCTGTCTTTCAGGGTTCTTCCAATAATCTACACCGTATTCCTTTCCTACGAAGTAGTTCATGTACATGAGGAACTCAGGTGTAGCGCAGGCACCGCTGAGCATGCTTGATACCATGAACACGAGGTTGATGAATCCACCGCAGAATGACTTCAGGTTTGTAGGACCGATGGAATTGCCGCCGATAGGCTTCGTACCCTCGAGAAGCCAAGGATACATGGTGATGCTGGCGCAATAGTTGGCGAGAGAAGTCTCGTCATTCTTGTAGATATGGTGGTTCTTGAGAAGTCTGATGTATTTGTCGGACATTTCCTTGCCGTACATCTTCTTCATTCTGTCTGTAAGGATTCGACGGTTAAGACGGATGAAGTTCTTCTTCGGAAGCTCGCCGATCAGCGTTGCAAGGTTCTTTCTGTCGATGTTTGCGTTTGCATCGTACTTGCTGCCTGTAGCTGCGTTCTCAGCCTGGCAGTACTGGATAAGGAAGTCGAGGTGGTCACGTACTTCACGGTCTTCCATGTGTCTCTGTCTGTAGAGCATATAGGCCTTTGCTACTGCAAAATACTGCTCTGCCATGAGACCGATCTCGACCTGGTTCTGGATTTCCTCCACATGCATTCCTTCAGTGATGCGTACGTGGGAGAGGATGTTCACGAGGTCTTCCTCTGTCGCAAAGCTGCCGACCGAAAGGAAAGCCTTACGGATAGCGTTCTTGATCTTCTCGACAGAGAAGGTCTTACGCTTGCCGTCTCGTTTGATGATGGTTATATCTGCGCTGCTCATATGTGGTTGTTTTTGATAAATCGACTAGAGATGCGAAGGTATCCAATAAATAAATGCGATAGGGCCCCTACCGCATTTATTTATCAACAGACTTGTTAACAATTGGTTCAAGTCGCTGATTATTCGCCTCTTACGAGATTCTTGAACGCTGAACCGAAGATCAGATAGCTTGTATTTCCTCCGATCGTTCCTTCGTTCTGTCCCCAGAGGAACGGCCAGTCGTCATAGTTCTCGAAATGGTCAGGATGTCTGAAGAGGACGCCTGGTGCTACGTTGCCCGGAATGAACGAGAAATCTGCTCTGTTGTTGCCGTAGAATACCTCCTTAGGACGGGCTGCACCTACTGTCGCCACAAGTGAGTAATTGTGGTATGGATGACGTCCGAAGAACCATTCTGCTACCTTGTACGCATGTGACTTGTCGATTATCTCCGGATAATACTTGCTTGCATAGCATACTGTGGTTCCGTGATTCAGTACCTGTCCGCCACCTGCCCAGTTGCCCAGGCCGATAGGAACTCCGTAAGGATTATCCTTTTCAAGGTCTTCGATGAACGTCTTGAACTCTTCAACATATGGACGGAGCTTCTCCTTGTACTCCTCGCCGAGATATGGAATCGCATCGAGGGCTGTCTGGAGTGACCTGTTCACGTTTCTGTCAAGTGAAGGCCACAGCATTGCCTCGAACTTGTCGAGGTACTCCTGCTCCCCTGTCGCAACATATAGCTGCAGGTTTGCAGAGATGTTTCCACCGGCACCGCTGCGGCTTGTGTTTCCGTTCTGAGGACGCTTTGCCATGAGTTCAGCCGCTTCCTTGAGGAGCCTCTTTGACTGCTTCAGTGCCCTGTCGGCGAGAGCGTCATTGTAACCTCTGAGGGCATGGCTGGCTGCTGCGAACATTGTCGCAGCGTTGAAATCGCGGTAAGGGTCACGTGATGTGAACGCCCACATGTCGTCAGGGGTACCGCTTGACTTCCCGTCCTTTGCCACTTCGTATGGCTTGAGGGCCGGATTGTAAGGAAGTCCGTCTGTAAGCGAACCTGCGTCTCCGAGGTGATGATAGTTGTCAAGCACTGAATTTGAGAGTGTCTGTGACATGTGTCCGAGAATTTCTGCCTGGGCAACGAGGTTGAGAACACCGTGCTCGATGTACTGGAGGATGTCAGGAGTTCCGTCCGGACGATGGAGGTCCACATAACGCTGTTCCTGGCTTACGAATGTCTGGTCTCTGTCCGAGCGGAAGAGCTCCCATGCTCTTACGAGGTTCTGGACAACGCTGATGTTTGAATGAGTCTCGATGTCGAAGTCGCCTGCGTCGAAGTATCCGCCGACATTAAGTCCCGGGATGAGTTCGAGGTCCTTGAATCTTGTGTCAGTTGTAGGACCCTGGTCATGGAGGTCAAAATGGTCAGTGTTTCTAGGTGCCTGACGATAACCCTCCTTGAAAGGTTCCCCGTGCCATACGCGGTAACCCTCGTTTACATACATATGGTTCATATGGATCGGGATCCATATGTCGCTTGTTGCGTCTGTGATCTTGTCGTATACGTTGTCGTTGATGATGAAGTTGTTGGTCTTTGTCTCACCGTACCTTATATAGTATACGCCAGGTTCCTTGAGCTCTGTGAAGTCGAATCTGTCATAATTGTACTTGTAGTATCTTCCCCAGTTGCTGACCTTGCCCTTGAACGCTACTGTCTCATTGCCATCTGTCTCGACCTTGATTACCTGTGCTGTCTTTTCGGACTTATAGTTCTTGTCGAGCTCGATCACTGCAATCTTCGGCTGGTCAGGCATATAGCCCACCTGTGAGAAACCGATGTTAGGCTCGCGTACCCAACCTTTGACCGAGTTCGGTTCAACGGTCCATGTGATGACTTTACCAACCTTGTCGGCAGGAAGCTCGCTTCTGAATACATACCATCCGTTCTGTGCGAGCATGCGTCCGTCGTAGAGCATGATGTCCGAATCATCCGAGCTGATGGTCATCATCCTCTCCGGAGCATCCGGAGCGATGATGAATTCCCTTCCCTGCTCAAGCGGAAGGGGGTCTATGTAACGACCGGTTCCACGGTCGTCATATGTCTTGTATCCCTTGAACTGTCTGGGCTTCTCGCTGTTTGGTTTTGTTACGGTCTCGCTGGCTGCGTAGCGAGGAAATCTGTCGGGTCTTCCGTCCACGACGTAAGTCTTTCCCCAATACTGGGACGGCAGGAATTCAAGATTGAATCCGGCATGGCCGACCAGTTTCTCAGGAAGAGGTTCGTCAAGAAATACTGAAATCTCGAAAGCCTCGCCTTTTGCAGTTACTACGACTCTTGAGTCGAAGTCATAGTCTTCATAACGCATCGCGACTTCGATGGAGCTGTCTTCCTTGCTTACGGTTCTTGAAGGGGTTGCAGGAACGAGGTCCCACTGTTCAGGAGTGCTGGAAAGCCTTACCGCTCCTCCTTGAACCGTTCTGACACCGTGGTGGATGATTTCGATTCCGGAGTTCTTTTCGTCGTTGAATCCTCCGTTGAAAAGGTTGCTGTAGACAAGGACATTCACTCCCTGTTTCTCGAAGTACTCGGAATCATTCAGAACAAAGTCCTGTTCTGCTGTTCCTGAGCATGATGCCAGCAGCACTGCTGATGTCAGTATGCATAAAGTTTTTCTCATATCTTCAGTATTTAGTGTTAGTTTCCTAATGTAAAATTATGTAATACTCATGATATATGGAATACACAAAGTAAGTAGGAAATAAAACTGATACCTTATGATTCAATTTTAACAAAAAAGGAGTGCTCCGAAGAGCACTCCATATGTTTAGAACGGGAATCTCCTGTTCTTGGAGAGATACATATCCATTTATTTGGTTGGTTTAAGACGGATGATTCCGACAGAATTTTCTGGGATGGCAATCTCAAATGACTTCTTGACCTTTCCGTATTCCTTGGTGTGCGGAACTACGGCTTCGGTGTATTTCACCCTGCGGCCGAATCTCCATGCCATTTCTCTGAGACCAGGTCTCTCCCCTCTCGGACCTCCGAATGACGGAGTCGTGTTGTATTCAGGATGGCTCGAGTAGTAGTTCTGGTCTCCCTGGTTCTTCACCTTTGTGTCATGAGATGAGATGAACTCTACTGAAACGTCATAAACGTTCTTGTTTCCTGTCTTGATGGTGAATACCTTATCTACGCATTCTGAGTTGACGAACTTGATGTAGATTTCACCTGACCTTGTGTTAATCGTAGGCGACATGTATACTGTGGAATCGGCAGCTGCACCGTCCATGGCCGGTGTCATTTCGAATGCCCTGTCACCTGCAGCAGAGAAAAGTTTCTGGTAGTAATAGTTTGTACTTCTCCACATTCCCCGGTTGTCGAACCATATGAGGTTAGAGTTCCATTTGTTGTATCCTTTCTTGCAGAACAGCGGAGCATAGGCAGCCATAACTACCATATCAGAATTCCTTTCAAGGCTTGTCCAATATGCCGCTTCCGCGAGTGTGGATGCATATGCATTGTTGGTCCTGTTGTTTGCAAATTCGCCGACAAATACTCTGGTAGGCTTTGATCTGTCATAGGTGTTGCCCTGAGCTCCACGTACCTTACCCGGTTCGTATCTGTGACCATTGCTGTAGAACCAGTCATCACCTTTATAATAATGTTCGTCTACGATCGTATCAGGGTAAAGTTCGTCAATCTGCTTCATGTTGGCATCAAACTCTCTACCGGCATCTGCTGAACCGGAAGTTGATACAATTACAATTTCAGGATATTTTTCCTTTACTGCCTTGTAGATGATATCGAAACGCTCCCAGAAGGCATCTCCCCTGTTCTCGTTTCCGATTCCTACGTATTTGAGATTGAACGGTTCCGGATGTCCCATTTCAGCTCTCTTCGCTCCCCATTCGCTGTCAGCGCTACCGTTGCAGAATTCGATGAAGTCAAGCACGTCGTCGACGAAGATTGAGCGGAATCTGTCGCGGTCTTCCTGTGTGTCAAGAGGTGCCACATATTTGTGTCCTGCAAACTGGCAGGTCACACCGTTGTTGAATACAGGAAGAGGTGTAGCTCCAAGGGATTCAGCCATAAGGAGATATTCGTAGAATCCGATATACTGTGAAGTCCAGTATCCCCAATGGTTACGGAAGCCTATACGCTCCTCCACCGGACCGATGGAGTTCTTCCAGAATACCTGTCCCCAATAGTCGGTTCCCTCTGATGCGCATCCGCCAGGGAAACGCATGAATGTAGGATTGAGGTCTGCGAGGGCCTGAAGAAGATCCTTGCGGAACGCTCCATATCTGCCTTCCTTCCAGAGCTGTGACGCTTCCGGAACAAGTGTTACGAAATCAAGGTAGAATGTACCTGCGGCATCGGCGGCTATGCACAGACGGCTGTCAACCGAACGTTCGGCCTTCAGCTGGCCTTCATACTTCTTCCAGTCATTGCCGATATTGCTTATCGTAACCGTATTGGAATTTGCCTGTCCGTTCCTGTCTTCAAGATAGACGGAGAATGTTCCTGGATATGAATCACCTGTCAGATAGAGGCCTAGATCGTATGTCACATCCTTTACTACCGGAATCGAAGGAGTCTGTGTATTGTTTGAGTACATGCCCTTGGCTCCCCATCCTCTGACATATTCAGAGATTCCGAAACCGTTTGCAGCAATACCGAAGCCCTGTCCCGGGTCTTCAATGTCAAAGCGCACGCTGTACTGCTGATATTTCTTTGAATCGTCATACTCATCGTCCGGATCGAAGTCATAAAGCGGCTTGAGGTCCTTTACAAGAGGTCTGTCGTTTACTGTTCTTGCCTTACCTGCACCTTCCTTGTTGATGACGGTCCATCCGAAGAATACGGTATCACACTTTGAGAACTCGTCTGTATCGGAATTGAAAGGTACATTGTAGGCCTGGAACGAGTTGTTCTGGATGAGCTGTGCGCTTATACCGCCGTCGACTGACTGGTTGATGTCTTCGAAGAATATGCCGCTGAGGGTCGGGCTGATCTCGATGCCGAGCTTCTTCGGAGCAAGAGTCACCGTACGTCTCTCGACTTCCTTATAACCCTGGAGTTCAAGCATCTTGTCTGCATAACGTTTGCCCAGAAGACGCATACCTTCCGTATTGAAGTGAAACTGGTCACCGGTACTTTCGCAGCCGAGAGCGGATATGATATGTGCGTTCGGAAGAACCTCAGGAAGACGAGGCATGATGTCGCGGTTGAATCTCCAGCATACACCGTCCTGCTCTTCATATTTGAGCTCGCCGGCAAGAAGCGGAGTTTCTTTCTGATCAAGGCCAAGATCCTTGCAGAGATTGTCGTAGATCTTCTTCACTCTCTCAGGCCAGAGCGGATCCTCGGAGTTTGATTCTCCCTGATGCATGAGGATACCCTTGATCACTCCGTCCTTCTGAGCAATCTTCGCCATCTCGACAAGTCTGGCATAAGGATTTCCTCCGTACTGCGCGACTATGGCCTTCATCCAGTCGCGCTCGTTGTCGATGTATTCCTTATAATCATCCTTGTCCCAAAGTTCGATCTTCGCTCCCGCTACGGAAACGTTGATTACACCGATCCTGATCTCTTCCGGCAGCACTTCGATCATTCTGCGTCCGAAGAAATCTACGGGACCCATGTTGTTGCCCTCGCGGCAGATAGGCGGCACCGCAGTGTACCATCCGCCCATCTTGCGGTCGAATGTAGGCATGTCCACAGCGGCTACGAAACTGAATCTCGGATCATTGAAGTCCTTGTCCTGCTCTGCAGGCCTTGCACCTGCCTCCATGTTGGACTGGCCTATGCACAGGTAGATGTGGAAGTTCGGATCCGGCTTCTGTGCGAATGTCGCGACAGCGAAGAATGTCGCGATAATTGTGGTTAATATCTTGTTCATAATCATGTGGTTACAAATAAAGGAGCCTCATAAGAAGCTCCTTTGCGTATTTGTGGATAGTCATTATTTCGCGTCCATTGCCTGGCAGGCTGTGATTGCGACCATCTTGTAGATGTCGTCGACAGAGCAGCCGCGGCTGAGGTCGTTGACCGGACGTGCGATACCCTGGAGGATAGGTCCGATGGCGTCTGCATTACCGAGTCTCTGAACGAGCTTGTAGGCGATGTTTCCTACTTCGAGGCATGGGAATACGAGAACGTTTGCATGTCCTGCGATCTCTGAACCCGGAGCCTTCTTCTGACCTACTGAAGGAACGAGGGCTGCGTCAGCCTGAAGCTCACCTTCTACCTTGATTGTAGGGTCGATTTCTCTTGCGAGCTTTGTAGCCTCGATGACCTTGTCCACTACCTCGTGCTTAGCTGAACCCATTGTAGAGAATGAAAGCATTGCAACCTTAGGATCTGCGAAACCTGCAACGCTCTTTGCAGTCTGAGCTGTACATACAGCGATCTGTGCAAGCTGTGATGCGTCCGGCATAGGGGTTACTGCAACGTCACCTACTACGAGAACACCGTTCTCACCGTACTCAGGAGTGTTTGTGATCATGAGCATCGCACCGCTCACGCATGAGATGCCTGGAGAGCACTTGATGATCTGGAGGGCAGGACGGAGAGTTTCGCCTGTTGTAGAAAGAGCACCGCTGATCTGTCCGTCAGCATCTCCGCTCTTGATGATGAGGCATCCGAAATAAAGAGGGTCGAGAACGAGCTGAGCAGCCTTTTCTGGAGTCATGCCCTTGTTCTTGCGGAGTTCATAAAGGAGGTTTGCGTATTCAGCTGTCTTCTCGCTTGTCGCAGGGTCGATGATGGTAGCCTTGCCGATGTTCTTGAGACCGAGCTTGTCTGCGAGAGCGAAGATCTCGTCAGGGTTGCCGATAAGGATGATGTCTGCGATCTCGTCAGCGAGAGACTTGTCTGCTGCTGTAAGAGTACGTTCTTCGAGTGATTCAGGAAGCACGATGCGCTGTCTGTTAGATTTCGCACGTGCGATGATGCTTTCAATAAGTGACATATTTATGTGTAATTTTAGTTTGTTTCTTTTTCAGCCTCCAAATGTAATCAAATTTCATCAAATTGTAATACTACTTTACATAAGTGTAAAATTTCTTTACACTCGCTATTTTGTGGCTAGTTGTGTAATTTCTTGTAAATTAATGTGTTGTGTGTTTTGGCACGGCGGATGCTTGTTTCGGGGCAAAACATGTGGAAATTATCCCTTACTATTTATATAATAACCCTGATGAAGAACCTTTTGACAACTATCTTAGCCCTCGCATTGACCGCCGCTTCTGCGGCGGCGCAGAATCGGATGAGCCTCGAAGAGGCGATCCATGCTGCGCGTCATCAGTCAGTCGAAGCTCTGGAAGCCAGACAGGCATTCATTTCAACTTATTGGGCATACCGTTCATACAAGGCAAGCAAGCTCCCTTCAGTTTATCTTTACGGAGACATCATGAATTTCGACCGTTCGCTCACCCTTCTTCAGAATCCGGAAGACGGAAGTCTCAAATATGTGAGCTCAAACAATCTCCAGAACGGAGTCGGTCTCCAGATCAATCAGAACGTCACTCTCACAGGAGGTACCCTCTCGGTATTCTCCGACCTGTCTCGTATAGACCAGTTCGGAGGCAGCAAGAGCCTGACCTGGTACTCAAGACCTGTCACAGTATCATATTATCAGCCTCTCTTTACCTATAACCAGTTCAAATGGGACAGGAAGATAGAGCCGAAGGAATATGAAAAGGGAAAGAGAGATTATCTGGAAGCCATGGAAGGCATAACCATCAATGTAGTCTATGCATATCATAATCTTCTTCTTGCCAAGATGAACAATGATATCAGTCAGAGCAACTTCGAGAACTCGGGCAATATGCTCAGGATCGCTCGGGAAAGGCTTCAGCTGGGTAACGTGACCAAAGCGGAATACCTTCAGCTAGAGCTCCGTATGCTCAATGACAGCATTGCCATAAACGAGACAGCCGTACAGGTACGTGAGGCTCAGATGGTGCTGAACTCCCTTCTCGGCTATGATGAATCCTTCGAGGTCGTGCCGCAGATCAGTGAAGAACTTCCTGATGTCCGGATGGACTATGACCTGGTCATGCAGAAGTCCATCGAAAATTCAAGCTACAGCCTGGACAATCAGCTCAGCCTTCTCTATGCAGAATCTAATGTAGCCGTGGCCAAGGCCTCAAGAGGATTTTCATTCGCTCTCAATGCACGTTTCGGCATGTCGCAGACCGGTCCTGAATTCCCTCAGGCCTATAAGAACCTTCTGGACCAGGAAACTGTCGGAGTTACATTCAGCATACCGATCTTCGACTGGGGACTGGGCAAAGGCAAGGTGCAGAAGGCAAAGGCTGCCCAGGAAGTGGTCAAGGCACAGGTACAGCAATATGAGAACGATTACAGAAGACAGATGTATACTGCTGTCAGCCAGTTCAATAACCAGCGCCAGCAATGTATGGTATCTCAGAAAGCCATGCGTATCGCATCTGAAAGATATGAGCTTACCATGCACAGGTTCAAGGAAGGAAACGCTACCGTCACCGACCTTAACATGGCCCAGACCGAGAATGACAGCGCTGTGCGACAGTATGTCAGCGATGTAAGCAACTTCTGGACATTCTACTACAGACTCCGTCAGTACACATTGTACGACTTTATAAAAGGTGAAGACCTTGAGATAGATGTTAACGAGATGATATTTTAACTATGGATAGACCTATTGAAAAAAAGAAGGGCATAGCCCTCGCATTCACATCAAAAGCACTTCCCTACTGGTTCGGCGCTTTCATGGCCGTATTTATCCTCTGGCTCATTTTCCGTGATGACTCGAGCACGCTCCGCGTGAACGGTGAGACGCTCTCGATCAGCGATGTGACCTCCGGTGAATTCAACGACTACATCCGCATCAGCGGCCAGGTCCATCCGATGACCACGATACAGGTCAGTCCGCGTGAGGCAGGCATTGTAGAAGAGATCGTTCTCGAAGAAGGCAGTCAGGTCAAGGCGGGAGATGTCATCCTCCGTCTGAGCAACGACGACCTCGACCTTGAGATCCTCAATTCGGAGGCTAATCTGGCGGAAAAGGAGAATGCCCTGCGAAACACGATGATCCAGATGGAGCAGGAGAAGATGCAGCTCAGTCTGAACATCCTTGAGCTTGAGACAGAAGTCAAGCGCAAGGGACGTACCCTCGAGTCGCAGAAGCGTCTTTTCGACGACGGTCTGATCGGCAAGGAGGAATATCTTCGTTCAGAAGAAGATTATGTGCTTTTCTGCAAGAAGCTTGAAGTCACCATCGCCCGTGCAGAGCAGGACAGCATGTACCGTGAGGTCCAGATCAGGCAGATGGAGGAAAGCCTTGCCAACATGAAGCTGAACATGCAGAGGATCCGTAAGCGCAAGGATAATCTTGATGTCAAGGCACCTATTGACGGTGTGCTCGGACTTATCGAGGTGGGACTTGGCGAGTCTGTCGGAAGCGGCAGAAAGATCGGACAGATCAATGCGGAAGGCAGCTATAAGATCGAGGCACAGGTCGATGAGCATTACATCGACAGAGTATTTTCAGGGCTTACTGCGACTTTCGAGAGACAGAACGAGACATATGACGCAGTCATCCGCAAGGTGTATCCTGAAGTGCGTAACGGAAAGTTCCAGGCGGACTTCCGCTTCAGCGGGGACCAGCCTGCGAACATCCGCACAGGACAGACCTATTACCTTAACCTTCAGCTGGGACAGCCTGAAAGCGCTGTCCTCATTCCGCGAGGTACCTTCTATCAGAAGACCGGCGGCAAATGGATATATGTAGTATCCCCTGACGGCGACGAGGCTGTGAAACGCGAGATCCGCATCGGCCGTCAGAATCCACAGTTCTATGAAGTACTCGAAGGCCTTGAGCCGGGCGAGAAGGTCATCACTTCTGGGTATGACAATTTTGGAGATAATGAAGTATTAATCTTTTAAATATTTAACATCATGATTACAGTAACAGATCTTTGCAAGGTTTTCCGTACAGAGGAAATCGAGACAACAGCACTTAACAAGGTTTCATTCGAAATCAACGACGGCGAATTCGTGGCCATCATGGGCCCTTCAGGATGTGGTAAGTCTACCCTCCTGAACATCCTTGGCCTACTTGACAATCCTACAGACGGAAGCTACAAGCTTCTCGGACAGGAGGTTGCCAAACTTAAGGAGAAGGACCGCACAAAATTCCGTAAGGGCAACATCGGCTTCGTATTCCAGAGCTTCAACCTCATCGACGAACTCAACGTGTTCGAGAATGTGGAGCTTCCTTTGAGATACCTGAATATCAGCTCATCAGAGCGTAAGGCCAGAGTGACCGAGATGCTCAAGAGAATGAACATCAGCCACAGAGCCCAGCACTTCCCTCAGCAGCTCTCCGGCGGTCAGCAGCAGCGCGTTGCAATCGCACGTGCAGTCGTGTCGAACCCTAAGCTGATCCTCGCCGATGAGCCTACAGGTAACCTCGACTCAAAGAACGGCAAGGAAGTCATGGACCTCCTCACAGAACTTAACAAGGAAGGCACAACCATCGTGATGGTGACCCACTCGCAGAAAGACGCTGCTTGCGCCCAGCGCATCGTCAACCTCTTCGACGGCGAAATCGTCAGCGACGTCAAGAACGAGCTCTAAAACCTGACCTGACGCCATCCCCGGCTCCGGCCGGGGATCTGCCACTACTCTGGATCAACCCCGCCGAGGCGTTGAAGAAGGAGTAAGCGTTGTACGCAACTTGTTAAACTACAGCAACTTACTCAAACCGCGTGCTCCCCTTTGGCGGCACGCACTTTAAGGAAATGATTGATATACTGGCAGTTACATGCCAGACAAAAAACACAGAAATGAAAAGCTACCTGAGATTCCTTGGAAAAAACAAGCTGTACACCGCGATCATGGCGGTGGGGCTGAGCGTTGCGCTGGCCTTCGTGCTGCTTATAGGCACATATGTCTGGCAGCAGTATTCTGCGGCCAGGAACTGCGATGATTACGAACGGATATACTGCATAGGAAGGGACAGCAGAGACCTGCAGTTTCTGGGACTCAGATATGATGCTCCGGGAATCCTCTCATCAAACATACCTGAGATTGAATCCGCATGCTGTTATTATAATCTGTTCGAAGGCCCTACCCTGCTTGAGGGAAAGGCTGTACGTGCAGAGAGTGTATGTGCAGACAAGGCATTCTTCGATATGTTCAACATCCGTTTCATCAGCGGCTCTGCCGATGCATTTGACAATGTCAATAATGTTGTTGTAAGCGAATCATTTGCTGAAGCCCATGGCGGAGCAGAGCATATTATCGGCAGTAATATAAGCAGAAACGGCCAGAAAATGACGGTAGCCGGAGTTGTCGAAGATTTCGATAACGTGATATTCTCATATTGCGACATCATATACAACATATGGATGCGAGGCACCCCGTCTTCATACATTCACGATTCATATACTTTCATCAAACTTCGAGACGGTGTCCGAATTGAAGATGTCGAGGTAAAGATAAATGCCGAAGTACAGAAATTGTTCGACAGCGCACCATTCGATCTTGGTTACTCCCCTTACATCTGGAGATTTGACGAAGTATTCTTCGATGCTTCTGCGGACTTTGCTGAATGTCTGAACAATGCAGACAACAGATCTCTGAAGATCATGCTTGCTGTCGTGCTGATTCTTCTGTTCTCCGCTATGGTGAACTTCATCAACCTCAGTGCAGCAATGTCGGGAAAGAGGATCAAGGAGATGGCGACCAGAATGGTAGCCGGAGGTGACAAGCAGTCTGTTTTATGCAGATATGTACTTGAATCGATAGGATTCAGTCTGGTCTGTACAGGAGTTGGTGTTCTGATCGCATTTGCGTTTGAACCTTATGCGAATTCATTGGTAAACAGCGACGTACCTATCAAGGTCAGCTTTTCACCGATCTGTATATTCATATATGTGGTATCCGGTATCATCATCGGACTTGCAGCAAGTCTGCTTCCGGCTTCCATAGGTGTTTCTGTGAACCCTATGAATGTTCTGAAAGGACAATATCGTGCAGACAGCAAGCGTGTCTTCGGAAATATCTTCATTGCTCTGCAGAATGTTGTTTCTATCGTGTTGATTGCTTTGGCAATAATGATGGAGCTGCAGATGAAGCACATGTCCGAAAAACCTGTCGGAGCAGACATAGAAAACCTCTATTATCTCTGGTTGGACAACATCAAGGAAAGAGTCCCTCTAGTAGAAGAACTTGAGAAAATGCCGTTCGTGACAAGAATCGGTCTTTCAGAAGGATATCCAGGTGGTATGGTGGAGACAATCACTCAGGTCGAACCGGACAAGAGGCAGATGATAGGTATCATGGTCTGTGATACTGAGGCGTTTGATATGTATAATTTCAAGAGGAAGTCAGATAACGGGGTTGATGTCGGAAATTCAGCATGGGTCAATCAATATACATATGAATCCATGGCCTCATATGGTGTGGATCTGAATACACCGCAGGGAATGAAGGCTCTCCCATTAGCGGACCCGGACACTCGTCTCGGGGGGATTCTGGAAAATTTCGCAATATTCGACGCTCTTACCGACTCAAGTAATGCATGGTGCAATATTGCTGTTACGGATACAGACTGTTTCTGGAGCTGGATGTCTGACGGAGCAGGTCTTCTGATCCAGACGACAGGCGATCACGCGGAAAACGGCAGAGCCATAATGGAGGCATACCGGAAGTTCAGCGAAGAGAAAAACGGAGTCTACATGGATACGATGACTGCAGGATATATCATCGACCTTCTTTCCTCGAAGCTCGACGGTGTGGAAAGTCGGATGCGTGTGATGGAACTCTTCATGTTCCTGGCGATCCTTCTGTCTTTCATGGGCCTTGTCGCCATGAGCACTTATTTCTCGTCAGAGAACATCAGCGACATCGCCATCAGGAAGATATACGGCAGTACGGTCAGGGACGAGACTGCCGGAAGCATATGGAGATACATGAAGATCGTGCTTGTATCTGCCGTCGCGGCCGTTCCGGTGGCAGTCCTGGCATGCGGACGATACCTGGAGGGCTTCGTGTACAGGATCGACAACCATTGGTGGGTATATGTCATAGCCGTGCTGCTGGCGCTGCTTATCTCCCTTGCCGCTGTCTTCGTCCAGATATCACGTGCCGCCCGCACCAACCCGGCCGAGGCGCTGAAGAAAGAGTAGATGGCCGGGATGCCCGATCGGGTCTGGCATGACGTGCGGGTCCTGACTTTTTATCATTGAAATAATTGATTTTGAATGATTTTTGATATATTTGCAGTTAGAAAAGGAATTCTACAAAGGAGTTATACTGCCTGTTTCAAGTGGTTTACCTGCCATCAATCACTTTGAGACCAAACCTTCACCGTCAGAGGCAGGTTGCGGTGGCCGGTTGTCAGAGCCGGAGTAGATTTCCTTTTTCTTTTTTGAATACCTCAGATTGAATACTCCCCCGCTGATCACTTGTCTTCATTTTTTTCACATGAAGTTCCGACGGAACGACAAAACAGAAAAATTAATGTGACGAAATTCGGAAGATTTTTCTTTTTCTTATGATCATCGCACTTTTCTTATCATGAAAAACGGACATTATAATTTATTTTAGTACCATAAAATTAATTTTAACTTTACACTTCTGTAAAGTTTCTTTACAATACCTTGAATGTGTTGAATTGATAAAGTGTTATATTTTAGTACTTTAGGTGTTTTGGCATGGCAATGGATATCGTGAGATAGAAACATGACCCTATCATTATGAAGAGCTATTTAAGATTTCTTTCAAGAAACAAGCTTTACACTGCCATTGAGGTGGTGGGATTGAGCGTGTCGCTGGCGTTTGTCATTATAGTCGGTACCTATGCATGGAACATGTATACACTTACATGGGATGTTCCCGATCATGAGAATATCTATGCTCTGAATGGGGCTAACTATGGAGAGGCATCTTACGACATGTACCATCACCTCGACAAGGTACCTGAGGTCAAGCAGAAAGCATTGTACCACTATAGTGAGATCTTCGTCGTAGGTGAGGAAGACATGCATCAAGACATGATCTTTCTTGTTGATCAGGATTTTTTCAATATGTTTCCAAGGAAGGTCAAAGCTGGAGAAGTTGGTACCATAGATGATGACGGAACTGTCATCATAACAGAGAGTCTGGCGAAGATGAAGTACGGAAGCGCAGAGGCTGCTGTCGGCGACAAGATAGTCTTCAGTTCATTCGGCTCAAAAGAGGCACCTTTCAACGAAATGACAGTGAAGGCGGTAATCGAAGATTTCGACAATTCCATATTCATGTCAGGAGGAATCGTGGTGCATTATACGGCAGGTCTGAGGATATCCAGCCCGATTTACAGGCCGCAGGTCTTTGTGAAGACAGACAAGAATGTAAGTAAAGACGAATTGTCAATGAAGGTACGCGGAATGGTGGAAGAATACTGCGGGGACCAGTTGCATCACAATGCAGAATATTCATACGCGGACCCGTTGGACGGAATTCTCATGCACATCAGTCATTTCGGATTGAAACATATCGGAACGACACTGCTTGTACTTCTTGGAATCATCGCATTCATGCTTCTTTTATGCGCTATTCTCAATTATATTAATCTTTCATTTGCCCAGACGGCAAAACGAAGCAATGAGATTGCAACAATGAGGCTTGTAGGTGCACAAAAGGGTGAAATTCTGCGTCAGCACCTTATAGAAAGTCTTTTGATGAGTACCATATGTACAGTTGGTGCAGTCCTGCTGATCGCAGCTGTCACTCCTGCTCTGAACAGTATCATCGGAATGATTGATGCACCTTTCGAAATATCAGAAATAGGACTTACATGGCGTTCAATGCCGATAATAATTGCGATTGCCCTGATAGTAGGACTGATATCCGGAATTGTCCCTGCAGGCCTCGCCATGAACTTTTCTCCTATTGATGTGACCAAAGGCCGCTTCCGCAAGATGAGGAAAATGGTCTTCAGCAAGATATTCATCGGAGTGAACTCAGTCATCGCTATAATCCTTATGATGATGGCCATCACTTTGGGATTGTCCTACATGAAACTCGAGGATACTCCTCTGGGATGGAACAGCGAGGATATGCTTTTCCTTCCCAGACAGACATATGGCAACGCAAGGGATGACTCTGCATTTTTGGAAAGGCTTGAAAACATCCCATATGTAAAAACCATTGGATTGTGCGACGGAAACATCGCTCAAAACCACGTCATGTCGCTTAATGATCTCCAAGGAAACCCGCTCATGGCATCTATAAGTCAGGTTGATACTACAACATTCCGGATGATGGGGCTGACTCAAACCGAGACTTTCAATGTTCCTCTGGAAGGTTCCGTATGGTATTCCGAGTCTTTGATCGAAAGGTTGGGAGTGAGCGTAGAACAGGCAATGGATATCAATCCGGGTGAAATATTCAGAGGTTTTAAAGGTGGATATTCCGGAGGTATAGTGAAGGATTTCATATGCTGCGATCCGTTGGGATATGAGTCGGTACCATTTGCGATATTGCAGGTAAAAAGCACACCATACGCATATAATTACGCAATCCAGACAACTGGTCCACATGATGAAGCGAGAGAAGCGATACTTGATGAACTCAAGAAATACTGCAATGAAACCAGAGGATACTACGATAGTGCAGAGGAATTCGGATATGCGGAAGAATTCACAGAAAGATCTCTCCAGGGAATCAAGATGATAGTAGCGTTTGCCGCTGTGTTCATGTTCATTGCACTGCTGATATCCATGCTGGGTCTTATAGCTATGAGTTCTTACTTCGCAGGTGAAAGCACAAAGGGTATTGCTATCCATAAAATATTCGGAGGAACAGTAAAAAGTGAAGCTGCGAGAAATATCTTCAAATACATGAAGATTACCCTAACAGCCAGCATCATAGGTCTGCCGCTCGGTTACATGATCACAGGTCTGGTATTCCAAGGCATTCCAATGGTGAACAGGTTATGGCCTCTCCTGCTGACAGCATGCTTCATTATATCCTCTTCTCTCCTTTCCGTCCTCTGGCAGACCCTCCGCGCCGCCCGCACCAACCCTGCCGAGGCGCTGAAGAAGGAATAACGATGCACGGGATTTGTATTACAATGAGAAATTGTTATATATTCTTATGGATTTTCCAAATCATCCGTAAATAAGTTGCATTATAAGTCATCACTTCGATTCAACGGTGTAGTTTGTGGATATATATTGCGCTCATAGGTGCGTCCCGCCCCTGGCCGCGCGGCCACCCCTGGTT
>JAFYUS010000047.1 GCA_017549505.1 Bacteroidales bacterium | reverse complement strand
AATCGGGTCTTACCCATTTGCTGAAATTGAGAACCGCCCGGTTCCATTGTCCTTTGTTAAACTTTCTTTATCGGCATAAATTTACTACTTTTGTCATACAGACCTTGGTGCAGAAAACTACGCTGCAAATCTAAGGTTTGCTGAAATGGCAAATTTCTGCAAGGACTCTGAAGATTGTGTTACAGAGGTTGACAAGATGCTATATGTACTGAAAAACATCGGTAAGATGCTGGATCAGCCTCATTGGCTTCAACATGAAGTGTATACGCGTATTTTCAACGCTTGTGAGATTGCCGGATTCACTGAGGACAAACGCATTAAATACGAAAAGGAAATGTACGACGAGAGAAGACTCAAAAGCGAAATGAAGACTGCAAAGCGTCTAGGTTTCGAAGAAGGTGTCAAGGAGGGTCGTGAAGAAGGTCGCGAAGAGGGACGCGAAGAAGTACGCGTGGAACTGATAAGAACCATCCACAGCAAGGGCATTTCTGTTATGGAAATTGCTCAGATGTTAGATATGGATCCTGCCAGAATTGAAATTATTCTGGCAGACTCATAGGGGTCGCCTCAATATAGCTTTTTAAATCCGCCCATAGCTTTCGTTATGGGCGGATTTTGATTTCTGGTCTACCTGTAAGATTCGCACTGCTCGATGGTTATTTCCAGAGCTTCTGCAATTGCAGAAGCGGGAATGCCTGCGGCAAGCATCTTTCGTATTGTCTCCGCCTGTCCCTCTGCTCTTCCCTCGGCTCTTCCTTCTTCTATTCCTTCTCTGATTCCTATTTCTATAGCTTCCTTTCTGGCTTCTTCGATCTGTTCGGAGATGCTGTTAAGAATGTCGTTGCGTGTCATGATTCCTTCCTCGTGTTTTATACGTTGTTCGATAGTCATCTTTGCAAGTTCGGACTTTATGTACAGGTCTTCAATCTCTGTGCCTTTGAATTTCTCGGGACATACCATAAGTGTATGCATGTTCTTGATGCTGTACATCCAGATGTCTTCCATGCTTTCGCATTCTTCTTCCGTCTTGGTGAAACTGTAGAGGTCGATGAACACCAGATTTGTGCTGTCGCTCAATTCGTCTCTTGTTTCGATATCCACGTACCTGTACGTAGAAATGTACGGATTCTTCTTCGTCTGGGCGTTTTCTGACGTCCAGTTCTTGTAGTTCAGGAAACTTACCACATACAGCGGCTGGAAATTATAGTCCCATCCTTTGCCGGTGTCCTTGCCGACAGTCTCCCTGAATTCTTTCTGGGCCTTTGCTGCCTGGTCCATCAGTACTAACGACGAATAATAGATTGCTCTCTTGTAAAAGTACTTCTGGCTCCAGTTCTGCATCTCGACCTGAAAGCAGCTTCCGTTCTCGTCTTCGCAGTACACATCAAACCGGGACGATCTCTCTTCTTCCGTCAATCCGGGATGTTCTGTGTTCCTGTATTCGAGCTTGACGATACTGGTGCCCAGCAGTCTGTTCAGCATGTGGCGCAGTACCTCTTCGCTTCCGATACGTCCGAGTACGATCTTGAAGCCTTTGTCCAATGTCAGGTCCGCATACCTGTACAGTTTGCCTTCAATGATCTGGTAGGTAATGCCGTCGATTTCGACGAGCTTGCCTTTAGGGGTTTTCATGGATTTGTTGCTCATGATTTAATAGGTTGAATGGTTAATGACTGGACATAATGTCCCCAAAAAAGATTCAACCTTCCCCTTGCCATTCCCCGCCAAGATACGAATAATCCGATTGAAACAGTATAAAAAAAGGAAAAATGTGATGAACGCTCGTCACATTTTTCTCTTTTTTATCATTTTTTCCGTTTTTTATAATCCCGGCAGGGGAGGAGGATCAGACCTCCGTCCAATGGATCCTGATGCCCTTGCGTTCCATGCCGCGGAACCAGGTCATCTGGCGTTTGGCGAACTGGTGGATGGCTGTCGCCAGCTGGGTGCGCATCTCTTCGAGGGTTAGTTCGCCGATGATGTGCTGAGTCACGAACTTGTACTCCAGTCCATAATATATAAGGTCTTCGGCTGGAATCGGCTTGCCCATTGTAATGTTTCCGTACTGATCATATGTGCGTAGGGACGGATGGGTGCCGTCGAGGAGCCCGCGGATCTCCTCGACCATCCCTTCTTCGATTCGGGCGTCGAGGCGTCGGTCGATTCGGGCGTTGCGTTCCTCGCGGGTTACCAATGTACCTATATAATATGTATTCTTCGGAAGGAAGGATGTGCGCTGCACCGGGTGTTCGGCTTCATAGATGGCGATTTCGAGCGCACGAATCAGGCGCTTGCGTGAGTCGTAGTCGGTCGTATTGTGGAGCGGCTTGAGGGATGCGAGCTGTGCGACGAGTTCTTCGTCTGTCTTCTTTTCGAGTTCCGCCCTGAGCTCCGGATCCGGAGGTACCTCAGGGAGGGAGTATCCGCATGTCGCGGCCTCTATGTACAGGCCGCTTCCTCCGCAGAGGATAGGTATGCCGCCGCGGTCCACTATGTCCCTGTACGCCTTTTCGAAATCCCTCTGATATTCAAATATATTGTACTTCGTACCTGCATCCACGATGTCCATCAGATGGTACGGAATCTCCTCATACTCAGACAGATCCTTTCCCGTTCCTATGTCCATGCCCCTGTATACCTGCCTCGAGTCGGCGGAGATTATCTCCGCGCCGGCAGGCGCCGACGGGACGTCGGAGCCTGCCGCCCGCAGCGAGTTTATCTCCCGTGCAAGACGCACGGCATACCTTGTCTTGCCCGAGGCGGTAGGGCCCAGGACACAGATGAGGTCTATCTCTCCGGCCAGATATTTGTCAAGAATCTCCCTGACATTGATTTCCTCTGCCGGCGGAAGTTCCGCCATGGGAGGAATGGGTGTGAACGGTTTCTTTGCCATAATTGCACAAAGATAGTTAAAAAGAAGTATCTTTGCGTTTCCTAACAATTGAAGATTATGCCGAAAGCAAAAAGCAGTGTAGAGATAAAGAACAGGAGGGCTTCGTTCGATTATGAGTTCATCGAGACCTTCCAGGCGGGAATAGTGCTTACAGGCACAGAGATAAAGTCCATCAGAGCGGGCAAGGCTTCGCTGGTGGATGCTTTCTGCTATTTCAACCGCAATGAGCTGTATGTCAAGAATATGCACATTGCGGAGTACTGGTGGGGAAGCTGGGGAAAGCATGACCCTCGCCGTGACCGCAAGCTTCTTCTGAGCCGCAAGGAGTTAAATAAACTCCAACGCGCAGTCAAGGAAAAGGGACTGACAATCGTTGGAGTCAAACTGTATATTGCCGATAACGGCTATGCCAAGCTTCTTATAGCTCTTGCCCGCGGTAAGAAGGAGTACGATAAGCGTGCTTCCATCAAGGAGAAGGATCTCCGCCGCGAGATGGACCGCATGTAGAACCGCATAAGAAAACAACATACCCCGTCGGACCGCTTTGCAGAGACTTAGGAAAATGCTCCGCTTGCCCGACGGGGTATGTTGTTTTCTGTAACTGCCGGGAGGCAGTTCTTCATGCTAAAGGTTGAAAGCAGCTTTGATCATATCGACTGAGTCAAGGAGTTCCCATCCGAAGAACTGTACGAGTTCTGGAACTAGCTGACCGTCGCGTCTTACCATCACGGTAGCCTTGTAAGGGGTACGTCCTACGTGTCCGTATGAAGCTGTCGGCTCATAGATAGGCTTCTTGAGACCGAACTTCTCGATGATCTTTGCCGGACGGAGGTCGAAGAGCTCTCCGATCTTTTCTGCGATGAATGCGTCGCTAAGTCCTTCTGCTGCAGTTCCATATGTATTCACGAAGATGCTGAGAGGACGTGCTACGCCGATAGCGTACGATACTTGTACGAGCATCTCGCGTGCTACTCCGGCAGCCACCATGTTCTTAGCTATGTAACGTGCTGCATATGCTGCCGAACGGTCTACCTTTGAAGGGTCCTTTCCGGAGAATGCTCCACCGCCATGTGCTCCCTTTCCGCCGTATGTGTCCACGATGATCTTACGACCTGTAAGGCCTGTGTCGCCGTGAGGACCTCCGATCACGAACTTTCCTGTAGGGTTCACATGGAGGATATAGTCACCCTTGAAGAGGGCGGCTGTCTCCGGTGCGAGGGTATCGATGAGCATAGGAAGGAGGATGTTCTGCACGTCCTCGCGGATCTTCTTCTGCATCTCTTCGTCAACTCTCTTCTGTCCGAACTGGGCGCATCCGTCTGCATAGCTCATGTTGCCGAGGGTCTTCGAAGTGAACTCGTCGTGCTGGGTCGAGATCACTATCGTATGCACGCGCACGGGTTCATTAGTATCACCGTCGTACTCGATGGTGAACTGCGACTTCGAGTCAGGACGAAGATACGGCATGAGATCAGGCTGGGTCTTACGGATCTTCGCGAGCATCAGGAGGGCCTGGTGGGCGAGTGCGAGCGGGAGTGGCATGTACTCATCTGTATCACGGCATGCATATCCGAACATCATGCCCTGGTCGCCGGCGCCCTGGGCATCGGCGTCTTCTCCGACGACGCCGCGGTTGATGTCAACGCTCTGCTCGTGGAGAGCAGAGAGGATGCCGCATGAATTGCCGTCGAACATGTACTCGGCCTTGTCATAACCGATCTTGTTGATCACGCGTCGTACTGTCTTAGGGATGTCTACGTAAGCGTCCTCCGAGCGTACCTCACCTCCTACTACCACGAGACCTGTGCTGCAGAATGTCTCGCATGCCACCTTGGACTCAGGGTCCTGGCGGAGGAACTCGTCGAGGATCGCGTCTGAAATCTGGTCAGACACCTTGTCAGGATGTCCCTCAGATACTGATTCTGATGTAAATAAATAATTCATATCCATAATGTTTTTATTGTCTGTTAAAAAGTCGTCATCAGACGACCGGCCGGGCCGGGACTTTCTTGAAAGTCGGAAAGGCGCAAAGGCCGCGGGGTATTAAGGGGTGGAACCCCTGGCATATAAAATAAGCCCCACAAGAATGCGGAGCCGTCACAAAAACACAAAAACATCGTATGATTTTTAGCATTTTTTAACGTGGTTGCAAGCAGGCAAATCTCTCCACATGTCTCATTCGGGCGACAAAGGTATAGAAAAAATCTTATATGCAAATCCTTTTGTAACAAATATTTAATTTATTATTTGAGAGGCTTAAAAACTGCTATAAAATTTCATAACATCGTTAAAATATCGTATCTTCGCGCCATAAAAATCCTATTAACAACTATTAAACCGTTATGAAACAAACAATTAAGTGTATTTTCGCTGTTTTTGCAGCGATGCTTTTGAGCGTGGCGGCCTTTGCACAGGTTACCACATCAGCTCTGGGTGGACGCGTTGTTGACGTAAACGGAGAGCCTGTTGTAGGTGCAGCGGTTATCGCTACACATACTCCTTCAGGTACTGTTTACCCTGTTATCACCAACGAGGCTGGTCGTTATACCATGAACGGTATGCGTGCCGGTGGTCCTTACACAGTTGAGATCTCATGCCTGGGATATCAGACTGTGACATTTACAGATCTTAACCTCCAGCTCGCCGAGACTTTCGCGCTGAACGCTGAGCTTAACGAGGATTCAGAGCTTCTCAGCGAGGCTATGGTTATCGGAGCAGCGGCTTCAAAGTTCTCTGCACAGAAGATGGGTTCTGCAACCAACATCTCAAGCAATGAGATCGCAGCTATCCCTACAGTAAGCAGAAGCATCTCTGACGTTACAAGACTTTCACCTTATGGTGGTAACGGAATGAGCTTCGCAGGTGCAGACGGACGTACTGCCAACTTCACAGTTGACGGAGCGAACTTCAACAATAACTTCGGTCTTTCTGACAACCTCCCAGGTGGTGGCAACCCTATCTCTATCGACGCTATCGAGGAGATGCAGGTGGTTATCTCTCCTTACGATGTTCGTCAGACCAACTTCATCGGTGGTGGTGTGAACGCTATCACAAAGTCAGGTACAAACACCCTCAAGGGTTCTGCATATGTATATCACCGCAACGAGAACATGCGTGGTAACATGGTAGCAGGCAAGGAGGTTTCAGGTGCTCGTGACAAGGACCGTAACACTACTTACGGTTTCACTCTCGGTGGTCCGATCATCAAGAACAAGCTCTTCTTCTTCGTGAACGCTGAGTACTCTACAATCCCTACAGTGGTTAACAGATGGCGTGGTACTTCAGAGGTTGACAAGAATGGCGAAGGTGTAGCAAATCCTGATGCATACATCTCACGTACAACTCTCAAGGACCTCGAGGATGTATCTAAGTTCGTAAGTGAGAAGTATGGCTATGATACAGGTTCATGGACTGACTATCCTGCAGTAGAGAGCAACACCAAGCT
Organism: Bacteroidales bacterium; assembly: GCA_017549505.1. Taxonomy (GTDB): domain Bacteria; phylum Bacteroidota; class Bacteroidia; order Bacteroidales; family UBA932; genus Cryptobacteroides. The sequence goes on along the minus strand of JAFYUS010000047.1, from coordinate 4,686 downwards.
CCTCGCTCGTCTCGACTGGAACATCAACGACAACCATAAGCTCGCATTGAGATACAACTATACTCTCAACCAGGCTTGGAACTCTACCAACGGTTCTTCAATGGACGGTGGTACACGTTCAGGTTTCTCACGTTTCTCTCAGTACGGTATGGCTTACGCCAACTCACTCTACTCGATGGACAACCTCGTGAGCACAGTGTCTCTCGACCTCAACAGCCGTCTCAGCGACAACCTCTCAAACCAGTTCCTCGCAACATTCTCAAAGCTTGATGACATGCGTGGTACTAACTCAGAGGATATGCCGTTCGTCGACATCCGTAAGGACGACGGAAGCTCAGTTCTTCCATACATCGCTCTCGGATACGAGCTCTTCACATGGAACAACGGTGTTCACAATACCCACATCAGCATCAAGGATGACCTTACATACTATGCAGGTGACCACAAGTTCACTGCAGGTGTGAACTACGAGTATCAGATGGCTGACAACTCATACATGAGAAACGGTACAGGTTACTACCGTTACAAGAGCCTTGAGGATTTCTATGCAGGTGCTGCTCCAGAGGTAGTATGTCTTACTTACGGTTACGACGGTGAGGCTAACCCAGCTGCACGTGTAAGATTCCATAAGGCTGGTATCTATGGTCAGGATGAGTGGAACGTGAACGAGAACTTCAAGCTTACAGCAGGTCTCCGTCTCGACGGTCTCTTCTTCGACAACCAGGACCTCATGACAAACAAGGCTATCTACGACCTCGAGTACATCGTTGACGGTGAGGCTCGTCACATCGACACTGGCAAGTGGCCTTCAGCTGCCATCACAGTTTCTCCACGTGTAGGTTTCTCATGGGACGTTCTTGGTGACAACAGCCTTAAGTTCCGTGGTGGTACAGGTCTCTTCTCTGGCCGTCTCCCACTCGTGTTCTTCACTAACATGCCTACAAACTCAGGTATGGTTCAGTATCAGGCACAGATCGGTGAGACCAAGACTGTCATCAAGGGATACAATGGCCCTACAATCGAGAAGACAAACAGTAAGGGTCAGAAGGAGTACTACTATGATATGAGCGCATTTGCCGGTGGTCTCCTCAAGCGCGAGCAGCTCCTCGAGAAGCTCAATTCACTCGGCTTCCCTAGCACAATCTCTCCTGAGGACGGAACTATCCCTTCTGAGATTTCAGCTGTGGATCCTAAGTTCAAGATGCCGCAGGTATGGAAGACTTCATTCGCTATCGATTATAACTTCCCTACTTCATTCCCATTCTCTATCAGCGCTGAGGGTATCTTCAACAAGACTATCAACGGTGTTGTTATCCGTGACTGGAGCGTGAAGCCTGTAGACGGTTTCTCAAGACTCAACGGTGCTGACAACCGTCCTCTCTTCAATGAGTTCAAGCAGAAGGGTCCTGACGGAAAGAACCTCCCTGCAGCATACGTTCTCGAGAATACAAACAAGGGTTACGGTTACTCAGGAACTCTCACTATGAACATGCGTCCTGTAGAGGGTCTTTCTCTCATGGCAGCATACACTCATACAGTATCTAAGGAGCTTACAGGTATGCCAGGTTCAAACGCTGCATCTGTACTCAACTATATCGGTACTATCTATGGACCAAACGATCCAGGTCTCCACAACTCACAGTACGTGACTCCAGACCGTTTCGTAGCGTCTATCACTCATAACGACAAGAGCGGCAACCACTTCAGCTTCATCTATGAGACTTGGAGAGGCGGTTACAACTACTCTTACATGACTGCAAACGATATGAACGGTGACGGTTACAACTATGACCTCATCTACATCCCTACTGACCAGCAGGTTGCAGACAGAGAGTTCCGTTTCGTATCAGAGGATGATGAGAAGCGTTTCATGGACTTCGTTCATGCAGACCCTTATCTCAGCAAGAACCAGGGTAAGTACGCAGAGGCTTACAGCGTTTACTCTCCTTGGACTCACAGAGTGGACTTCAGCTACAAGCATGACTTCAAGGTGAAGGCAGGTAACTCTACCAACATTCTTCAGCTCAATGTTGACATCAAGAACATCCTCAACATCTTCAACTCTAACTGGGGTGTATCCAAGTACATGAACCCAGCTCTTGGTGAGGGCCGTATCCTTAAGTATGAGGGTTACGACAAGGATGGTTATGCAACATTCTCAACTGCAGCTGCTGTAAATCCAGGTACTCAGATGTGGAATCCTTCTATCGGACTCGGTCAGTGCTGGTATGCTTCAGTTGGTATCAAGTATATGTTTAACTAATTTATGATCAGGAATAATATGAAACTTAGAAATATTTTCACAGCTCTCGCCGTAGCAGCCCTCACTTTCGTGGGTTGCCAGGAGGAGGATAGATTCCTTGATGAAGTACAGGTTTCGCAGTCGCTTGTTACTCTCGATGTAAACGGTGGCTCTGCTGATATCACTGTAACTGCGACTGCCGACTGGAAGATTGCAGAAGTAAAAGATGTATGGCCAGAGGTCGTTACAAGAGATGAGAATGGTAATGTAACTGCTACTGCTCCATCATGGCTTAAGGCAAACGTAACATCTGGAGCAGCTGGTGAGACAAAGGTTACTTTCTCGGCAGAGGCTACTACTGAGACTAGAGAACTCGTTCTTAACCTCGAGTGCGCAGGCGCTACACAGCAGCTCCGCGTTCTTCAGATGGCTGAGAAGATCGAGACTCCTATGTCAACTTGTGCTCAGGTTATCGCTGGTGAGGATGGTAAGATCTACCGTATCAAGGGTGTATGTACTTCAATCGCCAACACTGTTTACGGTAACTGGTACATCGATGACGGTACAGGTGTAGTTTACGTTTACGGTACATTGTATCAGGGTGCTACAAAGCAGTTCGAGAAGCACGGTCTTGAGGTTGGTGACATCGTGACAATCGAAGGACCAAGAAAGGACTACAGCGGTACTATCGAGATGATCGACGTAACAGTTCTCGATATCGAGAAGTCTCTCATCAAGGTTGAGAAGGTTCTCCCAGAGGGTCCTATCTCTCTCGAGGGTGGTAAGACTACAGCAATCCTTACTGTAAAGGACGGTGATTTCTCTGTAGTTATCCCTGAGGATGCAAGCTGGCTTACAGCAGGCGAGCCTTACACTGTAGGTACTTCAACATTCGTTGACCTTACAGCAGCACCTAACGAAGGTGGCGCACGTAAGACTACCGTTACATTCAAGACCAAGGTAGGTGAGAAGGAATATGTTGCAATGGCTGACATCGAGCAGGAAGGCGCTATCGCTGAGGTGACAGTTGCTGACTTCCTTGCAAAGCCAGAGGGAACAGCTCTCTATAAGCTTACCGGTAAGGTAGGTAAGATCGCAAATACTACATACGGTAACTTCGACCTTATCGATGCAACAGGTAAGGTATATGTATACGGTCTTACAAATAACGGTGCAATCGGATCAAATGACAAGAAGTTCGCTGAACTCGGAATCAAGGAAGGTGACGTTGTAACCATCATCGGTACAAGAGCTGCTTACAACGGTACTGCACAGGTTGGTGGTACTGCATATCTCGTAAGCCACAGAGGCTCTACCGAGGTTACTGTCGCTGAGTTCCTCGCTAAGGAGAAGAGCAAGGACAACTGGTACAAGCTTACTGGTAAGGTGACAGGTCTCAAGACCGGTAACTACGGTAACTTCCACCTCGTTGACGAGACAGGTTCAGTATATGTTTACGGTCTTACAGTTGCTCCTGTAGCAAAGAACGACCAGTCATTCCCTACACTCGGAATCAAGGAAGGTGATATCGTTACCCTCGTTGGTACTAGAGACCGTTATGACTCTGCAAAGGTTCCAGAAGAGAAGGAGCAGGTAGGCGGCCCAGCTTACTACATCTCTCACGAGACCCCAGCAGAAGGCGGTGATGACAACACTGGAAACGAAGGTGTAGCAGGTACATATACTCATACTTTCGCACAGGACGATCTTGGAGCAAACGGCTCCCCATCAGCAGAGGTGACTCTTAATGGTGTTAAGTGGAACTTCTCAATGGTAGACTCTGGCTCGAAGTACCTTGGATGGGATTCAAACGAAACTGCAAAGGGTGTTCAGATTGGTAAGTCTAAGGATGCTGCAACAGAGGTTGTTCTCTCAACTACTGGTATCGCTGGAACAGTAAAGTCTATCAAGGTAAATACTTCAGGTGCTTCAGGTACTGATGCCAAGCTGAATGTGACAGTTGGTGGAGCGGCTTTCGGTTCAGAGGTTGTGTTGACCACAACAGCTACTGACTATACCCTTACTGGTTCTGCTTCAGGCGAGATTGTTCTTAAATGGACATGCACTGCAAAGGCAATCTACATTAAGAGCATAGAAATCGTTACAGAGTAATTCTGATTCAAATCCATAATAATCCGGCGACCACATCCGTGGCCGCCGGATTTTTTTATGAAAAAACGTTTAGGATTATAAAAAAAAGAAAAATCTGCATATAAAAACGGAAAAACCTGCATGTCCAGTATTGATTCCTATTGACTTTTTGAACAATTTTGTGGGGTAATCAGGGGGTGATATGTCATAAACATTTTTATTAACCCTTAATAGATTTTGTTTATGGCAAAAATTTCAGTGAAGGACACCCAGGTGTCAGTAATCAAAGTTCACAATGAAGATTACATCAGCCTTACAGATATGCTGAAGGCAAAGGAAGGAGAGTTCTTTTT
>JAFYUS010000046.1 GCA_017549505.1 Bacteroidales bacterium | reverse complement strand
CTGAAGAAGTTAGCCAGACGGGAATCCCTTGTCTTCTTCATCGACCTTACAAGCTTGCCCTCCTTGACGCTCTCTGCTCCGTTGAAGGTAATTGTCTTGATCTTGACCTTTTCGCCTCTGTCTACAGCAAACTGGACCCTTATCGCACTGCGGATGACTGTATCACGTTTTGTATTGACGTCGACATCCACATTGAGGAATCCCTTTTCCTTATAGTACCTCTTGATGATATCTGTAGAAGTCTTTGCGACATACTCGGAGAACTCTCCTCCTCGTTTCAGGTTAAGTCTTTCGAGGAGTTCCTTCTCCTCACCGCTTCTTACACCTGAAAAAGTCCATCTGGAAACTCGCGGTCTTTCTATGATACGGATCTTGAAGAACGCAGTATCAGTAGCAGGAACAATCGAGTCCACTACCACTGCGACATCATCAAAATACCTCTGCAGCCACAATCTGTTGACAATAGACGTCATCTCTTCGCTAGGCACCGTTACTTCCATGCCTTTACGAAGACCTGTCACCTGCAATATCTGGTCTGGAGAAAGATAATTGTTTCCCTCTACACCTACTCCACCGACAATATATTTCTTAGGCCTGTTGTAGTCAACGACTACATCACTTCCCTTCTGCTGTCCCCACGCGCCAAAGGTGACGAAGACTAGAAGTGAAGCCAAGACTATTCTGCTGATTCTCATCTGTATGCTCTTAATTTCAAAACTGCAAATATAAGCATTTATTTTACTTTTCCATAACGACGGTCGCGTTTTGAGTAGTAATCCAAAGCTGCACGGAACTCCTCCTTGCGGAAATCCGGCCACAATGTATCTACAAAAAGCAGTTCCGAATAGGCTCCCTGCCACAAAAGATAATTGCTGAGCCTGCACTCACCGGATGTCCTCACAATAAGGTCAGGGTCAGGAATGCCGGCCGTAGCAAGATATCGGTCGAAACCATCTATGCCCATCGAAAGGATCTCATCCTTTCTCTCAGGATGATCCGCCACTTCCTCTACCATCTTCTTTGCAGCCTGAAGTATATCCCATTTTCCGCTGTAACTCAAAAGCACTATCAAGGTAAGAGTATCATTGTGTGCCGTCATGGACATACAGTCGTCAATCGTCCTGTTCAGTTCATCGTCAAGTCGTTCACGGTTTCCGATCACCATGAAACGCACACCGTTCTGGTCCAGTTTCTTCATTTCCGCCGCCATTGCCTTCACCATAAGGCCCATCAAAGCCAGGACTTCGTCCTGAGGACGGTTCCAGTTCTCCTCGGAGAATGCATATATGGACAGATACTTCACTCCTGTCTCAACTGCGGCCTCGACACATGCGCGTACGCTTTCCACACCTTCAAAATGGCCAAAGACTCTTTCCTTTCCTCTTTCCTTGGCCCAACGTCCGTTGCCATCCATGATCATTGACACATGGACAGGCACATTGGTCATAGTTTCACTCGCCATATTTATTTACTTGATATTTCTTACATCTTCGCCCCAGAAAAGTTTCTCGGTCAGGGCATTTATAAAATTGGAACTGTTAAGCCGGACACGTTTAAGCGAAAACTGTGCCACGGATATCTTGATTTCGACTCCTTCAGGAAGTTCGCATGTCCTGTTGTCAGCGGAAAACTCAAATTTTCCGTCTCGCGAATACATGCTTAAAGAAATCTGGGATGTATCCGGAATGACGATAGGCCTCATATTCAGGTTATGTGGTGCAATCGGAGAAACCAGAAGCACCTTAGAATCCGGAAGCACAATAGGCCCGCCTACACTTAACGAATATGCGGTCGAACCGGAGCTTGTGGAAATCACAAGACCATCTGCCCAATAGGTCGGCAGACGTACTCCATCTATCACGACATCTACACTGAGCATCGCTGCACCGTTCCTACGGACCGTCATCTCGTTAAGAGCATATGGCCACGAATCGATATCATCCTGCCCTGTCACGACTTCCGCCTTCAGCATCGTTCTGTTTTCAATGGTATAGTCTCCAGACAAGAGCGCCTTGGCGACATCTTCCGGACGGTTCTCGGAAAGAAATCCCATACGTCCCAGATTGACTCCCATTATCGGAATATTCCCGGCAGCCGCAAGGACAGAAGAAGACAGGAATGTACCGTCACCTCCCACACTAAGAAGCATCTCCACTCCTTCGGAAAGTTCTTCGCCAGGATTCAGGACAGTGAAATCACATCCGCCATCACGCAGTTCCTCCAGAAGCGAAGTGAACCTGCTGTCAGAGAGAAGTTCTTCCTTACCTATATATATTGCAATTATCATAGCACAAAATTAACACTTATTTATAAAATGTGAACTTTATTGACTACTTTTGTGATTCTAACCAAATCAATATGATCAATTGATATGACAAAGCTGAGTGTCAATATAAACAAAATAGCCACTATCAGGAATGCCCGTGGAGGCAATATGCCGGATGTGACAAAGGCTGCTCTTGACTGTGAACTGTTCGGAGCAGAAGGAATCACCGTGCATCCAAGACCAGATGAAAGACACATCAGATACTCTGATGTAAGGACAATCAGACCGCTGATCAGAACTGAGTTCAACATCGAAGGCAATCCTATCCCGTCATTCATCGACCTGGTGACAGAAGTCATACCGGATCAGGTGACTCTCGTTCCGGATGCGCATGATGCCATAACATCCAATGCCGGCTGGGATACGATAAGAAATCGTGGATTTCTTACAGAAGTGTGCGCAGAGTTCAAGAGCAAAGGTATCAGAACGTCTATTTTCGTAGACCCTGACCCGCGGATGGCTGAAGCGGCGGCAGCATGTGGATGCGACCGGGTGGAACTCTATACAGAGGCATATGCAAGCATGTATCCGAAAGACAGGGAAGGAGCTATCCTGCCTTTCATCAAGACTGCTGAGGCTGCCAGAAATGCAGGACTTGGAGTCAATGCAGGTCACGACCTCAACCTGGAAAACCTGGAATACTTCATACGCAACATCCCTTGGACAGCTGAGGTTTCCATCGGACATGCCATCATCTGCGATGCCTTATATATGGGATTAGAGAAAACAATAAAGGACTACCTCTCTAAAGTTAAGATTTTTTAATTACCTTTGCAGGATATTGTCATAGCAAATCAAACATTAATTAATAAGAAATGAAAAACACATCACTCATCCTCAGCATCATTTCACTTGTTGCTGTTGTAGTATTTGGAATCCTCACACTCACTGACGGAGGAAAAAAATCAGAAGTCAAGACTGAAGGCGAAGCTGTTGAAACTGCAGCATCTAAGGGAGACATCGTTTATGTTGACCTTGACAGGATCCTTATGGAATACGATATGGCCAACGACCTCAGGTCAGTTGTAGAGACAAAGGTTCAGAACATCCAGGCAGAGGTTACCAGAAGAGGCAAGAAGCTCGAGAACGACGTGATCGAGTTCCAGAACAAGATCGACAAGGGTCTTCTCACACGTACAAACGCCGAGCTCCAGAGCCAGAAGCTCCAGCAGCAGGAACTTGAATTCAACAACTATGCAGCACAGAAGCAGCAGGAGATCAACGAAGAGAATGTTGTGATGATGAACCAGCTCGGAGATGCAATCCAGACTTTCCTTACAAAGTACAATGAGGAGAAGCAGTATGCCATGATTCTCACAAACTCAGGTGGAGCACCGGTAATCACTGCAGACGCAGCTCTTGACATCACTGACGACGTTCTTGCCGGACTCAACGAAGAGTACATCAAGTCAAAGAACAACAAATAAGAACCATTGAAAATAGCAATACTGTCCTGTTTCTATCCCTATCGAGGAGGAATCTCTCAGTTTAACGCATGCCTTTATGGTGAACTGAGCAAGAAGCATGTTGTCAAGGCATTCAATTTCAAGAGACAATATCCTGAATTCCTTTTTCCGGGAAAGACACAATATGTGACAGCAGACGATGAGGCCGTACCGGTAGAGAGCGAATCTCTGCTGGATACGGCCAATCCTTTTTCTTACATCAGCACATACAGGGAGATACGTGCATGGGATCCTGACGTACTGATAGTCAGATACTGGATGTCATACTTTGCCCCATCCCTAGGATACATAACCAGGAAGATGAAGAAACATTGCAAGGTGATATCTATTCTTGACAATGTCATCCCGCACGAGCCGCATTTCTTTGATGCACCTCTGACAAGATATTTCCTGAAAGGCAGCACAGGCTCTGTAACTCTCTGCGAGGCTGTTTCAAAAGATCTTCTGAAGCTGAAGCCGGATGCACGATATACTGTCATCCAGCATCCTTTGTACTCCCATTTCGGAGAAAAGAAGGACCGCACGGAGACAGAAAGGAAAATAGGTCTCAGGCCTGGTATGAAGAACATCCTGTTTTTCGGACTCATCAGGGCATACAAAGGTCTGGACATCCTTCTCGAGGCATTCGGAATGCTTCCTGACGATTACCAGCTGATAATCGCTGGAGAGCCCTACGGTTCATTTGAAAGATATCAGGAAATCATTGACAGGATTCCGGGGAAGGACAGGATTCATCTGAACCTCAAATATATAAAGGACTCAGAGGTGTCAGAATGGTTCTCTGTTGCCGATCTCGCGGTATTGCCTTACAGAAGCGCAACGCAAAGCGGCATCAGTTCAGTTTCCTACCATTTTGAAGTACCTATGATAGTTACGGACGTGGGTGGATTAAAGGAAACAATCGGAGACCGAGGCACAGGGCTTGTAGCGGATGAAGGGACTCCGGAATGCATCTGCAGTGAAATCATAAGATATTTCAGCACACCTGCCATCAGGGAAAACTGCATCGCAAACATCAGACTTGAAAAGGAACGTCTGTCCTGGAAGACGTTCACAATAAAACTGGAAGAGTTCATCGGATCATTATAAAACGACAGATATGGAGAAAAAAATCATATATAGCCTGATCATGGCATTTGCATTTGCATGCATCACCCCTGCAGCAGTCAGTGCCCAGGATTACGTAAGCGCCCCCGTGACAGTATCAAAGGACAAGGTAAGGGTTAACGGAAAAATATGCTGGTCACACATCGTAAGAGAAAAACAGACGCTTTTCTCCATAGCTAAGGCTTATGAAGTCACAGTCGATGACATCTATGCATTCAATCCTACGCTCAAGGAGACCGGACTGAAAAAGAATTCGATCATAATAATCCCTTCTAAGGAAGCGTTGCAAGAAAAGCCTGAAGTTCAGACTGAACAGACAAAGTCTGAACCTTCGGTACAACATAAGACCTCAGATCAGCCCGAACAGAAACAGATCGAACCTTCTGAAATGCAGAAGCAGGCAGATTATACAGAAAAGGAGATCAAACCGGAAACAGCTGAAAAATCTGAGCCAGAAAAGAAGCGTAAGACACATATCGTCAAATGGTATGAGGACTTGGATGTCATAGCTGAAAAATACGG
>JAFYUS010000010.1 GCA_017549505.1 Bacteroidales bacterium | reverse complement strand
TGAAGTGGCGGTAGGGTAAGTTTGGATGGCGTGGCCGCCCGTGGCCTCGTGAACGGGAGGGGCCCGCGACGAAGTCGTGGGAGGGATGAAGTCGGAACTTGTTCCGACGGAACCAAGCCAAACTTACCCTACCGCCACTGGCGTCATATAAACACTAAAGGAGGTGACTAAATCACATATTAGTCACCTCCTTTTTTGTCCCGTTTATATGTATAACAAAAATGTTATGTGTGTAAACATGTTTGTTTTATTAGGTGTGTATTAGTGTTTTTGTTGTCTGTATTCTACCAAAACTTGTTTAGTTCGCGATTGTACTCAAATCCGGCTTCAGCAAGCTTTGTCGTGATGTCTTCAGCATTGATTTCAAGGTCCTCGCACATGTTTTCAAGGCTTGGATAGAAGTCTCTGAGCTTCATGTTGACCCAGCTCAGAAGCATCATGGGGTCTTTAGGATAGTCTGTCATTTCCACTCTATTTTATGTTCTGAAAGGGTTCCCTTGAGGAACTCTTCGTATGATATGTACCTTGCTCCCATGGATCTCAGATGTGGAGTTTCAAGCTGGCAGTCGATGAATGAGCCGCCCTGTTTTTCCATATGTCTTGCCAGATGGATGAGGGCGAGCTTGGATGCGCTCGGGACAGCAGAAAACATGCTGTCTCCGAGGAAGCAGCTGCCGCATACGAAACCGTACAGTCCTCCTACCAGGTCTTCACCTTCCCATACCTCCACGCTCTGCGCATGTCCCATGTCATGGAGTTCCATCCATGTGTCTATCAGTTCGGGGCCAAGCCATGCATTATCTTCATCGATCCTGCCGTCGATGCATGCGCATCCGGTCAGCACGCTGTCGAATGCCTCTCCTATGGTGCAGTAATACCTGCCTTTATTCATCATGTTCTGCATGGAGTGGGAGATGTGTATTTCCGAAGGATGTATCACGAATCTTTCGTGAGGCGCCCACCAGCAGATCCTCTCCAACTTGTATGCATAATAGGGGAATATGCCCATCGGATATGCCTTTGCAAGCCGCTCAGGGGTAATTTCTCCTCCGACGGCATAGAATCCGCTCTTGTCTCCGTAACGCGGATCCGGGAATTCATCCGTATGTGTCAGGTCAAATATCATGACAATGAGTATCCTTCTTCTGTTGCAGTTACAGTTGCTGTGAATCCTTCCTTTCTGCCGAAAAGTATCTCCCGCATCAGAATCGGGGTTATACGGGCATTAAGCACCCTTTCAAGTTCTCTGGCTCCGTATTCAGGGGTGAAACCTTCCTTGAGAAGCTTTTCGAAGGCGTCATCCGTGATGTCAAGAGTGATGTTCTTGGCATCGAGCCTTTCCTGAAGCTTCTTTATCTTGTCTTCAAGGATCATACGCGCCATTTCCTTGTCCATATCGTTGAATACGACAACAGAAGTCAGTCTGTTGATGAATTCCGGTGCAAAGACGTTCTTGACTTCCTTGGCCATGGCCGCTCCGGCATCCGGCTTCCTGTCGAAGCCGATGCCGGATTTGTGGGCATATCTTGCTCCGGCATTTGACGTCATGATGAGCACTACGTTGCGGAAGTCCACTTTTCTTCCCTTGTTGTCTGTGATGACAGCATAGTCCATGATCTGGAGAAGCAGGTTGTAGATGTCTTCGTGGGCCTTTTCTATTTCATCAAGAAGGAGGACACAGTATGGATTACGACGTATGGTGTCGGTAAGGATGCCTCCGTCGTCGTAACCGACGTATCCGGCAGGGGAGCCGATTAGTTTAGCTACTGAATGCTTCTCAGAGTATTCGCTCATGTCGAATCTGTGCAGAGGAACATGAAGCTGCTGGGCAAGAACCTTTGAAAGTTCTGTCTTTCCGACGCCTGTAGGACCTACAAACAGGAAATTTCCGATTGTCTTGCCGCTGTCGAGCAGTCCGGCTTTTGACATCAGTATCGCCTCGGAAACGGCCTTTATTGCCCCGTTCTGGCCATATATCTTCTGACTCAGACGTTCTTCCATACAGAACAGGTCGTCACGTATCTGCTCGTCACTTGCCTGGACATCTGCCTTGCATATGTCTGCAAGTGCCTGATCGATAGTCTTGATGTCTACTTTCTTCCTGCCTTTGGTCTGCGCATATGCGCCGGCTTCGTCCATCAGGTCTATGGCCTTGTCCGGCAGGCATCGGTCCAGCATGTATCTCTGGCTTATCCTTACTGCATAGGCAGCTGTGTCTGAATCATATGCCACTTCATGATGTTCCTCCAGCTCCGGGATGATGCTTTCCAATATGGCTTCCGCTTCGTCGGAAGAAGGCTCTTCAATGTCTATCTGGCGGAATAGCCCGAGCACTCCGCTGTCGTTTGTGCTTGCCTTCTTTATGTCCTCCGGAGTTGCTGATATAATGAACTTTATATCACTTGACTTAAAGTAGGGGATTAATAGACTGAGTATGTCTTTTGAACTGTCGTCCGTCCTGCTGTTTCCCCCAAGCGAACGCAGTTCGTCGATGTATATTGTCAGACCTCCTTCTCTTCGTACCGCCTCCATGATTTCCTGTACTCGTCCTTCCAGATCGCCTCTGTATTGTGTTCCGCTAAGCAACGAGCTTACATTCAATTCGATAAGCATCTCCTCTTTAAGCTTTTCTGGAACTGCTCCGCTCTCCATAAGATGCGCTATACCTCTGGCAACAGTTGTCTTTCCGACTCCTCTTCCGCCGACGAGAAGCACGTTGTTCTTATGCTTTCTGCAGAGTATCCTGAGGGCCTTGTCCATCTCTTCCTTTCTGCCTACGATTTCCGGGCAAGCCTGTACTGACGTGAAGTATTTCGAGAGTCTGTCTTCTCCTTCCGGGGCCTGCGAATCACTTATAGTGATAAGTGAATTAAGAAACTCAGGAATGCTGCAGTCCAATGACTTCTCCATGTAATACCTTGCGTAAGATTCCTCAAGACGGAAGAAGGAATATATGACATGGTGGAGCTGTACGGTATCTACCATTGCTGATGCTGCAGTCTTGCCGGCGACATCCAGCAGCTCCTGCAGCTGCTCCGAAAAATCAATCTTAAGCTCCAGTCCTTCCGGTACTGTACCGAGGTCATTCAGATATTCGTATATATTATCTTCCAGTTCCTGAGAGCGGCCACATTTTGAGTAGGTTTCCCAGAAGTCCTTGTCTTTGAGGAAACCTGCCAGGAGATGTTCCGGGGTCAGGAATTCATGGCGCTTTTCGGTAGCTATCCCGTATGCTTCCACCAGCGCTTCTGTGACTTGCTGTGTCTGATTGAGTGCCATCTATGCTTTATTCCGGTTGAATGTCAAACTTTAGCGGATAACCCTCTGCCCGGGCCATCCTTGTGGCCTTTGCCACCTTGCTTCTGGCTATGTCCAGAGGATATCTCCCTACCACCGCCTTCTGGCGGATATGAGTCTCTTCTGCGATTTCCTCCGCCTGCTGCTGTGTCTTGCCGAAGACTGTCATCATCACTTCAATGACGAACTCGAAAGTCGTGAAGTCGTCGTTAAGGATTATGACGTTGTGCTTTCTCGGTTCTTTAGGCGCCGTCCGTACATTGGACCGGCTTTCCTTCTGCAATTCAGTCTGTTCCATCTTTTCTTCCTTCATTTATCTTCCTGCACCAGTATACGAAAGGTGTGTCAAGAAGGCTTGTGACGAAATATATGATATAGCTGCTTGTGAAAATCGTCACCAATGTTTCCATAGGGTAGGTGCCGTAGAAGGCAAGGAAAGTATACAGGAAGGTATTCAACAGCTGTGATATCATGGTGGATCCGTTGTTCCTTATCCACAATCCTTTTCTGTTGTCTCCGAATCTCTTCCTGCACCAGTCCCACCATTTGTGGTAAAGCCATACATCAGTCAGCTGGGACACCAGGTATACTCCGAGTGATGCGCATACGATGCGGGGTGTGCTGCTGAATATCGTATGGAACGCTCCGCTTGCCCAATCGTTTTCCGAAGGAGTGTACAGAAGCCACATCTGTGACAGCATGATGAAGAATACCGAGCATATAGTGCTGATTACCACAGCTCTGTTGGCATCCTTGCGGGTGTGGTTCTCACTCATTATATCTGTAATAAGGAATGTGCTGGCAAACAGCACGTTTCCCAAGGTCATCTCAACTCCGAATGCACGTACCAGAATCAGTACTTCAACATTTGCCAGCAGGGTGGCCATTACGTTGAATGCGAGCAGTCCGTTCTTTCCGAAGAACCGGTAGAACAGAACTACGCCTCCATAGATGACGATGAATGATAGTATTATAAGCAGTTCGTTTGGCATATTCGTATATAAAAAAATGACAACCTGCAAAGATAGTAAAAATCCTGCAGGCTGTCATAATCTAGTTCCAGGCCCTCATCTTTTTGAGGTGTATGTCCAGGTCTCTTTCTTCTCTGGTCTGTTCCTCATAAAGTTCAAGAAGCCTCTTTGACTTCCTTTCGGTCAGAATGTCATGGCGTCCATACTTCTTTGCAAGGCTGATGAACTCCCTTGTAAGACGGAGGAACTCCCCTCTGAGCTTGCCGAAGAAGTACATGTAGCTTCCCAGATCGGTATCCCAACATGTCCAGGCATCATCATCTGACTCGATGCAGTAGAAAGCTGCGTACCGGAGAAATCTAAGTCCGTCTCCATAGTATCCGGTCCGGAACATGAATCTTGCGTTCTGCTCATAGACCCTTACAAACCTTATGGCAAGTTCCACGTCGATGTATCCGTTATTCTTCTCCTCTTCCTTCCTGCACCTGGCGATCTCTTCGAAGTAAGGTTCCTGCATCTGGAAATGGAGCGTGGGAATCATACGTAGTTCAGGGTCTTCCTGACCTTCAACTTTCCTTGTCCATGCAACCAGCTGATACTTTTTCTTTTCCATAATAACATCTAAGATTAAAGGTTGAACAATCTTATCGGTACGGCTGCCGTATGTCAAAGAACTGTGCGCTTGGATTCGCACGCGACGGGACACAATTATCCCGCAAAGGCTTTGACAGCCGTCCGGTAATGTTAAAATGGAAATGATTTTATGAGATTTCTGACCGCAAATATATGCAGTTTTTTCATAAACACATATAAAGAGACAGAAAATTGCAGATTTCTATCACTGATTGTCATTTGACTGATACCTTCGGAAGATCTGTCCAACGGGTCGTGTAGTGGGGGGACTGTTTTTCCCTCGTGCTTTTGATATGGCCGCTGCCTTGGACTGCCAGCTTGACTGTGCCGGCACCGAAGGTGCTGTTGATGGCGTCAAGGGCAGAGGTTATCTTGTGTTCGCGTTCGATGGAATCCGTGTCTTCAAACATGGACTGCATGATATCAGACTGGTCCATGATCCCTGTAGCAATCACTCCTGCCTTCTTGTAACCGTAACCGCTTCTGAACAGGTCGCTTGTTGCCTGTACGGCACTGGCGACTATGGTTCTCTGTTCTGCAGTTGGAGTCGTGTATGTTACAAGTGAGCTGGAGTGGGTCTGGGGAAGATCTTCCCTGAATCGGTTGGTGTAGGCGAAGACTGTCACTTCGCTTGTGACGGAGTGCTGCTTGCGTAGCTTTTCCGCCATATCTGAGGCGAAGTTAGCTATCTGCTCCTGCAGTTCCTTGAGGTCGTAAATCTCTGTAGAGAAGCTGCGGGATACGCATATGGACTGCTTTGCCTCAAATCCGTCTTCGAATTCTATGCACGGGATACCCTGCAGTTCCTTCCATGTGCGTACTCCAGTTATTCCCATAAGCTTCTGCACAGCGGATTCCGGAAGACAGGTGAATTCATATGCTGTCTTCACATATCTTTCATGCAGTTTGGCGGCGGACTTGCGTCCTATTCCCCATACATCTTCTATCGGGTATTTGCGGAGTACCTTCTCGATGTCCTGAGGCCTGTGCATGTAGCATCCTCCGCGGAGCTTCGGATACTGCTTGCATAGTTTTGAGGCGATTTTGGCCAGGGTTTTGGTCGGTGCGATACCGACAGAAACCGGTATTGAGGTCATCTTCCAGCATTGAGCTGAAATTTCCTTTGCGTAAGCATCAAAGTCGATGTCATTCATGCCACGCAGGTCCAGAAATGCTTCGTCTATGGAATAGACCTCGACGGAAGGAGCGAATTCTCCGAGTACCCATCTCACTCTTTGTGACATCTCTCCGTACAACGCCATGTTGCCGGAGAATACTGCTATATCATGCTTTTCGACCAGGTGACGGATCTTGAAGAGGGGAGCGCCCATCTTGATGCCGAGAGCTTTCGCTTCATTGCTTCTCGCAATGGCGCAGCCGTCATTGTTCGACAGAACAATGACGGGTTTTCCCTGCAAGTCGGGTCTGAAGACCCTCTCGCAGGAAGCGAAGAAGTTGTTGCAGTCGGCAAGTGCAAACATGACTCTACATCTTCTTTATTACCCAGGTGACGATGCCCCAGATCAGGAAATTGTTTTCCGGAGTGACTTCTATGGGTCTGTAGGTCGTGTTCTTCTCGTTGGCAGGCATCAGACGCGCGCTGTTCTCACCGATCTCCACTCTCTTGACCGTGTATTCACCGTCAATGAAACATACTGCCTTGCAGTTGTTGTACGGGTCGATGCTGCGGTCCACGATGATGATGTCACCCTCGTCCATACCGGTGTCTACCATCGATACACCATCGACCCTGAAGAAGAATGTGGATGCACGATGCCTTACAAGAAGTCTTATCAGGTCAAGCTTCTCATGGATGTTTTCCGCAGGAGAAGGAAAGCCGGCCTTTACGTCGCCTAGCACTTCTCCCTCGTAGGAATATCCTTCGTCTATGCTGTGCGGTATGAATCCGTCCATTTATGACAGCTACTCTACTGAAAGATATTCTTCCACAAAGTTGATGAGGTCCTGAAGCTTGTCATTGTCCGGCGCGCTTACAAGGACTGTAAGCAGGTGGTTGTCACCCTTGTCCGGGATACCTACACAGAAGAAGAAGCATGGAAGTCCGTCATCAGTCCATACGTTGAATCCGTAAGCTTCACGCTTCTGGAATTCGAAGCAGATGATAGGCTCGTCGTTGGCATCAAGATCTTCCTCGTTCACTACTGTCTCATATGTGGCGCATGCCTCATTGTATGCGTCCGATCCCTCAGGGATGATACCCCAGCTTATGTCGATGCTTCTGATATCCTTGCCTTTGGCGCTGATACTCAGGGTGTATGACTTTGTTCCGTCTTCTTCGTTGAATTCTTCGGTCTCGTACTTCCAGACCTCAGGAATCTGCATTGTGATTCCTTCGAAATGTACCTGTTTCAATGCGATTTCGCTCATATCTTATTTCGTTTTAAATACTATTACTGCTCCGTCGTTCCTGCCGACTGTTATCTCGGCCTTATATATGTCATCTGCATGCACTTCACGTACTGCAGGCGTATTTCCGCCCTCAAATATGCGTATCATGCTCTCCTTTGATACCTTCCAGTCCGAGAGGCCTTTGATTTCGTCAACCATTTCCCAGACGTTATATGTCCTTGTCTGTGCTCCGGCATTGATTGCCGCTACATACCAGGTATTCCCCTTACGACGTGCCAGAGCTACATGTTCTCCCGGATATCCGTCGATGTATCTTGTCTCATCCCATGTTGTCGGAACTTCGCGCAGGAAGTCCAGACATACTTCAGGAGCATCTTCCAGGTTGTTTGGAGCCAGCGCGAAATTCTGGATAGGATTCTGGAAGAGCACGCATGTAGCTATCTGGAATATGTCGGTCGTACGTCTGACAGATCCGCCCTTGTTGTCCTTGCTGAGCCTTTCGTTCATGAAACATCCTCCGAATTCCATGCTGCCGACACTGTTGCGGATGAACGGATGCAGGCAGGCAGCCTGTGCCTCCTGGTCGCACTCATACTGCGAGAACACGAGGTTTTCCGATGCTCTGACAGCTTCGCTTCCGACATAGTTCGGATACATTCTCTCCCATCCTCTAGGCAGTGTACATCCGTGGAATATGACCATCAGGCCGTTGTCATCCGCATCGCTGAGGATGGCCTCATAATGTCTCATGGTCTCCTGCTTGTCTCCTCCGAAGAAATCTACCTTGATGCCCTTGACTCCAAGGCTCTTCATCCAGCGCATCTCCTTCTTACGTGTGATAGGGTCGGACATTATGTTTATCGGGCCCTGCTCGATGTCATTCCACCATCCGCTTGAACTGTACCAAAGGAATACATCGACACCTTTGCTGTTTGCGTAAGCAACAAGATCTTCGATCTTTTCCTTTCCTATGTAAGTGTCCCACCAGTTGTCTACGAGAACATACTGGAAGTTCATTGCTGCAGCGAGGTCGACGTATCTGACCTGATCTTCATAGTTGATGCTGCCGTCCTGCCATACTATCCAGCTCCATGTGCCTTTGCCGTATCTGTATTCATTTTCAGTCTCATATCGTGGGTCGACAAGGTCCCATGCGATCGTTGTCTCCACAATAGGCTTAAGGCTTTCTCCAAGGGTTATCGTTCTCCATGGGGTAGCGCCAGGGAGAGAAAGTCCCGGCTCCACGGTGCCGTTGCCGTTGTTTTCTTCAGCCATAGGGTATTCCAACTTGTAGCTGTAGTACCTCTTGTCGTCAGATGGGTCATCGGTTCCGGCATCGTCTGTTGTCGTAAGCCTGCTGTCGCTCAACCGCGATCCGCAGTATCTTCCGTCAACTCCTGTCTCGCTGATGAGGACCCATCCATCCTTACCTACATTGAACAGACATGGGAATGTATAGCCATGTCCGTAAAGGGATTTCTCCGAGAGATGAGCTGCGATGGAGTAGTATTCCTCATAGCTTGGCTTGGTACGTTTCCAGCCTATCATTGCATCGCTCTGAGGGGTAAGGTATGTCGCAACTTCGCTTCCTTCCCTGTTGTCGCTGAAATTGAACTCAGTAAGTTCATCAAGAACTCTTACGCTTCCTGTCTCTCCTTCCTTTGGAAGCAGGTATCTGAAAGCAACGTCATTGCGGCTGACGATGAACTCCACATGGATCTTTTCGCCATTAGGATTGACAAAGGTCACGGTTGCTGTAGATGCGCGATGGTTCACCTTGCTTGTCTTGGTCCTGTCCATTGTATAGTCGATGACTATCTCGTCATTCTGGAAACGTTCGATTTCCAGTTTCGACCAGTCGAATGCATTGGTCTTGAGACCAAGACGGGATGCAGGCATGCTCAATGCCTTTCCGTGGTCTATGCTGTACCATGCGATGCCGTCAGTTGCACCGACATACACAGTAGTCAGACCATCGGGATCTGAAATCGAATGGATTGCCGATTGTGCGGAAAGTGATATCCCGACAAGGACAGCAATGACTGCTGTCAGAAGTCTTTGAGTATTTTTCATGGTGTCATGTTTTCCAATTATACAAAGTTACACTAAAAAATGAGTATATTTGTGAAAACGAACTTAAAAGTACCGGTCATATGAAACAGAAACGCTATTTTCTTTCTGAAAACGATATCCCTTCGCATTGGTATAACATTTTGGCTGACATGCCGGTAAAGCCTATGCCGATGCTTCATCCGAAGACCCGTCAGCCGGTTACGGCAGAGGATCTGTCCGAACTCTTCAGCAGAGAGTGTTCTGCGCAGGAGCTCAACGAGACTGACACGTGGATAGAGATCCCAGAAGAAGTCAGGGAGAAATACCTCTATTACCGTTCGACCCCTCTTGTCAGAGCATATGGACTGGAAGAGGCTCTGGGTACATCTGCCAGGATATATTTCAAGAATGAAAGCGTCAGTCCTATAGGTTCCCATAAACTTAATTCCGCACTTGCACAGGCATATTACTGCAAGAAGGAAGGTGTTACAAACATAACGACAGAAACAGGTGCCGGACAATGGGGTGCAGCCCTTTCGTATGCCGCCAAAGTATTCGGACTGGAAGCAGCGGTCTATCAGGTCAAGGTAAGCTATGAGCAGAAGCCTTACAGAAGAAGCGTGATGCAGGTTTTCGGTGCAGTGGTCACTCCTTCACCTTCAATGTCAACCCGTGCCGGTAAAGACATCCTGACCAGGACTCCGAATCATCAGGGTTCTTTGGGTACAGCAATATCCGAGGCTGTCGAACTTGCAAGAATGACCCCGGGCTGCAAGTATACTCTCGGTTCAGTAATGAACCATGTCACCATGCACCAGACTGTTATCGGTCTGGAAGCCGAAAAGCAGATGGAGATGGCGGGGGATTATCCCGATATCGTCATAGGATGTTTTGGAGGTGGCTCGAATTTCGGCGGCATCTCCTTCCCGTTCATGCGTCATAATTTCGCGGGTGAGCGCAGCACCCGCTTCATCGCCGCGGAACCCGCGGCGTGTCCAAAGCTTACCGAAGGTCGCTTTGAATATGACTTCGGAGACGAGGCGGGATATACGCCTCTTCTTCCGATGTTTACCCTCGGACATGATTTCCAGCCTTCAAACATACATGCAGGTGGCCTCAGATATCATGGAGCCGGTACTGTAGTGTCACAGCTTCTCAAGGACGGATGGATCGAGGCCGTCGATATAGAGCAGAAGGAGAGCTTTGAAGCCGGCTGCATCTTTGCCAAGGCAGAAGGTATAATACCGGCTCCCGAATCGTGCCACGCTATTGCGGCGACGATCCGGGAGGCGTTGAAGTGTAAGGAAACTGGCGAGGAGAAGGTGATTCTCTTCAATCTCTCCGGACATGGCCTGATCGATATGGCAGCCTATGACCAGTATCTTGCAGGCAACATCCGATAGTTTCTACAGATATTCAAGTATTATCTTTTCCATCAGTTCATAGCCGTTCCTGTTAGGATGGCAGCCGTCATCTGCATATTTCTTAGGGAGACCGTCATTCTCATCCTTCATTGCAGAATGGTAGTCTACATATGGGATCTTTGCTGACCTGGCGTATTCCTTCAGGAGGGCGTTGAGCTTGATGATCTCCTTTTCCTGGCCTTTCTCTTCAGGACGCCAGAAGAAATAGTTGCATGGAAGCACGGAACAGATTATAGGCTTAATCTTGTTTGCCCTTGCCAGTTCGCACATCGATATGATGTTTCCGAGAGTGTTTTCATGGGAAATCACTCCGAGATTCTTGGCCACATCATTTGTTCCTGCGAGTATGACCACATATTTCGGATGATGGTCTATGACATCTCTTCTGAACCTCACAAGCATATGTGCGCTGGCCTGTCCCGAAATACCTCTTCCGATGAAGTTGTTATCTGTAAAGAAATCCGGATCGTTCTCCACCCAGAAGTCTGTTATGGAATCTCCCATGAATACAGCCTTGGGACGCACTGAGACCTCTTTGTTGGCTTCTTCATATCTGCCGAATTTGGCCCAGTCGCCGATCTGTGGCTGAGCGTATGCCGTCATTGCGGTAATGACGAGCATCATTGTTATGGTTATCCTTTTCATATGTTTTACAGACTGCTTCCTCCGATGAAGCTGCGGAGGAGGGAAGTGGCCGGTACATCCTTGTCCGACACCGGAGTGAAATAACTGAGGAACTTCTTCAGGCGGTGTGCCTCGCTATATTCCGGACAGTTCTTCGGAACTGTCATGAGAATGCGCTCGGCATGTGCCCTGAGCACTGCGAACTCAACAAGATATGCCGAATTGAACAGCACGTCTGCATTCTCCTGATATGGGTAGATCCACTTGACTTCAGACCTGCGGACATTCGGCCAGTGCATTATCGACTCCCTCGCTGTAAATGCTCCCTTGTTAAAGTCTCGTACGATACGTCTGAGAAGGCGGTTGTCGCTGGTCGGGATACAGTTATGGTCGTCGAGTGATATGCTGGTGATCGTGTTTATGAAGATCCTGTACTTGGAATCATCATCTACCTGATCGGTAAGTCTTGGGTTAAGGGCGTGAATACCCTCGATGATCAGTACCGAACCTGGCTCTATCTTAAGCTTCTTGCCGTTGAATTCTCGAAGTCCGGTGACGAAGTTGTACTCCGGCACATCCACTGTTTCTCCGTTCAGGAGTTTCAAGACGTCACTCTGAAGGTAACGGTGGTCTACTGTCTCGAAATTATCAAAGTCAAATTCTCCGTTCGGAAGTCTTGGTGTGTCGAGGCGGTTTACGAAATAGTCATCTGTTGAGAATGATACAGGTCTGATTCCGCATGCCTTGAGCTGGATGCTCAGACGTTTGCAGAATGTGGATTTTCCACTGCTGCTCGGGCCTGTGATCAGAACCAGACGTACAGGTTTTTCCGGGTCGTTCACCCTGCGTTCGATTTCTTCTGCTATCTGGACTATCTTCTTCTCCTGCAGCGCTTCAGCAATCTTGATAAGGTCTCCTGTCTCTCCTCTCTGGCAAGCCAGGTTCACGTCACCGACATTGTCAAGTCCCATGATCCTGTTCCATTTGAGGTTCTCTGAGAACACCTCGAATGTCTTCGGCTGTTCGCAGAAAGGTGCGAGCTCTTCTGGATGATGTCTGTCAGGTACACGAAGGAGAAGACCGTCGCGATACATGGTAAGATTCCACAGCTTCAGATATCCTGTGCTTGGAAGCAAGGCCTCATAATAGTGGTCTGGAGTACCGTCGAGTGTATAATAGTTCACATATACGTCACCAGTAGTCTTGAGCAGCTTCACCTTGTCTTCGTATCCGAGGTCTGTAAAGAGTTCCACTGCTTCCTCCGTCCTTACCTCATGTCTTCGGAAAGGGATGTCTGCATCTACAATCTGATGCATTCTTGAGGTTATCCTGTCCAGGTCTTCCTGTGTTATGTGAGACGAATCTCCCTTGATGATATTGCAGTAATATCCTTTTGATATGGGTCTTCTCAGAACTACACGGCAGTCAGGAAAAATATCCTTTGCAGCCTTGCACAGAAGGAAACATAAGGAGTTGCAGTATACGCTTCTTCCCAGGTATGACGTGTAGTCAAGAAATTCAACCTGTCTGCTGTTGAATGCCTTATATTTCAGCCCCTGACTGACATTGTTTACCTTGGCGCAGAGGATAGGGTAGGGCTTCTCGAATTCGAATTCAGGAAGCATCTCCATCAAGGTCGTTCCTTCAGGGAATGTCTTGCTTGTGTTTGTGTTGACGCAGTAGATCTTTACCATGACTTATTGGTTGTTAACTGATTCCTTCAGCTTGTCAGAGAACAAGGCGTCGATTATAGCCCACATCTCCTTCTTGCCGTTTTCGTCGATTCCATGTTTCTCACATGCTTCCGACACTGCTGTATGGATGTCTGAATAGAATGTGACCAACTGTTCCTTCTGAAGCCTGAACTCATATTTCTGGATGTTACGGATAGCCTTGTATGTCTTGTTATAGTTGCCTTCCTTGGAACTCCTTACAAGGTTTTCTGCCAGTTTTGCTGTCTTTTCTGCATATCCGTCCGGCTGCTGTGCTCCCGCATGGAAACACAGCATGCCGAGGAAAATCAGGGTCAATAATCGTTTCATGCCTTACTTTACTACAAAATCGATTGATTTGAGATCCTTCTCAAGAGATGAGGTACCGTATAATATCTGATACCTTCCCGGTTTTGTCGAGAGCTCGTCGATAGAAGGATCGTAGTACTGGAATGATTCACCGTCAAGGACAATCTCTGCCTTGGCGGTTTCGCCTGGCTTGAGACTGAGCTTTGCAAATCCTCTGAGATCCTTGATAGGAGCTTCTGCATAATCCAGCGCCTTTACATATACCTGTATCGTCTCTGTTCCTTCACGGTCACCGGTGTTTGTCATAGGTACGGTCAATGTGACTGAACCGTCAGCCTTCATCGACTTCTTGGAAATCTTTGCCTTTCCTACCTTGAATGTAGTATATGAAAGTCCGTGTCCGAATGCGTACTGAGGTGTTCCGCGGAAGTAACGGTATGTCCTGTTCTCCATGCTGTAATCAAGGAAGTCAGGAAGGTCGTTGTTTGACTCATAGAATGTTACAGGAAGCTTTCCGCCAGGATTATAGTCGCCGAAGATCACTTCTGCAAGAGCCTGAGCACCACCCTGACCCGGATACCATGCCTGAAGGAGAGCATTATAGCATCCCTTTACGCTTCCGAATGCCATTGCTGAACCTGAGCAGTTGACTACGATCACTGGTTTTCCTGTCTCATGCATTGCACGGATGAGGCGCTGCTGTACATCAGCAAGTTCGATGGTCTGCTTGTCACCGCCTTCTCCCTCTATCTGAGCAGAGATTCCTCCTATGACGATGATTGCGTCGGCATCTGCCACATCCTTCTTGAGATCGTCGAACTGGATAAGTCTGCGCTCGCAGATATCAGCGTTGAGCATTGCAAAGTTGCCCTTGCCTCTTCTGTACTCTATCACTACCTCGTAAGTCTGACCTTCAGCTACATTGAATGACTTGTACTCCACGTTTCTTCTGAAACCGAAGCCACGACGTGCGCCTCCCTTGGCTTCTTCGATCACTTCGCCGTTTACCTTGAATATGTATCCGTTGTCTGAGGATGCTGTATACTTCATCTCTCCTGTGAAAGGAGCAGTGAACTTACCTGAAATCCTTACAGACAGATTGTCCGTGCTGATTCCTTCAGCAAAACCCCATGCTCCGAAAGTAGAGAAGTTGAGTCTGTCGTAGTATCCTGTGACATCAGGAGTTCCTTCGAGCTCATTGTTGTTGAAGAACTCGACGTATACTCCCTTTCCATCATTGAAATCCTTCAGATATGAGATTGTCTCATGTCCTTCCATAAGCGGACATGCCTGGCTGTAGTATACCTCTGTTCCGGGAACAGCTTCCTTGATACCCTGAAGGAGTGTGAATGTGTGCTCCTTGGTAGGAGTACCTCCGTAGTTTCCGTTAAGAAGGCCTGCATCGTTCGCGTTAGGTCCTACGACAGCAATCTTCTTGAGGTTCTTTGCAAGCGGAAGGATGCCGTCGTTGTCGAGGAGTACCATGGATTCACGTGCAGCCTGAACAGCCAGCTGGTGGTTCGACTCGCTGCTGATCACATCTTCTCCGAGATTCTTCCAAGGAATCATGTCGGCAGGATCGAACATACCGAGTTCGAAACGTCCGTAAAGTGTTCTGCGGAGATGGCCGTCAAGGACTTCTTCTGTGATGAGACCTTTCTCGAGAGCTTCTTCAAGAACCATGAAAACTTTACCACATTCCAGGTCTGTACCGTTAAGGACGGCGTCTACAGATGCTTCGAGCGGACCTGCATGTGTCTCATGCTGTCCCTTGTTATAGAAGTTGTTGATTGCATCGCAGTCGGTAAGGACGATTCCGTCATAGTCCCACTTGCGTCTGAGGATATCAACGAGAAGGCGGTCGCTCGTACAGCATGGTATTCCTTCATAGCGGTTATAGGCGCACATCACCTCACGTACGTTTCCTTTCTGTACAAGGGCCTTGAATGCAGGAAGATATGTCTCCCACAGGTCGCGCATTGAAACTGAAGCATCATATGTATGACGGAGAGGTTCAGGACCGCTGTGTACTGCATAATGCTTTGCACAAGCGTGTGTCTTGAAGTATCTGTCGTCGTTGCCCTGCATTCCGAGTACGTTCTGTACTCCGAGGATTGCATTGAGATATGGATCTTCACCGTAGGTCTCCTGTCCACGTCCCCATCTAGGGTCACGGAAGATGTTCACGTTAGGACACCAGAAGGTAAGTTCAGGGTTGCCAGGGTAGTAGATCACACCCATAGGTACATTGAACACTCTTTCCGAACGGTTCCAGTTTGCACGTGCTTCGTCGGATACTGTGGAGAAGACGTCATAAACCATCTTCGAATTGAAAGCGGCTGCCATTCCGATAGGCTGAGGATACACGGTATATCCGTCCTGACGGATTCCGTGGCATGCCTCGCTCCACCAGTTGTATGATTCTATGCCGAGTCTGTCGACCGAAACCGATTTGTTCATCATCAGACCGACCTTTTCTTCCGGTGTAAGAAGAGATATGAGGTTTTCTGTGCGCTCTGCATATGAAAGGGTGTGGTCTCTGTA
Source organism: Bacteroidales bacterium (assembly GCA_017549505.1). GTDB lineage: Bacteria > Bacteroidota > Bacteroidia > Bacteroidales > UBA932 > Cryptobacteroides. Next base: position 9,538 of record JAFYUS010000010.1, on the reverse strand, counting down.
TGGATAGTTCCTTTCGAGGTCATTGCCTCCTTCTGTATGCTTTACGATTGCCTTTACAGAAAGAGATGCAAGAGTGTTTCCGTCTCTGTCTACAAGTTCCACTCGGCGTGTGCTTTTTCCGCTCTCCTTCTTTGGAGAGAATGCAATCATCACTTCGGCTTTCTGTCCGGGCTCTACATTAATGTCCTCATAGAAAGCCCTGATACATTCGCAGCTAGGGATGTCTCTGTCGATCTTGACAGTTTCCTTGGATCTGTTGGTGAAGGTAAATGTATGACATACAGTTCCTTCAGCTGCTTCGATAGTACCAAAGTCCCATTCGTAAGAATCGAATGTGACGGGACTTTTCTTTGTCTGGGCGTTTACTGCTGCAGCAAGGCAGAGTACGCAGACCAGTGTTGCGGTCAGTCTTCTCATTTCGCTTATGTGTTTTTATTTTACTATTCTGATTTCGTAGATCTTTGGAGATGCTTTTCCTTCCATACCCTTGACGGTAACTTCCAGCACGTTTTCGCTACTGAACTCCTGTGGAATATCTATGAGGTGGATCTCTTCATTTCCAGGCATATAAGGTATGATGCTTCCAGCTTCCTTTCCGTTCACCAATACAGTCGCCTCATTACCCTCGCGTCCGTTCAAGGCGATGCGTACGTGCTGAACCGGCCATCCCTTAGTATTCAGGATATAGCTGAACCATCCGTTTCTGCCGGTCATTCTCCAATGCCTTCCGTTATCATCACCGTTTACTGATTCGGCTACATTTGAGAAATGGTCGCTTTCAGGCTGCTGCTCTCCGCAGGTCACCTTATCTGCAGTGATAAGCTCCAATGCGATTCTTGCCTTTTCGTTCGCCTCCTGCTTCGCGAGGCGTTCCTTCCATTCCTGCTCCGATACAAGAGGCCAGTATACCATGTATCTGCATTCATGGAGAGTACTGAAAGGAACGAGGGTCATTTCCTTATATTTCAGAGGTGCAAGTCCGGTCATCTTGAATGTGAGCGGCTTTCCTTCTACCTTGCTGATGTGGGAGAGCATATCGTCCTTATCTCCTACGATAAGAGGCATTTCGTTAAGAGGCAGCTTCTTACCTGCTGCTATGTGGCCTCCACGGCTGTCATCTGCATACATACCAAGCTGGTCATCCTTGCCGAGAGATGCCGCAAGGACAACAGGACCGTACATGAATGAATAGTTTTCAGTCTTGTCTGGAAGCTGGACAGCTCTCAGGCTCATAGGCAAGTCAACGGAAATCTTGTCACCCTTTGCCCATCTGCGCTCAATCTTAAGGAATCCGTCTTCAAGAACAGCCTCGACAGGCTCTCCGTTTACCTTGGCATTCATCCTGGCTGATTCTGTCCATTCAGGTATTCTGATGCTTACGGTGAATTCAGCCGGCTTCTTCGGATTTATCATGAGAGTCGTGCCTTCTTCTGCAGGGAATGAATTGACCTGCTCTACAACAGTCTTGCCCCATGTAAGTACTGAAGGAATGAAAAGGTTGACAATCAGTTCCTTATCTCCCTTGTGAGAGTATATCATCTCTCCATAGCGGGCATGGTTTTCCATACCTGAACCTACGCAGCACCAGAAGCTGGTCTGAGGCTGTGAGTATACTCTATAGTGGCCCGGACGCATAGGGGTGAAGTATACGAATCCTCCCTGGATCGGGTTGATTGTCGAAAGGATGTGATTGTAGAGTGCCCTTTCGTAATAGTCCATATAGTGGGTATTGCCGGTGGTTGCGTACAGCATCTTGGTCAGTCTGAGCATGTTGTATGTGTTACATGTCTCAGGACCCTGTTCGCTGGTGAGCATGCTTTCGAAATTCTCTGCCGGGTGGAAATGCTCGAAAACACTGTTTCCTCCTATGGTTATGCTTCTGTTGTCAACCACAGTCTCCCAGAAATACTGTGCTGCCTTATCCCAGTCCTCATATCCCTCGAGATCTGCTATTCTCTTGTATCCGATTACCTTAGGTATCTGTGTGTTTGCATGCATTCCGGTAAGATGGTCTTCTCCTTTGAGAAGCGGCTCAAGTACCCTCTTGTGAGAGAAGCGTTTTGCAAGCTCCATGAATCTCGCGTCGCCGCTTATCGCTGCAGCATCAGCAAATACCTCGTTAAGACCGCCGTGCTCGCTTCTGAGCATGTCCTGAAGCTGCTCGTCAGTCAGACCTGATGTCAGTCTGTACATCCAGTCTGTCAGTCCGATGAACATCTCGCGGCATTCCTTGCTTCCATATATAAGGTATGCGTCGCGAAGTCCCGCGAAAATCTTATGAATGTTGTAAAGAGGAACCCATCTGTCGTTCAGACCGAAAGATGCTGCACGGATGTTTCCCTCGGAAATCTCCTTCCATATCTGTTTTCCGCCTGGGACACCGCTTATATATCCGTTGCCGTCTGCATCATAGCATCTCTTCAGTTCCGAGATGACGTAATCAAGTCGTCCTTTGATTTCCTGATTACCTGTAGATGCGTACATGTATGTCAAAGCTGACAGATAGTGTCCTCCGATGTGACCGTCCAGTCCGGTATTCTCCCAGTTGGTGTAATTTTCTGCCTTTGGCTTGAGTCCTGCTTCCTTGAGATACGGGGCAAGGAGCCTGTCCGGGTCGATGCCGAGCAGATATCTGATGTCCATCTCTTCGGCATGCTTGAATGCGCTTGGAGTCAATGTGACGTCTTTCACGTCGAAGCTTTCCATCTGAACCGGAAGCTGTGCGTAGGATACTGCAGATGCCAGGATTGTGGCAATGATACATGCGGTCTTGATTATCTTCATGGTCTGATTTTGATATTTCAACAAAGATAACCAATGTTTACATATATTTATAATAAAACATCCCCACTTGTGTCAAATACGATAGGATTTGCAACAATGTATCATGATTTATTATAAATTACTAGGTAAATTTGTAAAAATAATAATGACAAATACCGCATTTTATGAAACACCAGATTCTGAAACCGTTACTTTCCCTGGCTGCTGCACTCGTAGTGATTTCAGCAAATGCCATCGATCATCCTAAGGCGACACTTCCTGTAGTCTCGTCAGAAAGATTCACTCTTGTCAAGGATGGAAAACCAGTATCAATCGTTGTTTCTCTGACAGAAGACAAGGCAATCCTTCGTGCAGCAGACAATCTTGTCCTGGACTTTGAGAGGGTTACAGGCAACAAGCCAGCTCTTTCGGATATCCCGCAGTCAGCGCGTGTGATCATCATCGGATCTCTTGATTCCCCGTTTGTGAATCAGATGATACAACGTGGCAAGTTTGATCCTTCCGAGTTGAAAGGTTGCAGGGAAAAATATCTGATCCAGACAATAGAAAACCCTCTTGAAGGAGTTGATGACGCTCTGGTCATCGTGGGCAGCGACCGCAGAGGTGTTGTGTACGGCATATATGAGATCTCAGAGCAGATAGGTGTGTCTCCATGGTATGACTGGGCCGATGCTCCGATCGCAAGACAGGATGATCTGTCCATCGCCCGTGGTTCATATACAGCCGGCGAACCGGCTGTCCGTTACCGTGGTATCTTCCTTAATGATGAGGCTCCATGCCTCACGGGATGGGTGAAGCATACATACGGTACCGAATATGGCGACCATCGTTTCTATGAGCGTGTATTTGAACTCATCCTCCGTCTTCGCGGAAACTATCTGTGGCCGGCAATGTGGAGCTGGGCATTTTATGAGGATGATCCGATGAACAGCAAGGTGGCTGATGAAATGGGTATAATAATGGGAACGTCCCACCATGAGCCGATGGCCCGTAACCATCAGGAGTGGGCTCGCAGGCGTAACCAATATGGCGTGTGGGATTATGGAACAAACAAGAAGGTGATAGACAAGTTCTTCCGTGAAGGTATAGAGCGTGCCAAGGATACTGAAGACCTTATTACGATCGGTATGCGAGGCGACGGAGATGCAGCTATGGGTGGTAAGGAAGGACATGACGACGAATATGTTCCGGATTATCCTTATCTCATCAAGATGATGCAGAGGATATTCGACAATCAGCGCAGGATCATCAAGGAAGTCACAGGAAAGCCTGCAAGTCAGCGCCCTCAGGTTTGGGCTCTATATAAGGAGGTACAGATCCTGTATGAAAAGGGACTCAGAGTGCCTGACGATGTGATCATACTTCTTTCCGATGATAACTGGGGAGACGTCCGCAAGCTTCCGAATGCCGAGGAACGCAAGCATCCAGGAGGATGGGGAATGTACTACCATGTCGACTATGTAGGTGCTCCGCGTAACTCCAAGTGGCTTAATGTCACTCCTGTACAGAATCTTTGGGAGCAGATGCAGCTTACTTATGAATATGGTGTAGACCAGCTTTGGGTACTCAATGTAGGTGACCTCAAGCCTATGGAATATCCTATCACCCTTTTCCTTGACATGGCGTGGAATCCTACAAAGTATACTGCTGAAAACCTTAAGGATCATACTCGCGCATTCTGTGCACAGCAGTTCGGTGACGAACAGGCTGCAGAAGCTGCAAGAATCCTCAACCTCTACAGCAAGTATGCCGGAAGAATCACTGCAGAAATGCTTGACCGTACGACTTACAATCTCAAGTCAGGTGAGTGGAAGCAGGTGTCCGATGAATTCATCAAGCTTGAAGCAGAGGCCATGCGTCAGTATATGACCCTTCCTGAAAATGCGAGAGATGCATACTTCCAGATAATCCTTTTCCCTATACAGGCATTGGCAAACGTATATGAGATGTATTATGCCCAGGCAATGAATCATTATCTCTATAAGGCCAACGATCCTGCAGCTAACTGGTGGGCAGACAAGGTGGAAGCATGCTTTGCGCGTGACAAGTTCCTTTCTGACCAGTATAACAATGTCATGGCCGGAGGAAAATGGAAGAACATGATGATCCAGAAGCACATCGGCTACAAGATCTGGAACGACAGCTTCCCTGAGGATACCCTGCCTGTGATTTTCCGTATTGACGAGACTGAAAAGCTTCCGTCAGGATTTACATTCACTTCAGACAAGGGATGTGTCGTCATAGAGGCTCCTCATATCTATTCTAAGCAGAATTCTGCGGACGGCAGCTGGACTCTGATTGAAGACATGGGACGAACCCTTGGAGGAGTAGCCCTTATGCCTTACGATGTATCTGTTGACGGTGCCAAGCTTACATACCGTATGGAGATTCCATCTGATGTGAAGAAAGTCACTGTACATGTTGCAACGAAGTCCACTCTTGCATTCCATGATAAGGATGGTCATAGCTATAGAGTCGGATTCAAGGGAGCTGAGACTGTCGACAGATGCTTCAATTCAAGGCTGAATGAAGATCCGGAGAATGTATATTCTGTATATTATCCTACCGTAGCGAAAAGAGTAGCCGTTGAGAAGATCGAACTGTCTCTTCCAAAAGGCACATCAGTATATGACCTTGAGATACAGCCTCTCGATCCTGGAATCGTCTTCGAGAAGATCATCGTTGATTTCGGAGGCTATAAGGACAGCTATCTCATGGGTAATGAATCTGCTTACATAAGGAAATAAATCTATTGAAAATGAAAAAGATAACTATCCTTTCAGTTCTTGCATCGGTTTCTTCGGCATTATGCATGGCGCAGAATCCGATCATCACGACCTCCTATACTCCGGATCCTGCTCCGTTCGTATATGGTGAAACGCTTTACATGTTTACAGGTCATGATGAGGATGATGCTACCTATTTCAAGATGAATGACTGGCAGGTCTTCTCTACAGAAGACATGGTCAACTGGACATATCTTGGTACACCGATCTCGACCGAGACCTTCAAATGGGCTTTCCACGGCGACAGAGCCTGGGCATCACAGGCAATAGAGCGAAACGGCAAATGGTATTGGTATGTCTGCCTTAATGACGCTCAGAAGAATGATGTTCTTGCAGTTGCTGTGGCAGACGATCCTCAAGGACCGTACGTGGATGCAATAGGAGGTCCCCTCGCTAAAGGGTTCTCATTCATCGATCCGACCGTATTCATCGATGACGACGGACGTGCATACCTTTTCTGGGGTAACAAAGGCCTTTGGTATGGCGAGCTGAATGACGACATGATTTCATTCAAGAACGGCTATAAGGAGGTTCCCGGATTCCATGACGCCGCATCCTTCGGTCCTAAGATGATGAAGATGAACTGGGGCAAGGGCAAGGAAGAGCTGATGGTAGGATTCGAAGAAGGTCCATGGATTTCGAAGAGGGGAGACCTCTATTACCTTACTTATCCTTCAGGCGGCGTTCCAGAGCACATGGCATATTCGACTGCACCTACAGTAGATGGTCCGTGGACATATCGTGGCCGCATCATGGATGAGGCTGTGAATTCATTCACAATCCATGGAGGCGAGATCGAGTATAAGGGACATAATTATATGTTCTACCACAACGGCAAGCTGCCGAACGGTGCAGGATTCCATCGCTCAGCTGCTGTAGAGGAGTTCAAATACAATCCTGACGGATCTATTCCATTCATTCCTTTTACCGACAGAGGCCCTGCTCCTGTCGGTACTCTGGATCCATATCAGAGAGTCGAGGCGGAAACCATGGCTCACAGCTGGGGCGTAAAGACCGACCGTCTTGCCGGAAAGGACCATTATGTACGACTTATCCATAATGGAGACTGGATAAAGATACGTGAAGTTGATTTTGGAACAGAAGGACCGAAAGCTGTTACAATCGAAACCCTTAACTTCAAGAATCCCGGTACCGTAGAGTTCTATCTCGATGCCATGAGCGACAATCCTTTCGCAAAGATCGAGGTCGACGGCAAGGAACCGGTGCAGAAGGTCGATGTAAGAAGCAGGCGTCCGGTAACAGGAAAGCATGATGTATATATACTTTTCAGAGGCGGTGACGAACAGCTTTTTGATCTTGACTGGTGGCAGATGACAAGATAAAGAACTTATTTGCACGATTGCATTTAACCTTTATCGGATTCATGTGTCAAAATACAGATTGATTATTCAACAACACTAAAACATATTATTTAATGAAAAGAATTTCAACAATCGCTCTTGCTCTCGTACTGGGTGCAGGTTCAATCTTTGCCCAGGGCTTCCCTTGGGGAAGACCGGTTGAAGATCCTACAGGTTACAAGGATACCTATAAGGATTACTTCACAGTGGGAGTTGCTGTAAACATCAGAAATGTCACTGATGCTGACCAGATCGCTCTTATCAAGAAAAACTTCAACAGCATCACAGCTGAGAATGACATGAAGGTAGTTTCTCTTCAGCCACGCGAAGGTGAGTGGAACTGGGAGAATGCCGACAAGATCGCAAACTTCTGCCGTGAGAACGGCATTCCTCTCCGTGGACATACTCTCTGCTGGCACAGCCAGTTCGCAGACTGGATGTTCGTTGACGACAAGGGAAATGAAGTTTCAAAGGAAGTGTTCTATGAGCGCCTCAGAACTCACATCCACACTGTTGTAAACCGTTACAAGGACATCGTTTACTGCTGGGATGTTGTAAATGAGGCAATGGCAGACGGCGACGGACGTCCTAACCGTTGGATGAGAGAGGCACCAAGCCCATACCGCCAGTCAAGACATTTCAAGCTCTGTGGCGACGAGTTCATTGCAAAGGCATTCGAATTCGCACATGAGGCTGATCCAGATGCTCTTCTTTTCTATAACGACTACAACGCTGCAGATCCTGCAAAGCGCGACCGTATCTACAATATGGTAAAGAAGATGCAGGATGCAGGTGTTCCTATCCATGGTATCGGTATGCAGGGTCACTACAATGTTTACGGACCTAGCAACGAAGACATTGAGGCAGCTATCGTAAAATATTCTGAGATCGTTGACAATATCCATTTCACAGAGCTTGATATCCGTATCAACGAGGAAATGGGTGGTGGACTTCAGTTCAGCCGCGGTCAGGCAGGTGAGGTTCCAGGTTATATCAAGACTCTTCATGAGGCAAAGTATGCTGACCTTTTCCGTATCCTCCGCAAACATAAGGATGTAGTAAAGAACGTGACTTTCTGGAACCTTAGCGACAGGGATTCATGGCTTGGCGCCAACAACTATCCTCTTCCGTTCGACAGGGAGTATAAGCCAAAGAATGTTTATCGCGTGATCAAGAACTTCAATCCTGCTCTTGACAATGCAGAAATCAAGGAAGACTTCGTTCCTTCAGTAATGAACCAGCCTGGTCAGCAGTATCCTATGGTAAACTCACAGGGTTATGCACGCTTCCGCGTAGAGGCTCCTCAGGCAAGATCGGTAATCGTCAGCCTCGGACTCGGCGGACAGGGTGGTACAGTCCTCCACAAGAATGAGGAAGGTGTCTGGGTAGGAACTACAGATGGTCCTCTCGACGAAGGATTCCACTACTATCACCTCACAATCGACGGTGGCGTAGTAAATGACCCGGGTGCAAAGAACTACTATGGTTCAGTACGTTGGGAAAGCGGTATCGAGATCCCTGCACACGATCAGGATTTCTACCAGGTCAAGGATGTACCTCATGGACAGGTCGTTCAGGTTCTCTTCCCATCACCTAGCACAAACAGCACAAAGCGTGCATTCGTATATCTTCCTCCACAGTACGACGGAAAGAAGAAGTTCCCTGTACTCTATCTCCAGCATGGTTGGGGTGAGGACGAGACAGCATGGCATCGTCAGGGACATGCCAACCTCATCATGGACAACATGATTGCAGCAGGTGAGTGCAAGCCTTTCATCATCGTAATGACTTACGGTATGACTAACGAAGTCAAATTCGGTGGTCTCGCAAGCTTCAACTTCAAGGATTTCGAAACAGTACTTGTTGACGAGCTTGTTCCTTACATCGATGCAAACTTCAAGACTATCGCAAAGAAGGATTCACGCGCAATGGCAGGTCTTTCAATGGGTGGTATGGAGACAAGAAACATCACTCTTGCACGTCCTGAGGTATTCGGATACTATGGCCTCCTTTCAGGTGGTACATATTCTCCAGAGGATATCAAGGACCCGGCACAGGTGAAGGGTATCTTCATCAGCTGCGGAAGCAAGGAAGGTCCTGACCGCATCATGCAGGCAGCTGAAGCTCTCAAGGCAGCAGGCTTCAATGCAAAGGGTTACGTTTCACCAGGTACAGGACATGAGTTCCTTACATGGCGTCGTTCACTCCGTGAGATGGCTCCTATGCTTTTCCAGAAATAATGGATTGAACATACGATATTTCACCGGTATGTCCTGCGGACATGCCGGTGTTTTTTATTATATATTCTTATGGATTTTCCAAATCATCCGTAAATAAGTTGCATTGTAAGTCATCACTTCGATTCAACGGTGTAGTTTGTGGATATATATTGCGCTCATAGGTGCGTCCCGCCCCTGGCCGCGCGGCCACCCCTGGTTGCGTTAGCATGCTGGTTGGTACTGCTTAGTATATTCCTCGTCGCGTTTTATTACTGAGAACATCCTGTGGACAAGTTTTGCACGAAGCACGTTCATGATACACATGACATGCTTTCCTTCTTTGAGTTTGCGTTCGTAGTATTCTTTATATTCACCACCTTTCATTCGT
>JAFYUS010000045.1 GCA_017549505.1 Bacteroidales bacterium | reverse complement strand
AGTCGATCTTGCTCTGAAGGTCAGCAGGCGGATTGATGTCGATGAACGAAATCTCCGAACAGCTGACTGAAACCGAAGCCACGAATGTAGCTGCAGCGAGCGTTTTCAAAATCAAAGATTTGATTTTCATGGTTAAAAAATAGTTAGTGTTTGTAATAATTGGGTATGATTATTTCTGAAGTATGTACACCATGAATGTTTCAGGAGCCACGGTCACCTCAAGTGCCTTTCCTTCAAACTCCAGAGCAGAAGCCTGAGGAACGATCTTTTCAGGTTCGTCGAGAGTATTGTCTGCATCAAGGTCATCAGAGTGGTAGCTTACCGCCTCTACACCCTTGAGGACTTCCTTCTTCTTGAGACCCTCGAAGTTGATCTTGACCGGCTGAGCCTTATCGGATGTGTTGATGATCTTCACATACACCTGGTTCTTGTCAGCATCGTATACCGAGCTTGCGAAAAGACCGTTCTGACCTTCAGCTCCGGTGATGTTCACTCCCTCCATATCTGTAAGTGCAAGCGCATGGGTACCCTTGTACTGAGAATAGAGTTTCTGCACATGCCAGCTGCATGAGCGGAAGCTCCTGAGGTTGTCGAACCATATCATGTCAGGTCTCCACTGCCAACCTTCTACATGGGCGAAGAGAGGAGCATATGTAGCCATATGTACGATATCTGCGTTTCTTTCGATTGTAGTCATGAATGCTGCTTCAAGAAGAGATGCCTCGAAGTGGTTCCACTTCTTTCCTGCTCCATGACATGCATACTCGCCGGCAAATACCTTAGGACCCTTACGGTCATAATTGTCGTAACGTGCACCCTGGGCAAGGAACCATGACTCAGGACGGTAGAAATGTTCGTCCACGAGGTCTGCGCCGAGGTTCTTCATCTCCGGCCAGAGATAATCAAACTGGCGACCCTCCGAATCAGGACCTGACGAGCCTACTATCTTGATTTCAGGATATGCCTTGCGGATAGCATCGATGAAAGGCTTGAGGTGTTCAGGATACTCAGGTCCCCACTGCTCGTTACCGATACCGATGAACTTGAGGTTGAATGGTGCCGGATGTCCCATCTCGGCACGAAGCTTACCCCACTCTGTATCAACACCGCCATTTGCGAACTCGATCAGATCGAGGGCATCCTGGATATACTCATTGAGTTCACATACAGGCTGATGTGCATCCTGGGTCTCGTTCTGGAACTGACATGCAAGACCGCAGCTGAGGACAGGAAGCGGCTCTGCACCGATTTCCTCCGAAAGAAGGAAATATTCATAGAATCCAAGTCCGTACGACTGGAAATAATCAGGATAGTAGCGGTGCTTGAAAGTATGCTGCCATCTGTTCTCGTTGAGCGGACGGTTCTCTACAGGACCGACGCTGTTCTTCCAGTTATAACGTGTAGGAAGGTCTGTTCCCTCCACGATACATCCGCCTGGGAAACGGAAAAGACCTGGCTCAAGGTCATAGAGTGCCTGCGCAAGATCCTTGCGGAGACCGTTCTCATGACCGTTCCATGTATCTACAGGGAAGAGGGATACATGCTCTACGTCTACTGTCACAGGATTGTTGAGGAACACTCGGAGAGTTGCCTTAGGATCGGTCACGGCAGAAGTCATGATGACCTCATACTTCTTCCATTCCTTTGAGTCTACGGTAATTTCAGCTACTGTATGTGCCTGTACCTCACCCATTGAAGCCGTATCGATGAATTCGATTCCGAGCTTTCCGGCTTCCTTTCCGTCAGGAATACGGGCCCATACGCTGAAACGGTACTGCTCACCCTTCTTTAGACCGATACCGAAGAAACCGTTGTTCTCCATTGCGGTATGCTTGTGAGGATGGCCAGGATAATAAAGTCTTACATAATGAGGATTGCGCTCGAAAGGTCCGTCATTCATTACCTCGAGACGACCTCCCACATTCCATCCCTGAAGACGGTTGTTAGGAAACTCGAATGAGCGGTTCTTTACAAGTTCCGCATAAAGTCCTCCGTCAGCGGCAAAGTTGATATCCTCGATGAAGATTCCGTACATGGTAGGCTGGATTTCAGCACCCGGCTTGTTGACACGGATCTTCATCTCGTTTGTCTGCGCCATAACAGATACGGCTGCAGTCATCGCCAGTAGCGATAAGATGATCTTGTTTAGTTTCATTGTCATTTGATTAGTGTGATTATATGACGAATCTACCACCTCCCGGAGCCCGGGAGGGGTAGATTTCATTATATTGTTGCGTATTCTAGAATTCGAGACATACAACTGAAGCGGCAGGAACTGTAAGAGTAACTGATTTGCCGTTCTTCTTGAATGCAGTGAATGGCTTTGGAGCGACTGCCGGCTCTTTACCGAAATCGTTGTAAGACTGGATTGTAGGAGCTGCAAGAACCTCACCTGTGATGTTCTTCGGCTTAAGTTCGTCAAAGTTAAGGGTGATTGTCTGTGCCTCGTTGTGGAGAGGGTTTGCGATAGATACATGGAGCTTTCCTGCTGCATCGCGTGATGCTGTCACGCTGGCCTCAGGCATGATGCGGCCCGAAGGTGCCACCATAGTAGCTGCATTGCTTTCCGTAGGAACAAATGCAGCATCCTGATGTACGTTGTACATACGGAATACATGGTAAGTAGGAGTAAGGACGATCTCGCTGCCCTTTGTAAGAATCATAGCCTGGAGCACGTTCACGATCTGGGCGATGTTTGCCATTGTGAGACGGTCGGTATGACGATGGAAGATGTTGAGAGACATCGCAGCGATCATCGCGTCACGCATTGTGTTCTGCTGATAGAGGTGACCAGGGTTTGTGCCCGGCTCTACATCGAACCATGTTCCCCACTCGTCGAGAAGAAGGTCAACCTTTCCCTCAGGGTCATATGCGTTCATGATAGCCTTATGGTTCTTGATCACTTCCTCGACCTCGACAGACTTTGCGATCATGTCGTACCAGCTGTCGACATCGAACTGTGTTGCAGAGCCCTTTGATCCTGTCCAACCGGTAACTGTATAATAGTGGAGAGACACTCCGTTCATCTTGTCACCGATCTTGTCCATGAGGACCTTTGTCCAGTTGTAATCGTAATCGGAAGCACCGCTGGCTACCTTATAAAGGACGTTTCCGTCATAGTTGCGGCAATAGATCGCATAACGACGGTAAAGGTCTGAATAGTACTCAGGATACATGTCTCCACCACATCCCCAGCTTTCGTTGCCGACTCCGAGATATTTGAGTCTCCATGGCTCCTTACGACCGTTCTTTGCACGAAGTTCAGCAAGAGTACCACCTTCTGCAGTAATGTACTCGACCCATTTTGCAAGTTCTTCAACAGTTCCTGAACCTACGTTTCCTGAAAGGTAAGGCTCGCACTCGAGAAGCTCGCAGAGGTTGAAGAATTCATGGGTTCCGAAAGAGTTGTCCTCTACTGTTCCACCCCAGTTGTTGTTGATCATCATCGGACGGTTCTCCTTAGGTCCGATTCCGTCCATCCAGTGATACTCGTCTGCAAAGCATCCGCCCGGCCATCTGAGCACAGGAACCTTGAGGGTCTGAAGAGCCTCGATAAGGTCCTTTCTATATCCGTTGATATTAGGGATATCTGACTCCGGACCGACCCAGATACCGTCATAGATGCAGCGGCCGAGATGCTCGGCAAACTGTCCGTAGATTTCCTTGTGGATAACAGGCTGATTTTCTGCAGTTTCATGTACATTTACCTGAACCTGCGCCATGGCAGCCAGACAGAAACTTGTTCCCAGAATAAGGGATACTAATCTTTTCATAACAAAATGTGCGGTTAAAGTGTGTTATTAATAGCTAGGCAAAGATAACAAAAAAGATAAAAAGCTATCACTTTTGATACAATTTCCTACTGCAAACATCACTTCAGCCAACTTTCCGGATTCTGAGGCTTGGTTCCCTGCCAGATCTCGAAATGGAGCTGGACCTGTCCGTTTATCGTATCTACAGTACCCAGAACGTCACCGGTCTTTACCTTGTCGTCTGCCTTGACCTTCACATTCTTCAGCTTGCAGTAAAGCGTGAAATAATCGCCATGGTCGACCATCACACATTGATTATAGCCCGGAAGAACCATGACCTGACGGACTACGCCGTCGAATACGGCCTTAGCCTCTTCGCCCTTCGCCACAGCAAGATCGAATCCGTTGTTAGGAGGCATTACAATGTCATAGACAGGATGCCTGTGCGATCCGAAGCGTCCGACCACGGCACCATCAGCCGGCCAAGGCAGCTTTCCCTTGTTCTTCACAAACTCAGCTGCAAGCTTTGTATCGACTTCCGTCTTCCTCGAAGACGATGTCGACCCGCTCTTCTTCATTGTGGAAGAAATTATCCTTTCTATCTCCCTGTTCAGGGCCTGGACCTCCTTCTTCTTGGAATTGAGCTGGCTCTGATATTTCTTACGGTCCTTCTTGAGCTGCTTGACTACATTATCCGCCTTCGCTTCGTCCTTGCGCAAGCTTTCCAGCTCCTTTACACGTTCCGCCTTCACAGCCTCGGCTTCCTTCTTCATCTTCGAGAGCTTCTCCTTCTCCTCTTCCAGTTCTTCCCTTGCCTGAAGTACCTTGCGTGCTTCGTCCTTCATCTGGGTAGAGAGATTCTTGAAATAGCCGAAACGACGCATGGCCTGCCCGAGGTCATCGCTGGCCAGCATATACATATACCATACTCTCGCATCACGGTTCTTGTATGCGCTAAGGACAAGTTTGGAATAATGCTCCGTAAGGGTCTCTATCCTTTTATTGATCTTATTGATTTCAAGTTGAGTAAGATAAATCTCATCGTTATATTTCCTTATCTGGCGGTCGCTCTGGGCGACAAGCTCCTTCCTGTTTGCAACCTTCTTCCTGATGAGATTAAGATCGGCAAGCTTGGTGTTGCTCTTTGATGCATTGTCGGCAAGCTGACGGTCGATGATTGCGATCTCCCTTTCAAGACGCGCCTTCCTCTCTTCCTGGACCTTGGTATCCTGAGAATGCGCCCCCATGCAGAAGCACAGGAGAAAAAGCACTGCCAAAATATGTTTACGACATCTGTCCATCATCACTTTCTGTCAATTGACTTCTTTCTTGCATCTATCCTTTCATCCAGGTCTGGAATGTCACCGGCATTCTTCTGACGGGCAAGATTCCAATACACGAAGGCCAGGTCATATTCCTTCAAGGCATACAGGACCTCTGCATAATGGTCAAGTATTACAGGACTTTCCTTGCCTCCATACAGCATGGCCTGCTTGAAATATGGTTTTGCCTGCTCCGGTTTTCCCTGCAGATAGAGTATCCAGCCGAAAGTATCAAGGTATGTGGAATTGTTCGGTTCAGCTTCTATGGTCTTCTTGCTCATAGAGTAAGCCTTTTTCAGCTTCTTTCCTTCCGTACTGAGATAGTATGCATAGTTATTGAGGACATACACATAGTCCGGATTGACCTTGAGAGCCTTGTCATATGCCTTGTATGATTTCTTCGCATCTCCAAGAGTATGGTATATGTCACCCATCGTAGACCATGCCCTCAGAGTGCTCGAACTGTCGTTCGGAGCAACCTCAAGCACCTTCTCACATATCTGCAGCACATCGTCATACCTTTTCAGGTTATAGTCTCCGACACTCGCCATCTCAAGGAATGCCGTCTCCTTCGGGAACTTCTCAAAAGCCTTGCGGCCTTCCTGCGAAAGCGCCTCCCAATCTTCTGCATACATCAGGAACTCGACAAAGGTTGCACTTGCACTCATGCTTTCAGGCCATGTCGCAACGTTTCTTCCGAAATAATCCTTCGCCTTGTCCTTCCTGTCTGTGGAATAGAAGTACACGCCTGCTGTCTGCAGCAGCGTGCTGTCCGAAGGATGGACTTCGGACGCCTTAGTGATGATGCTGTCAAGCTGTGGCATGAACGAACGGACGAACTTCGGATCTGTCCTCTGAACGACCGCCATCAGATATTCGCTCTTTGCGGGAGCCGGTATATCCTTCATGGACACGAATGAATCCAGCACATCGAAATATTCATCATATCTGCGGGTAAGCCTGTATGTCTCGGCCTTACCCAGAAGGGCAGGAGAATAATCCGGCACAAGTTCCAGGGCCTCATCGTAATATGCCAGGGCTGTGGAGTCGTTGTACATGGACATCTGCCAGTCTGCAAGAGTGGAGAGAACGTATGGTGACGAGTATTCCTCGTTGAACTTTTCAAGAGAAGCGAAAGCCTCCTCGTGGCGGTCCATGCGCCTGAGGAGATTGAATCTGTACATCACAAGGTTCTCGGTCACACCGAAAACTGTCTCGACCTGATTGATCGTATCCAGAGCCTTCTCATACTCTCCCTGTGCAGCATAAAGATCCACCATATCCAGATATAGCTCGCTACGTTTAGGAAAATCTTCAAGAAGCTTCTCGTACATATCGACGGTCAGTTCCTGACGCTGGGTCGCTCCGTATATGCCTGCCAGACGATATCTGTACCAGAAATTATCGGGATCCAGACTCACTGCAGTCTTCAGATATTCTTCCGCGGCAGCCACATCGTTCTTCATAAGGGACGCCATGGCAAGATAATACCATGCAGCATCATTCTCCGCATCTGCGGCAAGTATTTCAGCAAGGACTCCCTCCGCACCCTTGACATCGTTGGCATTGAGCAGCTGGACAGCCGACACCACCTTGTTCTCCGCCTCGGATCCCGGGCGGGAATCCTGGGCATGGGCGGCCACATGCATGAATGCCATGATAATACACAACAGGAAAGTCGATTTCAATATCTTATGCATATGTGTGTTCAAATAACTGTAGAAAACATACAAAAATAATACGGAATTCGGGAAAAATGCATAAGTTTGGAAAAAATGTGATGCAGATGCAACATTCATGTGCGGTTCTGCATCTTTTTATGGCGTGTACAATGAAAGACAACCTCGACTTAAGGCTCATCGAGTCTTGCATTAAAGGAGACAGGGCGGCTCAGAAGGTCCTTTATGACCGGCTTGCACCCCGTATGTTTCCCGTATGCATACGATATGTCGGGGAAAGGGAACTGGCCGAAGACGTGCTTCAGGACGGTTTCGTGACGTTGTTCACGCGTCTGGACAGCTACAAGGGCGAAGGATCCTTTGAAGGATGGGCCAGAAAGATCTTTGTCACGACTGCCTTGATGGAACTCCGACGGAAGGATGCGCTCAAGATGAGCGAGGATCTGGAAACGGTAAGAGGAATGAAAGCGGAAGCCACGACCCAGCTCCAGAACATCGGATACAAGGATCTGATGAAGCTGATAACCCAGCTGCCGCCAGGTTTCAGAACCGTGTTCAACATGTATGCGATAGAAGGTTATTCGCACAAGGAGATAGGCGACATACTTGGAATAAGCGAGACGACATCAAGGACGCAGCTCAGCAGGGCAAGACTCTGGCTGCAGAACAAGATAAAGGAAATTGAAAATGTTTGACGATAACAGATATAATGAAACTGACGATCTGCTGAGATCGATCCTTTCCCAGGGTGAGGAGGATGTTCCTGCCCATGTCTGGGAGGGTGTATCGTCCCAACTCGACAGGATCAGCACCAGAAAGACCGTTATGCTCTGGTTCAGGAGGACGGCCGTGGCTGCTGCCGCAGCTGCCGTCGTCGCCGTAGGAGTATTTACAGACTGGACAGCAAACGGCGACATAGTACCTCCGGCTGTCGGAAGCGGGCTCATAGCCGTGGCTGACACACCATTGATTCATACAGGCCATGATCTTGATGCTCCGGCCGCTCTTTCTGAAGGAAGGAACGTTTATATGGCGGATGCCGCTGAAGAAGTTACAGAGGCCGTGACCTTGGCCGAAGAACTGACAGCTGCAGCGGAAGGACCTTCAGCATCTTCTGAAGAACCTGTAACGGAGCCGCCGCACGCTCAGGACAAGTCTGCATATTCGGACAAGACAGAGTCCGTGGATTTATGGCCGGTTGAATGGGATGACGAAGATGACAGTAAGATCCGAAACAGAAGACGTACGTCTATCGTGCTTGCAGGAATAACAGGAACGAACAGCACACAGAGCAAAGGACTCAGTCCTCTCAGACGTCCGTCCATGTCCACGACAAAACCCAAGACAGGAGTGGAGCAGAAGAGTTCGGAATCCACATACGGACTTCCTGTTTCGTTCGGAGCGGGAGTGAAATTCGACCTAAGCGACAGATGGGCCATTGGAGTCGGAGCAAACTATACCATCCTTACAAGAAAGTTCTTCGGCACATATACCCTTGTAAATTCCGAAGGCCATATAGAGGAGTCAATATCATCGGATATCAGAAACGCACAGCAATACATAGGAATCCCTGTAAACGCATTCTTCAACATCGTTGACAACGGACACCTCAACTTCTACACATATGCCGGAGGTACTGTAGAAAGATGTTTTTCAGACAAGTATGAGATCCTCAACACGGAATATATCCACAAAGGTTCCGTCGAGGGAGTACAGCTTTCCGCAAATATCGGATTAGGAGTGGAGTTCATGCTCGGCCGACACCTGGGACTTTATATGGACCCTAGTCTACGCTATTATTTCGACTGCGGTCAGCCTAAAAGCATCAGAACCGCCCAGCCTCTCATGATGGGCATAGAAATGGGACTAAGAGTCAATCTGTAATCTACAGAAAGTTTCTTTCATTATTCCCAGACCAGAGTTCGTGACTGGTCTGGGTTTATTGTAAAATATACCCTCACAGTCTCTTCCGGAAGCAGCTCCTCGATATTCTCCGGCCATTCCATGATGCACAGACAACCGCTGTCCAGATAGTCATACAGACCAATCTCTATAGCCTCCTGCAGCTTGTTGATACGGTAGAAATCAAAATGATACATAGGGTCACCATCCTCCCTCATATATTCGTTGACGATGGCAAAAGTCGGAGAACCGACAGGATCCGTAACACCAAGTGCCTTGCAGATGGCTGTAGTGAATGTGGTCTTTCCTGCACCCATAGGCGCAAAGAAGGCTACCAATGTCTTATCGCCAAGTTTCTCGAGAAACTCAGCCGCAGCTCTGTCAAGGTCTGCTGTATTTCTGATAGTGATTTCCTGTTTCATGCTGCAAAGATACAATTTCCTTCTTATTTTCCTCTTCCCTCCCGTATAGAAGTCCTGACTCTGTCTTCCGCTACATGATTTGCTTGATATATGTCACGGAGGTGCTGCTATAGACTCATTTTGCCACTATTTGATAACCTCCGTGACATATATTTTGAAACTTGTGTCACGGAGATTCATTTGCACCGTTATCTTGACATATCAGTTTACAAATCCTCTCTAGCGCCAGCGTATGATAAAAAAAAGAAAAAAGTGACGGATACAGCGAATTCAGTGACGAATGACAGGATTTATCTTATTTGTTTTACCTTTCTTTGGGGCATGAAAAGATTTGTGCTGACGATTGCTGTAGCGTTTCTGTCCGCATGCGGACTGGAGCAGGTCGGAGTGGGGGAACATTCCTCCTCTGACGGGATATGGAAAGGACCTTCGTATGGAAAACATTACTCGGGGACTGTCTATGCAGTAGGCCTGGATTACCCCGACGGTTATGACTGGAGGGCGGATGCCCGAAAAGGCAAGGTAAAATGTTCGATGGTGATGTTCGCTGACGGGATACCTGTGCTGAAGATACCTGTCGGGGAGGCTTATGAAGTCTCGTCTGAGATCTCCCGGCACAGGTTGCGGGCCGGTTGTCTATACACCGATTACACTGATGGGAATACGACAGTCATCAAGAGGGACGGAGAAGCGGTTGCAAGATTCGAGGGTGCCGAGGATATCCTCTGCATGGAGGTTCATGGAGGAAGGGTGCATACCTTGAGCCGCCGGGCCGGAGGCAGCGGCTTCGTGTATAGGGTTGACGGAAACCTTGTGCTGGAAAGACCTGACGGGACTGTGTATCCTCATCTTGATGAATATTCCGACAGCATCCGCTTCTGCTTTGCGCAGCAGCAGAAGACCGCAGAAGGAGTCAAGACGTCTTATTATCAGACTGCGGAGGGTAAAGTCCGCAAAATCGACATGCCGGAAACAGTGACTAAAGTCTGGGACATGAAGATGTTCAGCGGCCGACCGGCCGCTGTCGTATCGACCGGAGACGTAAGTCCGGTCCTTTTATATGAAGGCAAGGCGGAAGCAGCCGAATACCTGAAGCGTCAGGATGTCGTTTCATGCACTTTCTGCGACTCAGACCGCCTCTGTATATGCGTCAGATGCAGGTATTCAGGAGACAACCTGATGTCGGACATTCTATGGACGGGCAGAAACGAATGGACCATGTACCGGATCGGACGCACCTTGTCTTCGGTTTATGTCGATGGCGGCGGGT
>JAFYUS010000044.1 GCA_017549505.1 Bacteroidales bacterium | reverse complement strand
GTCGAACCCCCGACCCTCTGCTTGTAAGGCAGATGCTCTAAACCAACTGAGCTATGCTCCCTTTGGCGGTGCGGACGGGACTCGAACCCGCGACCCCCGGCGTGACAGGCCGGTATTCTAACCAGCTGAACTACCGCACCATTTGTTCAGTCTTATGCGTTTTTCTCGAACGCGGATGCAAAGGTACGCATTTTTTTGAAACCTGCAAATTTTTTCGTCATTTTTTGATGAAAAAAAGCAAAAAAAGTGGCGGCAAATCCTTTAGCGATTTGCCGCCTGTGGTGTTCAGAATCCGAAATACAGTGAAATTCAATGCTTTCGTTTACGCGTGGGTCATTTGACCTCGATCACGCGTTTTTTCTCATCAACCTTCTCTTTTGTCGTTTTTGGAATCTTGATGTAAAGTATTCCGTTGTTGACATAAGCTTCGATGGCTTCTTTGTCTGCATTGTCGGGGAGAAGAAGTGTCTGGCTGAACTTGGAGAATGCAAATTCTTTTCTGAGATATCTGCATTCCTTTCTGTCCTCTTCCTTATCTTTTCCCTTGTCCTTGCAGCAGCAGTCTGTCTTCTCCATTTCTATCACGAGGTTTCCATCCTTGTTGAGGTGGATCCTGAAGTCATCCTTGCACATTCCTGGTGCTGCCACTTCGATCTTATATCCTTTCTCGTTTTCCTTTACATTGATTGCAGGGGTTGTCATACCTACCTTTTCCAAAGGTCTGCCGTCAAAGAAATCATTGAAGAAATCTGTCAGGCCATATTGCCCGTTGAATCGTCTTGCTGGTAACATATATTGTTCTCCTATCCGTTAAATTGTTTATATACTTTCTTAGTCTTTTTCAGACTTCCTCACATTTGTCAATATCTGTACCATCATACTATATATATGGATAAATTCATTATATTTGCCAAGTTAAAGATTTATATGATCATGGAGAAGAAATTATACCCCTTTAAATTCGTTCCGGTGGCATCCAGGAGGCCATGGGGAGGTGACGCTCTCGTCAATGTGATGGGAAAGGAATTCGTAGAGTGTGATGATGATGGAAATGAGGTTCGACTTGGCGCTGACGTGAAGATCGGTGAGAGTTGGGAACTTGCCGATATGGGCATCGAAGATTCTGTCGTTGCAAACGGCTGGCTTGCAGGCAACACCATCAGCGAACTGATGGAAACCTATCTGGAGCGTATAGTAGGTGAGAAGGTATATAATCATTATGGACGTCAGTTCCCGCTTCTGATCAAATTCCTCGATATCAATGACAGATTGTCAGTTCAGGTCCATCCTGACGATGAAGTATCTGCCGAGCGTTATGATTCGCTGGGCAAGGCGGAAATCTGGTATGTGATGGATGCGAAGCCGGGTGCAAAGATATTTGCCGGATTCAATAAGGAGATGAGTGCTCAGGAACTCTACGACAGATGCAAGAACGGCACTGTAGAGGAAGTGATGAACGTGATAACTCCTAGAAGAGGTGACTCGCTTCTGATTACCCCTGGTACTGTACATGCTGCTGACGGCGGTATCCTGATAGCTGAAATACAGGAGTCTTCAGATATGACGTTCCGTCTTTATGACTGGGGACGTGAGTTCAATCCTGCAACTGCAAGGCCTCTCCATCTAGACGAGGCGATAGACATCATAGATTATCGTCAGTTCGACCAGTCTCTCTTCATAAAGGGACCGCTTTGGGAGGAGGAATGCCATTGCCATGAAGAGGAATGCCATTGTCATGAGGACAAGGTTACCGAGACCCTTGCTGTACGTCCTGAGTTCTGTGCGACAAAGATAAACCTTACCGATCCTCTTCATATCTATACGGAGCAGTTTGAGAGTTTCATCGTATATATATGTGTTGAGGGTGCTGCTTCGATTCAGGTCCCTTCTGTCAACGACAAGGGTGAAGCATGCATGGAGAATTATGAATTCTCAAAGGGTGAAACTATTCTTGTACCTGCCGATATGCCGGATTTCTTCCTTGTGCCGCGTGACCGCTCTACAATCCTTCTTGAAGCTGTGTGCCGTCCGGATGAAGATGTTGACGCATATATCGATCCTGAGACCGAGGCGTTTCTTGAAGGCGAGGATTATGAAGGACTCGAGTCGGAGGAAGAGTCGGCTCCTTCTGCGGGAGCAAGCCCTCTGAACTTCTTCAGCTGATCATATGGAGGAAGTAAGGATAGACAAGTATCTCTGGTCCATAAGGGTCTACAAGACCAGAACTGATGCAACTGATGCATGTAAAGGTGGAAAGGTTCGTGTTAATGGAGCAGATACAAAGCCCTCGAAAGCTGTAAAGGTAGGAGATGTCATAGTTGCCCGGAAGGGAACCGTGACATATACATATAAGGTGCTGCAGCTTGTGGACAAGAGGCAGGGAGCGAAACTTGTTCCTAATTATGCGGAGAACCTGACTACTCCCGAAGAACTTGCGAAGTTACGTGCTCCTGTAGAGACGTTCTTCCTTAAGCGTGACCGCGGGGCCGGACGTCCTACCAAGAAGGACCGCAGGCAGATGGAAGACCTTTGGGACAATCTCAGCTTCGATGTCCCGGATGACATAGCCGAGATGCTTGCATCTGATTATGACTTTGATGATGAATGACAAAAAAAGGAATCGGGTTCCCGATTCCTTTTTTTCGATTTACTTGAAGTATCTGTTGAAAAGTCCCTGGAATCCTGCGCCGTGACGGGCCTCATCCTTGCACATTTCGTGTACTGTATCGTGGATTGCATCCAGATTCTGCTGCTTTGCCAGTGTGGCGATTCTCTTCTTGTCCTCACATGCACCCTGCTCTGCAAGCATTCTCTTCTCTACATTTGTTCTGGTGTCCCAAACGCACTCTCCGAGAAGTTCTGCAAACTTAGCTGCATGTTCAGCCTCTTCCCATGCATATCTCTTGAAGGCTTCTGCAATTTCAGGATATCCCTCCCTGTCTGCCTGACGGCTCATTGCAAGGTACATACCTACTTCCGAGCATTCTCCGGCAAAATGGTCGCGGAGGCCTTTGAGGATTTCAGGGTCAACTCCCTGTGCGACTCCGATCTTGTGCTCGTCAGCCCAGACAAGAGCATCACCTGTAGCTACCAGTTCCTCGAACTTTTCAGGGCCTACATGACATATAGGACATTCCTGTGGTTTCTCATCTCCTTCGTGGATATATCCACATACAAGACATCTGTACTTCTTTACCATGGTTTTGATTATTTTACGTTCAACGTTATTATAATGTCATTAAGCTTCTTCTTCAGTCACTTCCTCGAA
The DNA here is from genome assembly GCA_017549505.1 of Bacteroidales bacterium. Lineage (GTDB taxonomy): Bacteria > Bacteroidota > Bacteroidia > Bacteroidales > UBA932 > Cryptobacteroides. The sequence continues at coordinate 17,924 of JAFYUS010000044.1, read as the reverse complement.
GTCTTCAGGTCCGACGTAGCAGAGAGGACACTCCTCTGGAGCTGTTTCACCTTCATGTATATATCCGCATACAATGCATCTGAATTTCTTAGCCATAATATCCGATCTTTAAAAGTTAATAATTCTAGTTTTGAACAATTCTAAATTGAATCCAGTACAAAGGTAGGTAAAAATTCTAAATCTCCAAGCGTTCTTGACAAAAATAACATAATTTTTACAAAATTTCTTTCTTGTGCCATCATATGGCAACTAATAAGGTTATCTTTGTACTCATGAAACCGTTTTTGAAACAGGTCGCAGACCATTATTATAATATAGGAAGTATCTCTGACAGATGCTTTGTCTTTCCCAACCGTCGTTCCATGCTGTTCTTCAGAAAATATCTTTCTGATGCAGTAGCCTCTGATCGCTCTGCGGTTCCTTTCATGGCTCCGCAGATGATGACGATAAACGACTTCTTTGCCCAGGCGTCCGGACTGAAGACAGCAGACCGCATAACCCTGCTTCTGGAACTGTATGAATGCTATGCTGCATTGAATCCAAGGGCAGAGTCTCTGGATGATTTCATCTTCTGGGGAGATGTCATTCTCGGAGATTTTGATGATGTGGACAAGTATCTCATCAATCCTAAACAGATATTCGCGAATGTTGCAGATTTCAAGCAGATCCAAGACACGTTCTCGTATCTGACCGATACCCAGAAGGAAGCTCTGGAAACATTCATAGGACATTTCAGAGATGCTTCCGGCAAACTTACTGTCAATGTGGACAGCGAGGATCCTGCTGTAAAGGAGCGTTTCCTTCAGATATGGAACATCATGTTTCCCCTATATGAAAGATTCAACTCTACTCTGATTGAGAAGGGTATGGCTTACGAGGGTATGGTTTACAGAAACCTCGCAGAGAAGGTCGATGACCACATCGACGGCTTCTCCGGCCGTCAATGTGTGTTCGTCGGATTGAATGCCCTTAACGAGTGCGAGCGGAAGGTGTTGAAAGTGATGAAGAATCAAGGTGTTGCCGAGTTCTGTTGGGACTGGTCAGGTACCATGACGACGGATCCAAGGAATCGTGCTTCATTCTTTATGGCAGACAATATAGAAATGTTCGGTCAGGATATATGCCTGGAGGATCTTGGTGGGAATGTGCCGGAATTCAACGTGCTGAGTGTCCCGTCTTCCTATGGACAGGTCAAGCATCTTGACAGTATCCTTCAGCAGGTCAGTGATCCGTCCGGAACAGCGACCGCGGTAGTTCTTCCGGATGAGACCCTTCTCCTGCCTCTTCTCAATTCTGTGCCGGAGCAGGTGAGGGATATAAATGTAACCATGGGATATCCGCTTTCTGCAAGTGCGGTTTTCGTTCTGATGTCGGATATAGCTAAAATGCAGATGCACCTGCGTCTGAAGGATGGCAGATGGCATTTCTATCATAAGCCTGTATGGGATATTCTTTCATGCGGACTCCTTGACTGTCGTGAACGGGCTGATGCTGTCAGAAGTGCGGGAAAATTCTATATCCCTCAGGAAGACCTGAACGGACATCCTATACTTGATCTGATATTCAGACCTGTACTTGCTGACCTTACTTCAAGCGATTCTGATCAGATCGAGGGATTTGCAGCTTATCTCCAGGATATTCTGTCAGCGGTCGCATCCATTATGCCGGAAGATGATGAGTCTGCAATCGAAGTGGAGGCAGCCAAGGCATATTATACTTCCATAAATTCTCTCAGGAGCAAGAGGTTGAAGGTGCTTCCTCCAACTTTTGTCAGATTGCTTGAAACATTGATTTCCGGAGCCTCGGTTCCGTTCAAGGGAGAACCTCTCAAAGGTATGCAGGTCATGGGACCTCTCGAAACCAGAGCGCTGGACTTCAGAAATGTGGTGGTACTTTCGTGTAACGAGGGTATGTTCCCGCGTCGCAGTGTGAGTTCTTCGTTCGTGCCACCGGAATTGAGGAAGGCTTTCGGTATGCCTACTTATGAATATCAGGATTCGGTGTGGGCCTACTATTTCTACAGGATGGTTTCGAGAGCCGAGAAGGTATGGCTCGTATATGATTCGCGTACTGAAGGGCTGAAGAGAGGAGAGGAAAGCAGATATATAAAACAGCTGATGTACCACTATGGTATTCCTCTCAGACGTCATGTCGCTGATGCAGAACTTACTGCATTGGATATGGAAGATGAAAGTGTGGAGAAGACAGATGAAATGATGGATGTATTGGACACCATGACCTTTTCCGTCTCCGCACTTCAGAATTACGTGATCTGTCCGATGAAGTTCTATTATCAGTCTGTACTCAAGATACGGAAGGACGAGGAAGTCGCGGAGTCACTTGACAGCGCGATGATCGGAAATGTATATCATAATGCAATGAGGGCATTGTATTATGGAGAAGATGCGATGATGTCTGATGCTCCTTTTGAAAAGATGGACAGGCAGCCGGATAAAGGAATGGATGAAGTGACGACAGACTATCTGGAGAAATGGTTGTCAGAAGAGAGTCAGGAACTGATATCGGCCAAGGTGGAGTCGCTGATGAAGGCTGAATTGAACGTGGATGAGATCCGTGGACGTGATCTGGTTGTCAGAACGGTGATCGTGCGGTATGTCATCGAGACATTGAAAAAGGATCTGGAATTTCTGCAGAAGACCGGGGTGGATGCATTCGGAATCATCGGTCTGGAAAAGAAGGTCGTAGCCGAGGTGTTCGGATGTCGCTTTTTCGGTGTGGTAGACAGGATAGATACTGTCGTTCCGGGGACTGTCAGACTTGTGGATTATAAGAGCGGTTCGGATTCGCAGACCGTGCTGAATGTGACTGACGATACAGCAGGGAAGGTGGTGGCCAGGATATTTGATGAATCGTATTCATACAAGAAGGCATACAAGGCCGCACTTCAGTTCTATATATACGGAAAGATGCTTAAGGAGGTCGGATTGGCTGAAGATGGCCGCCTGTACAATTCCCTCTACTCGACTTCGGAAATCTTCAAGGGTTCTCCTGTCATGTACCCGGAAAGCACGGAGTTCTGCCGGATGATGGATGAAAGACTGGAAGGAATACTGTCGCAGTTGAAGAACAGCAAGGTTCCGTTTGTGAGGACCGGTGAGCCGGATGCATGCCGGTATTGTGATTTCAAGATGATTTGTGGAAGATAGGAAGGATATGATAAAGATATTGAAGGCTTCTGCAGGTTCGGGCAAGACCTGGAATCTGGCTTTGGAATACATTAAGATCCTGCTTGGTGCACATGATACTCATGCGTACAGACATATTCTGGCCGTTACCTTTACAAATAAGGCCACTGATGAGATGAAGGAAAGGATATTGGAAAAGCTCCATGAACTTTCGAAAGATCCCAGGAAGTCGGACTTTTATGAGAAACTTGTACCGGAAGTATGTCCTGACGAAACGACTCTCCGTAATGCAGCAGGAGAACTTTTATGCAACATACTTCATGACTACAGCGCCTTTGCAGTCAGTACTATAGACAGGTTTTTCCAGCAGACTCTAAAAGCTTTTGCAAGAGAGATAGGTCACTTCTCTTCATATTCGGTCGAGCTTGACAAGGCCTCCCTTATCCGTGAAAGCGTAGACCGTCTTCTGGATTCCTTGACCGACGGAAAGGAACATTCCAGGTCTCTTGAATGGATGATCCGGAAGACGATGTCACAGTTGGAAGATGGCGAAGGATACAGACTCGACCATACGTTGAGAAAAGTTGCGGAAAGGTTCAATTCCGAAGAATATCGCGTCGCACTTGAGGAATCCGGAGTGGATGAGGCTGTGTTGTATTCAGATGAGAGACTTGACCTGCTTCAGACCAGATGTGATGAGATTGTGGAGAGATTCATCTCTGACGTCAAGGCTGCTGCAGAATCAGTTGCTGGAGCATTTGTTGCAGCGGGAATAGAAATGGGCGATACTTCAGCCGGGTTCATGGAGAAGAATATTGCGAAGTTCCTTGCACTTTCGGCTTCAAAGCCTGTGCAGCCGCCGACTGCCGCTTTCAGAAAGAAAGCGGCGGATGGTCCGGCGGGATGGTTTGCAAGAAAGAACAACCATCTCGAAGGCCGTGTCACAGGAGCTGTGACTGATGCAGTCGACAGGTTCTTTGGTGTATTTGACGCCGGTTTCAAGGTGTATAATACAGCTCTTGCACTCAAGCATCAGATATATGGATTTGCAGTGGCGAATGATCTTTATCACCATTTCCGTGAGATTCTCAAGGAGAAGAATGTCATGACCATAGATCAGACAAACGGAATCCTCAGAAAGATCATAGACGATGCAGATGCTCCGTTCGTATATGAAAAGACAGGAGTCAGGTATGAACATTTCCTTCTGGATGAGTTCCAGGATACGTCTAAGGTGCAGTGGGAGAATTTCCGACCGCTCTTGAAGAACAGTGTCTCCCAAGGATTCTTCAATCTTATCGTGGGCGATGTCAAGCAGAGCATATATCGCTGGCGTCAGTCAGATTGGAGTCTTCTGGACAACCAGGTCGAGGCTTCCTTCTCCGAGATGGTTGAAAAAGACAAGCTGCAGAATAATTACAGAAGCTGCAAGGGTATTGTCGACTTCAATAGTGAATATTTCCGTGCGGCCGCTGAATTTCTGGATAAGAAATACCATGAGGACTGCAAGGTGCTTCAGTCGATATATTCGGATGTAAGGCAGGAGGCTGTCAAGGGTGGTGATGGTCTTGTCGAGACTGTGTTCTGTCAGGATGAACGCTTCTATCCGACAATCCTGGAGTCTATAAATAAAGCTGTCGGTGCGGGATATCGTCTCGGAGATATCACCGTTCTTGTAAGATTGAATCAGGAAGGAGCCGATATCGCATCTTATCTTATAGAACAGGGAATCCCTGTTTTGTCGGATGATTCTCTTAAGGTCTCTTCGTCCCTTACTGTCAGACGTCTTGTATCGCTTCTTTCCGGTATCGACAATCCGGAGGACAAGATGGCGACTTTCCTTGCCAGGTCCATGAATGTCGATATACCTCAGCGCTGCCATTCTCTTGTGGATCTTTGCGAAGCATTGCTCAGAGGACTAAGAAGGGCCGATCCGGATACTTTCGCGGCTGAGGTTCTGTATATCCAGTCGTTCATGGACATAGTCCAGGAATTTACGATGTCTCATGGTAACAGTGTGAGGGCATTCCTGAAGAAGTGGGCAGATGACAGGTCCAACATAAGTTCCCCGAAGTCAGATGACGCTGTCAGAGTCATGACCGTGCATAAGTCAAAGGGACTTGATTTTCCATATGTCATATTCCCTTCCCTGGGGTCTGTGGGCTTCTTTGCCCATGGCGCCAAGTGGTCTGAACCTGATGTGAAAGGGACTGACCTTGAAGACGTTGCGGATGGTGTATATGATGTGCATCTTTCCGGGAAAAGCGTAGATACCCTGTTTGAAAACAGGTATAAGGAAGAGGTCCTGATGCAGTATGTCGACAATATCAACATATTGTATGTAGCGTTTACACGTGCCGCCAAGGCCATGACCATAATATCTCCGATTCCGGAAGAAGAGGGATTCTCGTTGTGGACTCTTGGCTTCATGGAAGAGAACCATGCAGAACTGGGATTTGTCAAGGAATGTTCTGAAGATGGGACCGAGGTGGCGTTCCGAAAAGGAGAATTCCCGGATCCGCCTGCTCTGAAACATGATGAAGCGGAAAAAATGACTTCGGAGTTCTGCTCATACGAGGGTGACCGGACCCGTCTGAGACTTTCTGCAGATTCACGTGATTTCTTCTCTGACGAGGGACAGACGGGAATGGCGGCATCCAGCAGGATCAGGGGTGTGGTCCTTCATGATGTACTTTCACGAATCTTACATCCTTCTGATCTTGATGAGGCTGTACGTTCCGTAATGCTGGAAGGTGCGATGACTAAGGATGAAGCTGGCGCTGCCAGGGAATTGCTCAGTCAGGCCATAAGTGAAGTCGAGACTTACGGCTGGTTCCCGGAGGATACCGGCTCTGTGCTGAATGAGACGGAAATTGTGGACTCGGATGGCAAGATTTACCGTCCTGACAGGGTTGTGGTCACGAAAGAAAAGGTCATGGTGATAGATTTCAAGTTCGGAGACCATCATATAGAGTATGAGAAGCAGGTCAGCCGTTATGCCGGTATATGGCGCAGGATGGGATACAAGGAAGTGTCTGCATATTTGTGGTATGTGCAGGATGGTAAAGTGATGCAGATCCTTTAAAATTTACTATATTTGCAGATTGTCTAACAGGAAGATTATGGAGAATAAAGATATAGATACTTGCAAGCTGCTTTACAATACAGAAAGGGTAAAGCTGTATATTCCCGAATACGGTAGAAATGTCCAGAAGATGGTGGACTATCTGAAGACGATAGAGGACAGGGAGAAGCGTAACGAACAGGCCAGAGCCATCATCAAGGTCATGGAGATATTGAATCCTTCAGTGCATCTTCAGGATGACTATGAACATAAGCTTTGGGACCATCTCTTCATAATTTCAGGATTCGACCTTGATGTGGATGCTCCATATCCTATGCCTGCTCCGGAGAGCCTGCACGAACGCCCTGAAATGATTCCTATCAAGAGCAAGCCTATAAAGGCAACTCATTATGGACGCAATATCGAAAGCATAATAGACCTGATTGCAGAGAAGGAAGAAGGGGACGTCAAGAATTCCATGATACGCTCTCTGGCTATCTACATGAGGCAGCAGTATCTTATCTGGAACAAGGATACGGTATCTGATGAAACCATCTTCCAGGATATAGAGAAACTGTCTGACTATAGGATCAGGATTCCGGAAGGGCTGCAGCTTGGACGTGTGGATTCCGGCTTCAATTCGGCAAGACCGGGAATCAATCCTGCCAAAGCGGGGAAAAACCAGAACAGGCAGAGGAACAACCAGAAGAACTTTAGAAAGAAATAATGAAGAGATTATTTTCAGATATAGATCCGGACAAGAAGTCCGCCATACTTAAATACACAGGCATCGCGGTGCTTGTGTTTACTTTATTTACTCTTCTCTCGACTTTGTCATATCTGTTCACATGGCAGGCAGACCAAAGTCTCATCTCTCATCCGGAGATGATGAAGAAAGGGGTGGATGTTGCCAATTGGGGTGGCAAGCTTGGTTACAGGTGGAGCCGGTTCCTTGTGTCAGGCTGCTTCGGATTAGGTAGTTTTGCTCTTGTCTTCCTGATGGGTGCCGTGGCTTACAGACTTTTCTTCTGGAACAGACATATCGGCCTTTTGAGGACAACATTCGTTACTGTCAGCGGAGCTTTCCTGTCATCGCTGATACTGGCTTTCGTGTCTGTCCTTTCCGGCCCCGACACCGCCTTTGGCGGAGGTCTGGGCGGTGATGCAGGCCATGCGGCCGTGGTATGGATGAGTAATCTCATGGGAGATGCCATCACGGGACTTGTTCTTGCTGCATTGACGATAGCATGGCTCTTGCTGTCAAATGGTAGATTTGCAAGATGGTTTGCCTCTGTAGGTATGGCGGAGAAGGAGCCGGAGGCGAAACAGGAAGAAGAGGAAATTCCGGCAGAGCCGGAACCTTTGACTCCGGAAGACGTCGCTCCTATTGAAAGACCGGATGAGGGGACGGAAGTACTTCCGGTAGAACCGGTCGAAGCGGATGTTCCTCAGATGGTGACAACCTTCGAGCCTGAAATCGAGCCGGCAGTGGAACCGGTAGTGGAGCCGGAACCTGTTCCTGCGGAGCAGAACAGTTCCGGAATGGAAGTGATCATGGGCGGAGACTTCTCGGAGAAGGTTACAGAGGAACTGCCTCGTATTGATAACCGTGAAGAACTTGAACGTTTCAAGTTCCCTCCGCTGGATCTTCTCAAGGACTATGCTGACGGACAGCATAAGGTCAGCCAGCAGGAGCTTGACATCAACAACAACCGTATCCGTGCAACTCTTCAGAATTACAGGATCGAGGTTGACCGCGTGACAGCAGTCGTAGGACCTACGGTGACTCTCTACAAGGTCGTACCATCTGCAGGTGTGAGGGTGTCAGCCATCGAGAACCTCCACAGGGAGATTGCCATGGCATTGGGTGCAAGCGGAGTACGTGTGGTCACTCTTCCTGATTGTGTTGGCATCGAGGTCCCTAACAATACACCTTCCATTGTACCGCTCAAGTCAATGCTCAACGATGACTCGTTCCGTAACAGCAAGGCTGAACTTCCTATTGCGATAGGATATACCATCACTCAGGAAGTGAAGACATTCGACCTTACCGACGCTCCGCATCTTCTTATTGCCGGTGCGACCAAACAAGGTAAGTCTGTCGGACTCAATGTCATAATATCATCGCTTCTTTATGCGAAGCATCCTACTGAACTGAAGTTCGTCTTCATCGACCCTAAGATGGTGGAATTCACTGCGTATAATGCCCTTCTGAAACATTATCTCGCAGTTCTTCCTATGGCGGCCAGCGAGGAAGATGAAAGAGAGAATGCAATCATCAAGCAGCCTAAGCAGGCGGAAGCTGTCCTGAATTCTCTCTGTATCGAGATGGATGAAAGATACAAGCTTCTTGCTGCGGCAGGAGTCAATGATATTAAGCTGTATAATGACAAGTACAAGGATCGCCGTCTTCGTCCGGACGAAGGCCATAAGTATCTGCCTTATCTTGTTGTGGTTATAGATGAGTATGCTGACCTTACCATGACCGGTGGTGCAAATGCAGATGCAAGGAAATGTGCCAAGAACATAAGCGATTCGATCGTACGTCTTGCTCAGAAAGGACGAGCTGCAGGTCTTCATGTGATCATCGCTACCCAGCGCCCTTCTGTCAATGTGATTACCGGTCTGATCAAGACGAACTTCCCTACCCGAATTGCCTTCAGGGTAGTGTCCGGAGTCGATTCAAGAACCATCCTTGATTCCTATGGAGCGGAGAATCTCATCGGAAGGGGAGACATGCTTTACTATGCAGGAGTCGAGATGGAGCGAGTGCAATGTGCGCTTGTAAGCATGGCCGAAATCAACAAGATTACTAAATTTATCGGTGATCAGACTGGCTACAGACAGTGCTGCAACACTCCATACTACCTTCCTGTACCGGAATCTCAGGATGGAGAGACCAGCGGAGGAACCATCGATATGCAGAATATCGACCCTCTGTTCGAAGATGCTGCCAGAATGATCGTAACTTCACAGCGTGGTTCTACATCCGACCTCCAGCGTCGTCTGGGCATGGGATATGCAAGAGCTGGACGTGTGATGGATCAGTTGGAGGGTGCAGGAATAGTCGGACCTCAGGAAGGTTCGAAACCTCGCCAGGTTCTTGTGACTACATTCGATGAACTCGATGAAATACTTTCACATTTTGTTAAATAAACGTATACTTTCACTGGCTGTATTCCTGATGGCAGGCATGGCATCGGCCCAGACTCCTGACAAACTCGTGCAGGAGATCAGGGCTGCGGCTGAGGATGCATGTGTTACACTGACCTATTCCATTGAGGCGAATGTCGACGATGTTCGGATTGAAGACAGAGGCGTTGTGACTGCTCAGGATGATCTCTGGTGTCTGAAAGGTGAGACCATAGAGATATATACCTCCGAAGACGGTACTTGGGTTCTTTATCCGGAATCCAAGGAGGCGATAGTAGAACCGAAATGGACATACGACGACCTTGAGTCCTTTTACAGGACCATTATTTCGGCGAACGATAATGCTGTAAGGATAAACGTGGCTTCCAAAGACCTGTCAGAAAAAAGGCCTGTATCTTTCTTTATTCCACAAACCGGTACGGATTGGGTAGTGACCGACCTCAGATAAGCCGGTCTTATTGTATTTCTTCCAGCACAAACCCTTCAGAGCACCAGGTCATGAAAGTACCGTTCTCGTCATAGATGAGACATCCTTCCAGGTCTGCGCGGCTCTGAAGCAGTCTGATCGATTCTTCCAGTCCCACTACCATGCAATAGGTAGCATATGCATCGGCAGTAAGTGCGTCATCAGCTACAACAGTTGCACTCAAAAGATTGTGATCGACAGGATATCCGGTTCTTGGATCGATTGTATGGGCGTATTTCTTTCCGTCCTTGATATAGAACTTGCGGTAGTTTCCGGAAGTCACTATGCCGTGTGGACCTGCAGGAGCACGGAAGATTCCTTGGATTTCAGCGCCAAGTTCGTTGTTTCCGTCCACTGGCCTGTCGATTCCGAGTGACCATGGTTTTCCGTGTGGATTGAGTCCATCGCAGAAGATCTCGCCTATGTCCACCATCATGTCCTTGACTCCTATCGAATAAAGGTAGTCTGCTACCAGATCACAACTATAACCTTGGGCGATGGCATTGTAATTGAGCTTGCCGGACTTGTCTGTTATCATCACATCCATGCCGCACGATTCCTTAACCTTTGTGACCTCTTCATCCGAAGGAAACTCGCCGCTTCTGAATCCGAAGCCCCACAGGTCGAAGAGAGGGCCTGCCGCAACGTCTACTACACCTTCGGTTTCTTGATATATTCTTACAGCTTCCATATAGATGTCCCGGAACATGCTGTCCGCCATGCTCTCTTCATAGTCGGATTCTCCTGCGTTGAATCTGCTCAAAAGTGAATTCCTGTTGTATCCGGAAAGGGTATTGTCGATGTCCAGAAGGATTGCATCAATGCTGTCTCTGATCTCTTCAGGGCTGGCATTCACTCTTGTGCCGTTGTCGTAGAGATTCAGCTTGACCGTATATGTGCCACCTTGTGCATATCCGGTTATGGATATATACTGATCTTTCGGGGCACATGATGCAGTCATGAATGCAATGAACAGCAATGTCGAAAAATAGTTTAAAATCTTCATCATGGATGCGTATGAGGCAAAGTATTTGTACAAAGGTAGCGGTTTTTCAAATTAAAATCCCCATATTTGCACGATTATAGTTTAATTTTCAGAAAGAGAAATGAGTCTTAAAAAACTGAGCTTGCTTGTTTTTGCCGCTGCTATGATTCTAGCCGTGGCGTCATGTAAGAAAGATGACGATGATAAGACATATCCGTCTTTGAGCGGACTTTATTTTGATTGCCCTGCATTTGTGGCGCCGGGCCAGGTTGTAAAGATGACTCCAAAGGAGGTTGAGCACCCCGAAGGAGGAAAGGTCGGATATGCATGGAAGGTCTCACCAAGCATGAGTACATACGATACGACAGATGTCTATGTGCATTGGTTCTCTGATACCCTCGGAACATATACTGTAAACTGTTATGCGTTTGCTGCCGGATATACCGGTACGTCGTTCAGCAAGGAAGTGGTCGTTGTCAAGGGAGGACTTGACGGTACGTTGACAAGGACGGGAATCAAGTCTTCAGACAAGAAGATAACAGTGGACGGTACAGATTATTATTACGAGAAGATCGGGGGCCTTGACTGGTTCAGGAACAATCTCGCATCAAAGTCAAGCGGAACTCCATATTCGAACCTTGATGTGATGACCGACGTATTCGGACGTTATTATAATTATGACGAAGCCATGAAGGCTTGTCCTCAGGGATGGCGCCTCCCGACAGAGGAAGACTGGCTCTCTCTTGCCAGCGCCTTAGGCTCTCCGGCGTCAGAACCGTATTCTACTTTTACAGATGTTGCGTCAAAACTTTTTGCTGATGTTTATTTTAATGATGTTCAAATACTTAAGTATTGGCCAGAAGTCGGAGATATAACAAATTCAAGCAGATTGAGCGTAGTGCCTGTGGGATATGCCAATCTTGGAAATGTAAACGATGAGGGTAAATTCCTGAGTGCTTCTTTTGATGGAGGTTTCGAGTATGCGGTATTCTGGACTGCAGATACAGTTCCGGGTGAAGATGGAATGGCATATTTCAGATATCTTTTCCATACCCAGCCGGATATGATGGTCGGTAAAGGTGATGTCAATACATTCGGAGCATCAGTCAGATGTGTCCGTGATGCACAATAATTATTTAATTTAGGAAAGTTATGAAGAAAGGACTAGTGGCTTTGATCGTTGTGGCAGTTCTGGTGCTAGGCGGTTTTATATGGGTGAAGAATGTATATAATCAGATTGTCGTTTCCGACGAATATATCCAGGCGACATGGGCTCAGGTGGAGAATGTGTACCAGCGCAGAGCTGACCTGATTCCTAACCTTGTGTCTACAGTGAAGGGATATGCCGCTCATGAATCTGAAACTCTTGAGGATGTAGTTGCTGCCCGTGCAAAGGCCACTCAGGTAACAGTGGATCCGGCAGATCTTACTCCGGAAGCTCTTGCCAGATTCAATGAGGCCCAGGACGGACTTTCTGCAGCTCTTGGCAGGCTGCTCATGATTCAGGAAAGTTATCCTGAACTTAAGGCGAATCAGAACTTCCTCGAACTTCAGGCGCAGCTGGAGGGAACAGAAAACCGTATAGCTACAGAAAGAATGAAGTTCAACGATGCTGTCAAAGCATTCAATACCGGTATCAGAAGATTTCCGGACAACATCGTCGCTTCCATGTTCGGTTTTGAGAAGAAAGGTTATTTTGAGGCCAAGGCAGGTGCAGATGTTGCACCTGTGGTTGAATTCTAGCTATGGAAATTATCAGAAAGATATCATTGAAGACAGCCCTGATAGTTATCGGGGCTGTCTTTACTATGGTGGCAAACGCCATCCCGACCCGTCCTGAGCCCCAGAGGCTCGTCAACGATCAGGCATCGATATTTACTCCTGATCAGAAAGAAGATCTGGAACGGATGCTTGTTGCATTCGACGACAGTACATCCAACCAGATCGCGGTGGTCACTGTGCTGGATCTCGAGGGATATCCGGCATCTGAGTATGCGACCAGGATAGGTCTTGAATGGGGTGTTGGATCGGATAAATTCGACAATGGTGTCGTGCTCCTGGTCAAGCCTCGGGTCGGTAACTCCTATGGTGAAGTCTTCATCGCTGTCGGATATGGACTTGAAGGGGCCATCCCCGATGCATATGCGAAAAGAATAGTTGATACTGAACTGATTCCCCACCTGAGCGAGGGGGATTATTACGGAGGGGTTGTGGCAGCATGTGAGGTCCTGATGAAACTTGCTTCCGGAGAAATTTCTGAACTCCGTGAGGATGATGGAGAAGATGTCGCATGGGTGATTGCATCCATCTTCCTTGTCATTACGATTGTCGTCATTGTCATTGCTTTGAATTCTAAAGGAGGTTCCGGTAATGGGGGAGGAACGTTTACAGGTGGCGGCAACAGTCGCAGGACCATTTCTACCGGTCCGGTAATACATGGAGAATTCGGTGGCGGTCGCAGCGGTGGCTCTTTTGGCGGAGGTTTCGGTGGATTCGGCGGCGGATCTTTTGGCGGAGGTGGTGCTGGAGGACGTTTCTGACGCCAGCTGGACTTACATGAGTGAAATTATCGTGAGGGCTTCCGAGAGTGCTGTGACCAGCATCTCGGTAGCCCTCAGAAGTATGTCGGGGCATATACCGAACGCATGAAGGCATAGTGTCAGTAAGGATGCTGGGATTATCAGTCCTGTCAGAGGTAGGGCAATCAGGTTTGTCAAAAGAAAATGTATGGGAAACGATCTGAAGTAAAGCCATGCTATGGGTCCGGTTGCTATCTGGCATGAGATTGACAGGGTGGCTGTCTCCCAGATCCATCTCAGCGGACCTTTGAAACCGCCGTCTTTCTTTGGCCAGAAATCACGAAGCCATGGAAAAATGAATGCTATTCCGCATATGGCGGCATACGAAAGTTGGAAGCCGACCTCCCGCAGTGCATGAGGGTCGACTGTAAGGTGAATCATCAGAGAGACCATAAGAACGCTCGTAAGTGTTCCCGACCGTCCTGTCACCTTTGCTGTTTCTCTTATCAGAATGAATATGAACGCCCTTACGATTGAAGGTCCGGCCCCTGTGGCAAGCGTGTACAGTCCGCATGTCATGACTATGAAAACGGACTTGATGGACTTGGTAAGAGGAGCGTTTCCGAAGATCGAGGAAATCCAGGCGAGGATGCCGTATATGATGCCGAGATGGAGGCCAGACAAGGCCAGGATGTGCGATGCTCCGCTCTCTCTGAATGCTTTTGTTATATGTTCAGGAATATCTGTTCGCTCTCCTATGACCAGGGCCTTTATGATGGCGTTGGTTTCCGTATTCCTGAAGTCTATGCTGTCTATGAATCTTCCGGTACTGCTTCCAAGTTCTCCGATCTTTTCCATGAAGATGCCGAGGTAAGGCTTCCCGACAGACAGGATTTCTGCGGTCATCCCGCAGAGAAGACCGCAGGAACATAGACATATGCATATAGCGGTCCGCATGACCCATGAAGGCTTAGTATGATGCTTCGGGGCGAGCAGGACAGCTGATGAGATGATTATTGCAGTATAAATGACAAGGGAGGATATATGAGGGCATCTGCATAGAAAATTACTGGCCCATGCTGCAAGCGCTGTTCCTGCCACATAAGGTACCGCTAACCCTGCTATATCTCTCGCCACTTTCATACCTAATTTTTGCTAAAGTAGCGATTTATTTTATAACTTTGCAAGGATAGACTGATTAATTTTAAAAATTATTATATCATGATTATTTTAGTACTCAATTGTGGAAGTTCATCACTTAAGTATCAGCTTCTTGATATGAAGGATGAGGAGGTTTATGATCTGCTTGCCAAAGGTCTCGTGGAGAGAATCGGAATGGAAGTGGGATGTCTCAAGCATCAGGCTACAGGAAAGGAAAAGCTTGAGAGAGAAATGCCTATCGAGGACCATACGGTCGGTATCAAGGCTGTGATCGATGCCCTTCTTGATCCTGAATACGGCGTTCTGACAAATCTTGAAGATATCGAAGCCGTAGGACATAGAGTGGTTCATGGCGCTGAGGAGTTCGTGTGCAGCCAGCTGATTACAGACAAGGTTGTGGCCCAGCTGGAGAAATGTTCAGTTTTCGCCCCTCTTCACAATCCTGCAAATATCCTGGGTATCAAGGCTGTAAGTGCTGTCCTTCCTTCAGTACCTCAGGTAGGAGTATTTGACACCGCATTCCACCAGACAATGCCTTCATATGCATATATGTATGGCCTTCCATATGAGTATTACGAGAAATACGGTATCCGTCGTTACGGCTTCCATGGAACAAGTCATAAGTATGTGTCTGCCAAAGGTGCAAAGTTTGCCGGTCTTGACATAAACAATTCGAAGATCATTACCTGCCACCTCGGCAACGGAAGCTCGATAGCTGCAGTGATGAATGGCAAATCAATCGACACAACTATGGGTTTCACTCCGCTTGAAGGCCTCATCATGGGTACAAGATGCGGTAACATAGACCCTGAAGTAGTGATATATCTGCAGGAAAAGGAAGGGCTTTCTCCTTCAGAGATGAGCAAAGTGCTTAATAAGAAGAGCGGTTTCCTTGGTCTTTCATGCTATTCATCAGATGCACGTGACCTCAATGATGCCGCTGATGCCGGAAATGAGAAGGCTAAGCTTACTCTCAAGAAACTTACATACGATATAACCAAGTTCATCGGAGCATATGCTGCAGCAATGAACGGTGTTGACCTTATCATCTTCACTGGAGGTATCGGAGAGAACAACAGCCGTCTCCGCAGAAGAATCTGCGAGAACCTTACATATATGGGTGTCGAATTCGATTATGATGCAAATGTGGTAAGAGGTGAGGATACCATCATAACTCTTCCGGAGTCAAAAGTCAAGGTGGCTCTTATCTGCACAAACGAGGAGCTCATGATTGCCCGCGATACAATGCATATCGTACAGAACGAAGAATAATCGTCATGTTTACCAGCTTTACAGAAATATTTGAGGAACTCCGTAGCAGAGGAACAAGGAAAAGAATGGTCGCTGCATGGGGAGTTGACGGACATACCATCGCTGCAGCATCAAAGGCTGTGGAGCTTGGACTTGCTGATGTAATATTAGTAGGAGACCAGGAACTGATTGCCAAGGCATGCAGTGAAGAGAATGTAGACCCATCCATCTTTACCATAGTCCATAATTCAGGTGAATTGTCTTCTGTAGCCCAGGCTGTACAGATGATTCGTGACGGTGAAGGCGATTTCCTTATGAAAGGCTTGTGCTCTACCGACAAGTTCCTCCGTGCCATACTGAACAAGGAGACCGGACTTCTCCCTCCGAAGGGAACCCTTACCCATTGTACAGCCCTTGAGATCCCTTCATATCACAAACTTCTTTTTGTTGGTGATGTCGCAGTCATACCTGCGCCGGATATCAAGCAGAAGCAGATTATCATGGAATGTCTTGTAAAGACTGCAAAGGCTGTAGGAGTTGAAACACCTAAGGTGGCGATCATCGCTGCAACAGAACAGGTGCTTACCAGCCAGCCGGCTTCAGTTGAGGCAGCCATGCTTTCAAAGATGGTGGAACGTGGCCAGATCAAGGGTTGTATTGCTGACGGTCCTTTGGCTCTCGATGTCGCTATTGATCAGGAATCTGTGGCAATCAAGGGACTTGTGAGCCCTGTTGCAGGTGATGCTGACTGTCTGCTGTTCCCTAATATCGAGTCTGGAAATGTCTTCTACAAGGCGAATTCCAAACTGGTTCCAGGAGTGCGTCAGGCAGGAATCCTGGTAGGTGCGAAGGTGCCATGCGTGCTTTCAAGCCGTGCTGACAGCATTGACACTAAACTGAATTCGATTGCAATTGCAGCGATGTCTGTAAAATAACTATAGATCATGAAAGGAAGAATACTAGTAATAAACACCGGATCCACATCAAGCAAGATAGGATTTTACGATGCAGGTGAGAAGCTCTTCGAAACTAATCTTACTCACTCGGCTGAAGAGATCGCCAGATATGAGTCGGTGATGGACCAGACTCCTATGCGTCGTGACGCCATTACTGATTTTCTCAAAGAAAAGGGGATCGAACTGAAATCTATTGATGTGGCAATGGCCCGTGGAGGTCTGATAACCCCTATACGTACAGGCGTATATGAGGTCAATCAGGAAATGCGTGATGCCCTCATGGCAGGAAAAGAAGGCGTTCATGCATGTAATCTCAGTGCTCTTCTTGCTGATGATATTGCTGTGATGGTCAATGAAGCGAGAGAGGCAGCCTCTATGACAGAGAAATGCCGTGCCTTTATCGCAGACCCTCCTATGGCAGATGAAATGCTTCCGGAGGTAAAGATTGGAGGACTTCCTGAATTCCCACGCAGAACCCTCTTCCATGCGCTCAATTCGCGTGCTATGGTACGTCGCTATGCAAGAAGCGTAGGCAAGACCAACAAGGATGTGACTGTCATCGTCGCCCATATGGGAGGCGGAAGTTCAGTCTCTCTCCATCAGCATGGTCTTGTCATAGATACTAATGATGCTCTTGGAGGTGACGGCCCTATAAGTCCTGAACGTGCAGGCAATGTGCCTGGCTTCCCTCTTGTGGAGAAGTGCTTCAGCGGTAACTGGACTGAGGCCCAGATCAAGAAACGTCTTGTCGGAAGAGGTGGCGCCGTCGCATATTTCGGCACAAACGATTTCCGCGAACTTATCGCACGTGCAGAGGCTGGTGATAAGGAAGTAGATACTTTCCTCAAAGGCTATTGTATTTCTTTCGCAAAGTATATTGCCGGTCTGGCTACTGTCGTATGCGGAAAGGTGGATGCAATCGTCATCACCGGAGGCATAGCCTATAGCGAGCGTATCACAAAGGACATTTCGGACCGTGTCGGCTTCATTGCTCCAGTAGTGGTTTACCCAGGTGAGAATGAACTGGAGTCACTGGCAGAAAACGGATATGGAATTCTGAACGGAGAATTCGAAATCCGCTACTACCACCCTGATCACTTCTAGAGAGACCTGAAATAAAAAAAACAACAACCGGATGTGGACGAGCGAAGCATTTTCCTATGCTTCTGCGAAGCGAACCACATCCGGTTGTTGTTTTGTAGACTGTCTTACTGACAGAACAT
>JAFYUS010000043.1 GCA_017549505.1 Bacteroidales bacterium | reverse complement strand
ATTTTTTAACCATGAAAATCAAATCTTTGATTTTGAAAACGCTCGCTGCAGCTACATTCGTGGCTTCGGTTTCAGTCAGCTGTTCGGAGATTTCGTTCATCGACATCAATCCGCCTGCTGACCTTCAGAGCAAGATCGACTCTATTGCAGAGGCGAATAAGAGACCGGATAGTGATACTACCTGGTTTACCATCGCTACTGCTCTTGTTGGAGCAGAAGACAACACTTCAGCATGGTGGACAGAATTCTCTGATTACTTTGCTGTCAACCAGGGAAAGCGCACAGTCCTGGAATTCTACAACCATGGCAAGGGAACAGACAACTGGAACAACTATAACGTCTGCCTCGCTTCGGGTGAGCGTGATTCAGACGGTTATGCAGAGTTCTTCGTTCTTCGTTCAGATACTTATGGATGGGGTAACGGTGATTACAACGGAGCCATGTTCAAGAATGATTATCCTGATGTTGACGGCGACGGTGATATCTGGAATGATTTCAGAACACTCATGCAGGGCGCATATACAAAGATCGAGATCGACTATGCGACTGCAGGAACTGCATTCGTCTATACTACTGCCAAGGCTGTGGACGGAACAGAAATCCACCAGACTTACGAGCAGCCTGTTACCGGTACATCGCTTGTATGCTTCCTCATCGCAGACGGAAGCCATATGAACATGGTGAAGGCTTATCAGGTTCCTTCTCAGATCGCTGAGATTCCAGACGAGATGGCTGCCTCTATCACTGTTACAGGCACTCCAGCTTCTCTTGAGATCGGTCAGACCGACTTCTGGGGCAATGGTGAAGCTATAGTTACCTTTACTGACGGTTCGACAGCCGTTGCAGATACATCAGACATTACATTTGTGGTTCCTGACCTTTCTACTGTAGGATCAAAGACTATACTCTACTCTTACAGCAGGACAAAGCAGGGTAATTACGGAAAGGCAGTAGCCGGAACATATACTCTCGAGGTCGTAAATCCGGTTGTGTCAATGGCCGTTACAAAACAGCCGGCTCTTACAACTTACTATGTATATGAAACAGCTCCAGCAACCTTGGCATTCTCGACAGCAGGAATGGAGGTTACTGCTACATATGCGGATGGTACGACAGGTGTTGTGAACAATGCTTCTCTCATCTGTGGCGAAGTTCCTGTCACTCCAGGTGAACAGGAAGTCGAAATCAAGTATGTAGGTGTGTCTGCAACAATCACAACGACATGCAAGATCAATGTAGTCAAGGGTGTTGCGGAAGTTGGTCTTGCTGACTGTACTACACCTTGGTGGACTGCCTTTGCTGCTGACAAGGTTGTTGCGTCCGGTGAAAGCGTTACATTCAAGATGATGGTTTACTCATCAGGTAAAGAGAATTATCACAGCCCATGTACGATTCTTCGTCAGTCCGATCTTGTAGAAAATGCCGTTGTACGTATGGATAACTTCGGATGGGGTGGCGGTTATGACGGAAATGATGCCAAGGTTCTCGAAAGCAACTGGAACTGGGATGTATTCAAGTCAAGCATAAATCTTTCAAATGTTACAATTACAGTGACCAACAACGGTGATGATACAGCAGATATCAGATATGTTGTGATTTATCCTGATGGTGAAGAACATTTCCAGAACTATCTGGGCATTAAGGTCAACAGCGCTGACCTCCAGGCAGCACTTGTAACAGAAGGATCATACCTTGTACTATACGAGTAAACTTAAGAATACCACATTATGAAACATAATATATTCAAAATAGCACTTTGCGGCCTTCTTGCAGCGGCTCCTGTTGCTGTCGCTACCGCTTCGACGATTTCTGTTGAGGCAGTTCAGGCTGACAATGTGACAATCAAGGGACAGGTTGTCGATGAAAGCGGCGCACCTGTTTCGGGAGTTGGTGTCGTTGTAGCAGGTACTACAATCGGTACTACAGCTGATCTTGACGGATACTTCTCTCTTGAAGTTCCTGCTGATGCTACCGTTCAGTTCATTTCTGTCGGTATGGAAACACTCGAAGTTGCCGTAAACGGTCGTGCAGACCTCGGCACTATCGTCATGAAGGTGGAGAACACACTTCTCGATCAGGTTGTCGTTGTAGGTTACGGTGCTCAGCGTAAGGTAGACCTTACCGGTTCTGTAGCAATCGTTGACGCAGACGAGATGAAGAAGGTATCTCACTCAAACATCTCGACAATGCTCGAGGGTAAGGTTGCCGGTGTACAGATCACTTCAGACGGTCAGCCTGGTGCAGACCCTTCGGTACGTATCCGTGGTTTGGGCAGCTTCGGCAGCACAGCACCTCTTTACGTCATCGACGGTGTGCCTATGGGTACTACAATCCGCGACTTCTCTCCTAACGACATCGAGACCATCCAGGTCCTCAAGGATGCCTCTGCAGCTGCGATCTACGGATCACGTGCTGCGAACGGTGTGGTCATCATCACTACTAAGAGCGGTAAGAAGAGCCAGCCTATGAAGGTTGACTACCGCGGCTATCTTGGTGTTGACCAGATCAAGCAGGGCGTCTATGATGTGATGGATGCGACCCAGTACGGTGACTATGTACGCATGGCGTTTGCCAACAGCGGTATGGATGCTCCGGCAGGATATATCGTAGGCGGTGAGAAATATCTTGACCCTGCCCAGATCAACACAAACTGGTTCGACGAGATGTTCAAGACAGGTATCCGTCAGAACCACAATGTGAACATTTCAGGTGGTGGTGAGAACAATACCTATAATGTAGGTCTCGACTACTTCAGCCAGAAGGGAACCATGGAAGGTGCAGGTCCTAACTACGACCGTTTCACAGCACGTGTGAACAATACCATGGACGTGAAGTTCCTCAAGCTTCGCACAGGTGTCGTTTACAGCCACAGTGTCCAGGACAACATGGCCCTTTCAAACGCAAACGAGTATGTACAGGGTCTCTACGGACAGCAGTATCCTGTGATGGCTTCAGCTCTTCTCATGCCGCCTAGCATCAAGGCTTATGACGAGTCTACATGGTGCCTTGACGACAAGCTCGGTGCAGCTGCAAACTACTCATACGATGCGTATGGTTACGGTACATACTATTCTGACCAGCACGGTGACATCCGTATGCAGAATCCTCTCCTTACCAACCAGCTCATCGAAAGAAATACAGTAGTTGACCGTATCGTGGCTACAGGATCTGCAAATCTCGACCTCCTCGGAATGTTCGGAGTAAAAAGCAAGAACCACAGCCTCTCATACAACCTCAACCTCTCGTACAGCCGTACATATGCAAAGGACTTCACATTCATCCCTGCATTCATCATCAGCGAGACCAACTATCTTGCAAAGAGCAACGAGACCCTCTCTCAGGGTTACCGTTCATACACTGACGGTCTGATCGAGAACTTCGTTACTTATGACGGAAAGATGGGCAAGCACCATCTCAACATGGTCGCAGGTCATACTTTCCAGCGCGAGAGCTATCATACTCTTGCAGCGAAGGGCGTTTCTATGCCGGAACCATACTATCTCCAGATCAACAACGGCGAGACAAGAGATGCAAACAGCTTCGAGAGCGAGCATGTCCTCACATCTTACATCGGCCGTATCAACTATGACTATGCTGAAAAGTATCTCTTCCAGGCTACAGTACGTCGCGACGGTTCAAGCCGTCTTTCGAATGACGGACGCTGGGGCTGGTTCCCTTCTGCATCGGTAGGTTGGCGTATCGACAAGGAGTCTTTCTTCAATGTAGACCCTCAGCTTGTCAGCCTTCTCAAGCTCCGTGCATCTTATGGTGTGCTCGGTAACGAGAATATCGGTGACTACCAGTTCATGGCAACAATGGCACGCGGTAACTACACCTACAGCTTCAACGGCAACAAGGTGACAGGTTCTGCAATCTCTGACTATGTGAATACAGCAATCAAGTGGGAGAAGAAGAAGACTCTTGACGTAGGTCTCGACTATGCGATGTTCGGCGGCAAGCTCGAATTCAACGCTGACTGGTACAAGGCTGTTTCAGAGGACCTTCTCTATAGCGTTCCTGTACCTGCGGAGGCTGGTGCTACAAACGGTTCTGTTACCATGAATGCCGCTACAATGGTGAACTCAGGTCTTGAGTTCGCGCTCTCATGGCATGACTACGGTCACGAGCTCAAGTATGACATTTCAGCTAACGTGACCCTCCCTAAGAACAAGGTTACATCTCTCGGTATGGGCGAGTCGACACGTATCGACGGCAACTGTATCACTACAGTAGGTGATGAGGTCGGAAAATGGTATGGATATGTATACGAGGGTATCTTCCAGAGCCAGGACCAGATCGACAATCGCGTGAACGATGAAGGACTCCATGTGAACCAGAACGGTGCTCAGCCAGGTGACGTCGCTTACAAGGATGTCAACAATGACGGTGAGATCACAGCTGACGACCGTACAGTCCTCGGCAGCGGTATGTCAAAGTTCCAGTTCGGTCTGAGCTTCCGTCTCGAGTACAAGGGATTCGACCTCAATGTATCTACATTCGGTGCTGCAGGATATCAGGTTGCAGACTTCGTGGATATGGCTCTCCGCAGCTCATACAGCATTACCAACAAGAGTGTGGACCTTCTCAATGCATGGACTCCGGAGAATCCGAGCACAACAGTTCCAAGAGTATACTGGGCAAGCACAGGTTCGATTACAAACGACATGTTCAGCTCACGCTACCTCCAGAACGGAGCATATTGGAAGATCTCAAATGTCGAGCTTGGATATAACCTCCCTGACAAGTGGTTCAACAATGTCATCACAGGTGTAAGAGTTTATGTTTCTGGACAGAACCTTGCTACCATCTCTAAGTACAGAGGATATAACATCGACTTTGCAGGCGGTACATTCACTCCAGGATATAACTACTGTTCATATCCTACCCCTATGACAATGATGTTCGGTGTGAACCTTTCATTCTAAGAGGACAAACCTTGTAATACGTAATGAATATGAAAAGAATCAATATAATTCTGTCAGTGTTTGCGGTTGTCTTGGGAATGGTATCCTGCAACAAGGAGCTTGAACTCAGAAACCCGAATAACCAGACAACATATGACTTCGGTGATACGGAGTCTGAACTTCAGGAGGCTGTGATCT
This sequence comes from Bacteroidales bacterium, assembly GCA_017549505.1. GTDB lineage: Bacteria > Bacteroidota > Bacteroidia > Bacteroidales > UBA932 > Cryptobacteroides. The sequence continues at coordinate 66,560 of JAFYUS010000043.1, read as the reverse complement.
CCTGCTACAACCGTATCCGCCTTGAGGGTACATTCGCCCGCGTCGGCTATACTATGGACGCAGTACGTGGTGATGAAATATGGAATGCTTCACAGATATGGTATCTTCCATACGACAATCTCAACATTTCTGCCGGTGGTGACGACATCGGAACACAGTGGATCTGGAGAGACTGCTACCATGTTGTGAACCGTTGTAACTTCGTCCTCCAGAAGGTCGAGCTTGTAGATCTCAGCGAAGCTGCTTACAATGAGATCAAGGGACAGGCGCTCTTCCTTAGAGCTCTTGCTTACTACACAATCGCTACATACTATCAGACTGCACCTCTCTTCAACGATTACGCACAGTATTCGTCGATGGAGACAATGTATGCTCCATGTGTTTCTCAGGACGAGCTTTTCGACCAGATCGACAAGGACCTTGTCGAGGCTATGGCAATCCTTCCGTCACGCAATGCCGGCGGTGAGTGGGCTGGTGGCCGTGCGACCTGCGGTGCTGCTGCAGGATACTATGCACGTTCGCTCATGTTCCGTCACAGATTCTCTGAGGCTCTCGTAGTTCTCGAGGACATCATCACAGGCAAGTACGGTACATACAAGCTTATGGCTGACTATGGTGACAACTTCCGCGAAGGTGCTGCTGAAAACAACGCAGAGAGCCTTTTCGAGGTACAGTATCTTGATTATGGAATGGGTGGTTCAGATGAAGAGTGGACTCCGGTCAACATTTCTTCAAATGCAACTCAGGGACATGCAGTAGAGTCAAACTACGCTCCTACAGCATACGGTTCATGGGCTGACCTTTCTGTTTCACCATGGCTCTATGACCTCTTCAAGAAGGAAAAATGTACTGACGGAACACTCGATCCAAGACTTTATTGGACAATCTCATCTTACGAGCCTGAATATGATACTTATACAGGTGGTAAGAACGCCGGTTATCCTGAAGGAAACGACCCTCGTTGCAACGTCATCTATCAGAACCCTGTTACTGAAACTCCTAAGACAAACGCTTCGAACGGCGGTTTCTCAAGCGCAAAATGGACTTACGCACGTCTTGATGTATGCTCGTCTATCGTGACCGGTCTCCACTGCGGTATCAACCTTCGTCTGATGCGTTACTCTGACGTTCTTCTCCGTGCTGCAGAGTGTATCAATGAGATATCAGGTCCTAGCCAGAAGGCTATCGACTACATCAACGAGGTACGTAACCGCGCAGGTCTTGCTGATCTCGAGCTTGCAGACTTCACATCTGCCGACAAGCTCTTCGAGCAGATCGCCAACGTGGAGCGTCCGAAGGAATTCGGTTGCGAGAACGGCCGTGGTATCGACCTTATCCGTTGGGGATTCTTCCACAGGGAGGACCGTATGGCCCAGCTTAAGGACCATGGTTCATATGTACTTGACGGTACAGCCAACACTACATATCCTGTAGCTCAGCCTACCGGCAATACATATCAGTACTATCAGCCAGGTCATGAGTATTTCCCTATTTTCCAGACTACCCTCAACTCCAATCCAAATCTCGGCAAGGGTAACTCTGCCAATACAAATACTGACAACGCTGCTGTATTCGAGGCTAACGGCTGGACTATCCGTCCTGTGACAGCTCTCTAAGATAGTTACATCATACAAGGAGACGAAGGTCTGCAAAGACCCTTCGTCTCCTTGTATTAACAATATCCACATATGGGATTTGTAAAAGATATCACTAAGTTCTTCTTCGCTGCGTCGGCTCTGATCGCGGTATCATGCTCCGATCCTTCCGAGGGAACCGGTATCCAGACCGGTCCCGGTAAAAATCCCGGAACATCCGGCACTGAGATCAGGATTCCTGACTACCCGGACGATTATTCAGCCATCGCCGGTTGGGGAGACCACAACAAATGGAACCTTGCCAATGTGCACGATCCTTCCATCGCATATTATGACGGATACTACTACATGTACTGTACTGATGCGTCATATGGCAATGAGCATCTCAAGGCTACTACCGGAAGACACTTTCCGGGAAAGCGTTCGAAGGATCTGGTTAACTGGACCTATGTTCCCGGCCCTATGAACGATGCGCCTGCATGGGTGAAGGACTCCCTCAACAACATCCGCAGCCGTATGAACCTGGCCCCTATCGACAAGCCTAATTATGGCTATTGGGCTCCTGTGATAAGGGAAGTCAACGGCAAGCTTCGCATGTACTACTGTATCGTCATAGATAATCTGATCGGAACAGGCGGCTGGGGCGAGCGTGCCTTCATCGGCATGTGCGAATCAACCGATCCTGCCAACGGAAAGTGGGAGGACAAAGGTTATGTTGTCTGCTCTTCGAGCGACAAAGGACGTGACGGTTGGAAACGTGTGAACAACAACTGGGAAGGCTATTTCTACTACAACGCCATCGACCCGACTTACATCGTGGATGATCCGTCCGGAAAGCATTATCTTATCTATGGCTCATGGCATAGCGGCTTCGCCCTTCTGGAGATAGATCCGGAAAGCGGAAAGCCTGTCAATGCCCCTCTTGGTGAGCCGTGGGCCGATAATGTACAGGATCTGACAGCACGTTATGGCATCCGTGTCGGTACCCGTACCGCTGGCAGCCGCTGGCAGGGAAGTGAAGCTCCGGAAGTCATATACAAGGACGGTTATTATTACCTGTTCATGGCTTATGACGGACTTGACATCCCGTACAATACCCGTGTTGTGCGCAGTGACAAGATAGAAGGACCTTACTATGACATAACCGGCCGAAACTTCACGAACGGCCGCGGTGACTGCTATCCTATCGTGACACATCCTTACAGATTCAGCGAGGGATACGGATGGGTCGGCATCTCACATTGCTGTGTTTTCCAGGAGCATACGGGAGATGACTGGTTCTACAGCTCTCAGGGAAGACTTCCTGAAAAGGTTGGTGGAAACATGTACAGCAACGCCATCATGATGGGTCATGTGCGCCGTCTCGTATGGTGTCCTGCATCTGCCGACGAACCTTCGAACCTCTGGCCTATCGCTCTTCCGGAGCGTTATGCCGGCATTCCTGATACCGAGATTAAGAAAGAAGATCTTGTAGGAAGGTGGGAGCACATAGACCTGGCCTATGAGTATGCCAAGCAGCGTCTCTCGAAGGAATTGGTCCTCAAGGCAGACGGAACCATGGCAGGTGCCTTGAAAGGAACCTGGACTTATGACCCGGCCAAAAAGTGGCTGACCTTCGATGTCGATGGAAAGAAGGTTGTCGTATGTGTGGAGCGTGAAGCCGATTGGGAAGCTTCTCCACGCCGTGCGACCATCGTATACGCAGGAACTCAAAAGAGCCTCAATGCCACATGGTGGGGTAAGAAGGTCGAGTAATAACCTTATTTTTTATTTTGTAAACTATGAAACAGATTCTCATATCGCTTTTCATTTTTATGTCTCTTGCTCTTTCTGCCCAGCCTCGAGGCCCGCAGAGAGGAATGGAATTCGAATATCCTGATGCCCATGATCCTGTAGCGGCATTCTGTGACGGACGTTATTACGTATTCACTACAGGAATGGGTATAATGTCTTCTGAGGACCTTGTGAAATGGCGTTTTGAAGGCCGGGTACTTGACAAGATTCCTGAATGGGCGGAGGCAAAAGGATTCAGAGGAATGCCTTGGGCACCGGATGTCTTCTATCATGACGGTACATACTATGTGTATTATTCATATTCACATTTCGGCAAGAACCAGTCAGCAATAGGAGTCGTTACAAACAAGACTCTCAATCCTGAATCTCCAGACTATAAATGGGAGGATCAGGGAATGATAGTGGAATCGGTTCCCGGACGTGACGAATGGAATGCCATCGATGCCAACGTCATCATGGACGAAAATGGTGATGCATGGCTTGCATTCGGATCTTTCTGGCGTGGACTAAAGATGTTCAAGCTGGATGAGACCCTCACAAGGATGGCACAGCCGCAGGTATGGTTCCCTATATCACGCAGACCGGAAGGTACGGCAGAGGACACTTCAAAGACCGATACAGCAGTAACGGCTGACCCACGTGGAAAGGACTTCGATGCAGGAAACGGCGCAGTTGAGGCTCCGTTCATCTTCAGGCATGACGGATGGTACTATCTCTTCGTTTCGTATGATCTCTGCTGCCGTGGAGAAAAGAGTACTTACAACGTAGTTGTAGGTCGTTCGAAGACAGTTACCGGTCCATATTACGACAAGGACGGCGTGTCCATGATGAACAGCGGCGGAACAACAGTCGCCAAAGGAAATGAGCAGTTCGCCGGTGTAGGACATTGTTCTGTATACACATTCGGTGATAAGGACTATATCTTCATGCACGGTTACGACAAGGATCAGGACTATCGTTCGAAACTTCTTGTACGCGAACTGAAGTGGTCTGACGACGGATGGCCTGTCGTGGTCCTGTAATGTCATTCCGAGCGAAGTCGAGGAATCTTATTATATTTGCAGTCTGAATTCAGACTGCATTTTTTATGGGTAAAAAGACCGTTTTCCTGACCGGAGCTACCGGAAACATGGGCTGGGCCGGCTTTCAGGAGCTATATGCCAGAAAGGACCGTTTCGATATAAGGGTGCTTGCGCGAGACAGCAGAAAGAACCGCAAGATGCTTAAGCCATATCTTGCGGATCCCTCGGTAACTGTTGTCTGGGGTGACCTCATGCGATATGAGGACGTCCTCTCCGGCGTTGCCGGAGCGGACTATGTCCTCCATGTAGGAGGTATGGTATCTCCTGCTGCCGATTATTATCCGGAAAAGACCCTGCAGGTCAACGTCGGATCTGCAGAGAATGTGGTCAAGGCTGTTCTGGCGCAGCCGGATGCATCTGAAATCAAGGTGGTCTACATAGGTTCCGTAGCCCAGTACGGTGACAGGAACCCGCCTCATCACTGGGGTTGTGCTTCCGAACCGCAGGTTCCTGCGAAGTTCGACATGTACGCCCTTTCGAAAATCTGTGCGGAACAGGTCTTTGCATCTGCCGGTTTTGAGCACTTCGTTTCATTGCGCCAGAGCGGCATCCTTTATCCCGGCATCCTCAGCGTATTGAATCCTACTGCCTTCCATGTCCCTATGGGAGGAGTGCTCGAATGGGCTACCATCGAAGACTCAGGCCGTCTGCTGGCTCAGGTCTGCGAGGACTGGGTGCCTGAAAGCTTCTGGAACAAGGCATACAACATCAGCAGCGGCGCACAGTACCGTATGACCAACTATGAGTTCATGAACCGTATGCTGGGCACTCTCGGTCTCCCGTCTCCCGAAAAGGTCTTCGAACCGCAGTGGTTCGCACTGAAGAATTTCCACGGAATGTGGTACAAGGATGCTGACGTCCTGGAAGATGTTCTCCATTTCAGAGCCAACGTCCCTGTCGATGAATATTTTGCGACGATGAAGTCGAAGCTCCCATGGTTCTACTCCCTTGCATCCCTCGCCCCCGCATGGGCAGTCAAGATGTTCATGAAGCCTTTCGCCTTCGCAGAAGGACTCGGAACCCAGTGGTGGGTCGCAAATGACCCTGAACGATTCGAAGCATACTACGGCTCCCGCGAAGCCTACGACGCCATCCGCTCATGGGACGACATCCGTCCCGCTCCGCTGGATAAAGCTGATGGCACTCAACCTGCTGACTGATAATGATTTAACGTAAACGCCTGCTGCGTTTTGCAGCAGGCATATACAGGTAAAGCACTGATAATTAATAAGATAGGTGATACGATGAAGATAAGGATTCTGGACATATTGGAAGAAACGATGGCTGACGGGCCGGGTCTGCGTACATCCATATACTGTGCGGGCTGCGCGCACCATTGCCCGGGGTGTCATAACCCTCAGTCATGGGATTTCCAGGGGGGAAGGGAGGTGTCGGTCGACGATCTCCTTGAGATCGTGAAGACCGACGAGTTCGCGGATGTCACCTTCTCCGGAGGTGACCCGCTCTATCAAGTCGAAGCATTTACGGAGCTGGCACGCCGCATAAAGGAGGAGACCGGAAAGAACATCTGGTGCTATACCGGATTCACATACGAGGAAATCATGGCAGACGAACGTCTGAGCCAGATTCTTCCCTACATCGACACGTTGGTCGATGGCCCGTTTGTCCGGGAGCTTCGCGACCCGGACCTCCATTTCAGAGGCAGCTCAAACCAACGCATCATCCATCTTAACAAGAAAGAAGACGATGCCATTCCTGGCACCGTCTCCACTATACCTTATATCTGATTACTTAAGGAAAGGATCACCTGCAGGGTCTCTGCTTACGATCCATCTGAATGCATTTACAAAGAGGAGATTCTGCTCAGCGTCAAGGTACTCGACGTCACCGTGACCCATGTTGAGGTAAATCATCCTGTATCTGTTGTTTGTCCAGACTACAGGGAAGTCACCGAAACTTACCACATCCTTGATACCGATAGGGTAGTTCTTTGGAGAAAGCGAAAGGAGAACATCGACGTTCTTGTCAAGTCTAGGACTCTTATCCCACATGTACCACTCGCTTGCAGGAGCGACGAATGATTCGGGAAGATTTCTTGTCACAGGGTGGTCGGTGATCTCTACATCAAGAAGTGCAGGCTGTGGAGGCCAGTTGTTGCAAAGGAATTTTCCGCATCCGAGGAACTCATTGAACCATGGCCAGTTTGTCCTTACATCATTGTATGCAGCTGCATGGAATCCTACCCATCCGCCGCCGTTTTCCATATATTTCTGGAATGCTTCTCTGTCGGCCTTTGAATATGGCGAAGTGTTCACCCATACTACTGTATTGTACTCTTTCAGTTTTTCATAGTCATATCCGGAAAAGTCAGTTGCAATGTCAAGATAATAGCCTTCACCGTAGTTGAGACGCTTGAAGAAATCGACAGTCTGTTCTCCGAACTGAACATGAGCTTCCTCTGCAGTTGTAGAGTAGAACACTATGGCCTTGAACCTGGGAGCCTTGGCATAATTTCCAGGATAACCGTCCGGATCTGCCGCCTGCGCTTTTGATTCAGGCGCCGATCCGAACGCAGCCAGACCTATGATAAGTATGGTAAATATCAGTCTTCTCATGATTATTCATGTACTACGCGGTCCTTCAGCTCGGCGAGCTTGCCGCTGTTCCAGCGGCTGGTGGTGCCGACGAGGTAACCGGTGATTCTCTGGAGCTTGTCGATGTTGGTGCCGCCGCAGTGAGGACATTTTTCAAGTCCCTTTTCAGCGTTCTCGAAACCGCAGTCCATGCAGCGGTTGCGGTTGTGGTTCACTGAGCAGTATCCGATATCGTATTTGTCCATCAGGTCGACGATCTTCATGATTGCCTCAGGATTGTGGGTTGCATCTCCGTCGATCTCGACATAGAAGATGTGTCCGCCACCGGTGAGTGCATGGTATGGTCCTTCGATCTCTGCCTTGTGCTTAGGAGTACATTTGAAATATACAGGCACATGGTTCGAGTTGGTATAATAGTCCTTGTCAGTTACTCCCGGGATGACTCCGAACTTCTTTCTGTCGCCACGGGTGAAACGTCCGGCAAGACCCTCTGCAGGGGTAGCGAGCACGCTGTAGTTATGCTTGTATGTCTCGCAGAACTTGTTGACCTTGCTGCGCATGAAGGTCACGATGCGGAGGCCGAGCTCCTGAGCCTCGGCCGACTCTCCATGATGCTTTCCGATAAGGGCGATGAGGGTTTCTGCCAATCCTATGAAACCGATACCGAGGGTACCATGGTTGATCACAGCCTCGATAGTGTCGTTGTCGCCGAGCTTCTCGCTGTCCATCCAAAGGGCGCCCATCAGAAGAGGGAACTGCTTCTTGAGAGCTGTCTTCTGGAAGTTGAACCTCTCGTTGAGCTGCTTTGCTGCAACCTCAAGTACGGAATCAAGCTTCTGGAAGAACTCGTGGATCCTGTCTTCCTGATTCTCGATACCCATGCACTCGATCGCCAGCTTCACGATATTGATGGTCGTGAACGAGAGGTTTCCGCGACCGATCGATGTCTTTGGTCCGAACCTGTTCTCGAACACTCGTGTGCGGCATCCCATTGTCGCAACCTCCCACTGGTATCTCTTCGGATCGTCCGCTCTCCAGAGTTCATGGTGGTTGAACGGAGCGTCGAGGTTCACGAAGTTAGGGAAGAAGCGTCTTGCAGACACCTTGCAGGCAAACTTGTAAAGGTCGTAGTTGCGGTCTTCAGGCAGGTAGCTGACCCCGCGCTTCTTCTTCCAGATCTGGATAGGGAAGATTGCGGTCGAGCCGTTTCCGACGCCTTCGTATGTTGTGTTGAGGATCTCACGGATCACACATCGGCCTTCGGCAGATGTGTCGGTTCCGTAGTTGATCGAGCTGAACACAACCTGGTTTCCTCCACGCGAGTGGATTGAGTTCATGTTGTGTACGAAAGCTTCCATAGACTGGTGTACGCGGCTTACGGTCATGTTGATGGCGTGCTGGATGACACGGTCATCTCCCTGGATACCTACAAGATTACGCTTGAGGTAGTCGTCGATGGCAACATTATAGAGTCTTGAATAATCCTCACCATTGATCTCGCCGATCTTGTCGAGCTCCTCCTGGAATGTGCGGCGCACGAACGGTGCCATATAGAAGTCGAATGCCGGGATGGCCTGGCCACCGTGCATCTCGTTCTGCACCGTCTCCATCGAGATGCATCCGAGGATGCTGGCTGTCTCGATTCTCTTAGCCGGACGGGATTCGCCGTGTCCGGCGAAGAAGCCCTCCTCGAGGATCTTGTCGAGAGGATGCTGGATACAGGTAAGGCTCTTGGTAGGGTAGTAGTCCTTGTCGTGGATATGGATGTAGTTGTTCTTTACGGCCTCCTTGACATCTTCGGAAAGCAGGCACTCGTCCACATATGACTTCGTAGACTCCGAAGCGAACTTCATCATCATTCCTGCAGGGGTGTCCGCGTTCATGTTTGCGTTCTCCCTGGTGATCTCTGTCGCCTGGGCGTCGATGATCTCCTGGAAGATTTCACGAGACTTGGCCTTGCGGGCAAGGTTACGCTGGTTTCTGTATGCGATGTACTTCTTTGCAACCTCCTTGCGGGGACTGTTCATGAGCTCGTTCTCCACCTGGTCCTGGATGTCCTCCACGCTCATGTTGTCCACGTTGATCTTCGATATTGCAGATGCAATCTCGGCTGCAAGTACGATGTCTTCGCCTTCATCTGTCACATTCATCGCCTTGAGGATGGCGTCGACAATCTTCCTGTTGTCGAAAATGACGACTCTGCCGTCGCGTTTTACTACATGCTTTACCATATAATCGTCAAAAACCCGTCTGTATCGGGCTGTAAAAAGGTTTATCTTTATGTAGGAATATGTATTACCGGAATCTGGTGTAAGAACCGGAAGACAAAGATAATCAGCAAAGCGAAAAACGCAAGGGGTTTTTGAAGAAAAAGTTATCAACAAAAATATTATCGCCTGTTAATGCGTTGATTAACAGGCGATAATAAAATATGTAAAATTTAATAAATCTAAATTATGTGTAACAGGTCTGTTTCTTTGCTTATCCGACAAGCCATACGAGGACGTGACGGTCGAATATCATGTATTCGAGTTCGAACTCCTCTTCGTACTCGTCCTTGTGGATGAAGGTAGCTTCGAGCTCTCCCTCCTTCCTTACATTGAACTTCTCGACCTCGATCTGCTCTGCGAAGTCCACCCTGTTCTGTGACATTCTCTTGAAGATGGCCTCCTTTGCGCACCAGTAGATGGCGAGCTGCTCATTCTTCTTGTCGTCATCTTCGAGGTCCTCGATCTCGTCTTCTGAAAGAGCCTTCTTCTCTACGGCTGCAAAGTTCCTGTCAAGAGACTCGATGTCGATTCCGACCTCTTCATCGTCGTGGATGATTATCGCTACATATTTTTCTGTGTGGGTGATGCTGATTGTAGTAGCGCAGTTCTCGAGGTAAGGCTTGCCGTTGTCGTGGTGGTTGAGGTACATCTTCTCCTCGAACACCTCGTTGATAAGCGCTCTTACAGCCAGCTTCTGTCTTCTCTGGCTTTCGCTGCGGAACAGCATGATCTCTTCAAGTTCGTCGGTCGGTACGGAAGTGATGTTCATCAGTTCCTCTTCCGTCTCCGTTATCTGCCATACGGCGATTTCGGCTTTGTTGTCAAGTCTTTTTCTAAGATATAGTGCCATATAAAATATAATGTTCTATGAAATGGTGGAATCTGAGGTGTCTGTATACGACAATCCTGTGCGTACATTCCATGTACACACACGACAAATCATGCTTACGTTGCGGGACAACGGATCGTCAGAAGTCTGATCCGCCATGATACTGAGATTGTTACCTATAGGACTGGGAGGTTCCACTTGTCTTATCTTGTTAAATTTCAGCGGCAAAGATACTAAATGTTTTGATATCTGAAAATAATTATTGCTAACTTGCGTGCCATATGAAAGATAAGAATAACGATACGATACTTATAAAAGGAGGAACCGTCCTTACCGGCGGTAAGGAATTCCATGCGGATGTAATCGTCCGTGCCGGACGGATTTCATATGTTGGTCCGGACGGAGAGTCCGGACTCCGGGGTGATCCGGTCCATGTCATCGATGCCGCCGGAAAATATGTCTCCCCTGGATTCATAGACCTTCATGCCCATGGCGGAGCAGGCGCTGACTTCAGCGACGGAACCTTCGAAGCCTTCCGCAAGATACTTGCATTCCATGGTTCCCATGGTACGACGTTGCTTTTCCCTACATATATGACAGGATCTGTCGAATCGCTCCATAGGGCGATTCAGACATATAAGGATGTCAGCGCTTCGGATATCGAAGGCGCTGCAATGGGCGGATGGCATATGGAAGGTCCATACTTCTCTCCTACCAAAAGAGGTGCCCAGGACTCGCGCTACATGAGAGATCCAGACCCGAAGGAATATATGGATATATGGGAGCGGACTGGCGGCAGCGTTGCCAGATGGAGCCTTGCGCCTGAACTTCCAGGCGCCCATGCCATGGCCCTTTCGCTGAAGGCGAAAGGGGTTCAGATGGCCTTTGGCCATACTGACGCCACCTTCGAAGAATGCGAAGCGGCCTTCGAAGCGGGTTTTACCCATATGACCCATTTCTTCTCATGCATGAGCACGGTGTCCAGAAAAGGGGTTGAGAAAATAGCAGGAGCGGTTGAGTATGCCTATTATAATGATGATGTCACGGTAGAGTTGATAGGGGATGGAATACATGTCCCTGCATCTTTACTTAAGATGGTATATAAGATAAAAGGTGCTGACAGGATAGCCTTGATCACAGACTCCATCCGTGCCTCCGGCCTTCCGGATGGAGAATATGAACTGGGTGAAGGCGGCCTGAGGATTACGGTGGGTGAGGGAATGGCCCGCCTGACAGGCAGTCAGACGCTGGCTGGAAGCGTTGCGACAATGGACCAGGTAGTAAGGACTGTGTGGAAGCTGACCGGACTGCCTCTGGCGGAAGTCGTGAAAAGCGCAACCCAGACCCCGGCCCGTCTGATGCGCATAGACGACAGAAAAGGTTTTCTTCAGAAAGAATATGACGCCGACATCATAGTTTTCGATAAAGATATAGATATCCAGCATGTACTGGTATCCGGAAAGCTTGTCAAGTAGGTGTGAAATTTCTGAAACTCGCTTGTTTGCAGGATATGTTTTATTATATTTGCCAAGATTTGATTACAAATACTTAACATTATAGAATAATTATGGAATTTTTGACAAACGACAAGCTCGTGATCGTAGGTGCCGGTGGCGCTATCGGATCTAACATGGCTCAGACAGCTCTCATGCTCGGCCTTACTCCAAACATCTGCCTTTATGACATCTATGGTCCAGGCGTAAACGGTGTTGCAGAGGAACTTTATCACTGTGCATTCGAGGGCGCTAACATCACATGGACAACTGATCCTGAAGTAGCCTTCACAGGTGCAAAGTACATCATCTCTTCAGGTGGAGCTCCTCGTAAGGAGGGTATGACCCGTGAGGACCTTCTCAAGGGTAACTGCCAGATCGCTGCTGAGTTCGGTGACAACATCAAGAAGTATTGCCCTGATGTAAACCACGTTGTTGTGATCTTCAACCCAGCTGACGTTACAGCTCTTACAGCTCTCATCCGTTCAGGTCTCAAGCCAAACCAGCTCACTTCGCTCGCTGCCCTCGACTCTACACGTCTCCAGTCAGCAATCGCAAAGGAACTCGGCGTACCTCAGTACAAGGTTGAGAACGCACGTACTTACGGCGGTCACGGTGAGGCAATGGCAGTGTTCGCATCTAAGATCACTGTTGACGGCAAGCCGCTCGCAGAGTACAACATCCCTGAGGACAAGTGGGCAGAGATCAAGCACGCTACTATCCAGGGTGGTTCAAACATCATCAAGCTGCGTGGCCGTTCTTCATTCCAGAGCCCGTCATACCAGTCAGTTCTCATGATCCAGGCTGCAATGGGTGGTCCTGAGTTCACATGGCCTGCAGGTTGCTATGTAAACAATGAGAAGTACCACAACGTTCTCATGGCTATGCCTACAACAATCGACGCAACAGGTGTTCACTTCGGAGAAGTTACAGGTACTCCAGAGGAAATCGCTGCTCTCGATGCATCATACGCACACCTTCAGGTTATGCGTGACGAGATCATCTCCCTCGGCATCATCCCGCCAGTAGAGGAGTGGAAGACTATCAATCCTAACCTTTAATAAGGAGATCCTCACGGCTTCTGCGAAGCCTCAGGATGACATCCGCATGTCATTGCGAGGAGCGAAGCGACGTGGCAATCCCCTGAAGAGGCCCTAAAAACGAAAAAAAGTGCAAAATTTTTCAAAAAAGTTTTGCACTTTTATTTTTTGTGTCTATATTTGCAGTCCCAAAACAAAGGGAACCAAATAATCGGGGTGTGGCGCAGTTGGCTAGCGCATCTGGTTTGGGACCAGAGGGTCCTGTGTTCGAGTCACAGTACCCCGACAAAATTCAAAAGCAACCACTTTATACACAAGTGGTTGCTTTTTTTTGTACAATGAAAAATAAGTCATACATTTGTGACCTTGTTTGACTATGAAAAAGTTAGTAGTGTACATATTCGTGGTCATCGCAGTTCTGATGATGGCTACGGGCAGTCTTTATTCACAGAGCAACTGGAGAATTTTGGCAGGACGCGTCTTGGATAGTCATGATGAGCCTCTTGCCGGTGCCAGTGTCTTTGTACGTGGAGATGCATACAACGGAACATCTACGGATTCCGAAGGATATTTTTCTTTGAAACTTCCCGATGAGCGAAAGATAGTGATCGAGGCTTCATTCATAGGTATGAAGCAGTATGTCCTGAATTATGACGGACAGAAGGAGGTAGTGATCATAATGGAAGATGATCTTAATATGATGGAAAGTGCGGTGGTGATGGGAAAGCAGAACATCAACGACCTTGATATCAGAGCGAAGGCGGGAGTCATCAATATGGTGGACATGAATCGTCTCCAGGATAAGCCTGTAGTGGATCTATCATTGTCCCTGCAAGGCTCAGCTCCCGGACTTATCGTGACCAATAGGGGAGACCTTGGAACCAAACCGGAGATCAGAATTCGTGGAAATACTTCCTTCAGAAAGGGCGATACTGCGAATGAGCCTCTGTATGTGCTTGATGGTCAGGTGATTTCTTCTGATGCATTCATGACTCTTAACCCGCTTGACATTGCAGATATCAAAGTCCTTAAGGATGCTGTCGCTTGTGCCCTTTATGGAACCAAGGCAGCAAACGGTGTGCTGGAGATTACATCAGTACGAGGAACTAACGGAAACACCATGGTCACTTACGATTTCAACGGTGGTGTGACTTTCCGTGGCCGTAGGGGAGTACCTATGATGGAGACTGACGAAAAGCTTGAACTTGAGCGCAGACTTAAGAACCCTGAAGCTCCGGGCTACCGTTACAGTGAGGATTATTATAGGAGGTATTATGGTTCCGATCCGAATCTGAACGATATGATTGCATACGGTAAGTCTGTTCTTGACGAACTCAGGAAGGTCAATACCGACTGGTTCAATGAACTTCTCAGAAACGATTTCTATCAGCGTCACAATCTCAGTGTACGAGGTGGAAATGATCAGACATCTTATTATGCCTCAGCTAATTACAATTATCAGGGCGGACAGATTCCAGGAAATGACGTCAGACGTTTTTCCGGACGTCTGAGTCTTGACCAGGCGATGGGGAAGAAGGGATATGTTTCGTTGAGTGTCAGCGGAGGTTATTCCAAGTCCAACAGTCCCAACGGTTCGACTTATTCCCCTACATCTCTTATATATGAGCTGAACCCTTACGAGAGCAAGACAAGCGGCGAACTCTGGTCGTATCCCGGCAGAAGGTATGACGATCTTGTATATCAGTTTGAGCGTACTTCAGAAGATAAGCGTTTCGGAACGACGGGTAGTGTGAACTGGGAACCTCTGAAAGGACTTACAGTGGCTGCTGTGGCAGGTCTTGATCTGGTACTTTCGGAGTCTTTGGAGTTCACACCATCCACCGCATACGAAGAACAACATAGCGGAGCGCCTTCCAATGAGCTTGGCAAACTCTCCAAATCCAAGAATGTCAGCACCAATGTGACTACAAACGTCCGTGTCACATGGAACAGGACATTCGGAAAACACGATGTTACCCTGGGAGCAAATACCGACTATTATTGGGACGATATGGATAATATGGGTATCACAGGCTATGGCGTCGGAAAGTTGAAGACTCCTTCAGCAATCAACCAGTCCATCGAAGGTAACCGAAAGGTCAGGACATCCAATTTCAATGAGCAGACAGCCCAACTTGGAATCGGTTTCCTCGGTGGCTACTGCTTTGACGGAATATATGATGTGTTCGGCACATACAAGGCCGACGCCTCGTCGATTCTTCCCAAAAGCAAAAGATGGAATGCTGCATGGGCTGTGGGTGCGGGTTGGAATATAAAGGAATATGGATTCCTGACGGATTTCGATCCGATATCATCCCTGCGTTTCAAGGGTTCATATGGCCGTACGGCCAGTCTTGCCGGAGTATCTCCGGCACTTACGGTCGCCACTTTCGCATATCTGGAAGATAGTTATGGCGACCAGAGACTTCTTGAACTTATGTCCCTTTACAATGACAAGCTGAAGCCTGAACAGACCGTTTCAACGGAAGTGGGCGTGTCTATGGGATTCTGGAACAGGCTTGATCTTGATCTCGGCTGGTATGACAGACGC
This sequence comes from Bacteroidales bacterium, assembly GCA_017549505.1. GTDB lineage: Bacteria > Bacteroidota > Bacteroidia > Bacteroidales > UBA932 > Cryptobacteroides. The sequence goes on along the minus strand of JAFYUS010000043.1, from coordinate 51,351 downwards.
ACGGAAGACGCGCTCCTCGATGTGCCGATTCCTGCTTCCAACGGATTCAGCACGCTGAAGAGGAATATCGGTGTCCTGAGTAATTCCGGCGTGGAGATTTCAGCGAACGGAAAGATCATAGATATGGATGAAGTCAGACTGAATGTCAGGGCATCATTGGCATACAACCGCAATGTCGTAGTAGACCTTTATGATGGTGACAGGCTTTATGTGAGTGAGGATTCAGTCATTCCTGATTATGAGGTCGGCCAGGCATATGACATGATCTACGGTCCTGTGTCGCTTGGACTTAACCCTATGACCGGTCTTCCAGTGTTCAAGGGCGCCTATGGAAGAGAGATTCAGGCAACTGAGAAGCTCAAGAGGGAGGATATGGTCCCTCTCGGCCATGGATCGCCACCCTACAACGGTACCATCAATCTGAGCTTCACATACAGACAACTCGAATTTGATGCTGACTTCTATTATGTTCTTGGCGGAATCAAGGCCTATGCATATTCCTATGTCAGAGATTATGATGATGCCCATAGGAATGCTGCAATGGGACAGGTCGGGAATATGTGGTTCCAGAAAGGTGACGAGAACAAGATATATCATACTCCGTTCTATTCTTCTTCAGCGATTGAGAATCTTACAAGGTGGCCTAACAGCAAGTCTATCGGAAGCAGTGATTATCTGAGACTGCAGATGCTGTCTTTAAGGTATCGTTTCCCGCAGAAGTTCATCAGGAGATTGGGAGGAATCATCAAGTATGGAAACGTTGCCCTTCAGGCGTCGAATATATACACCTTTACAAGGTACAAGGAGTCAGATCCTGAGTCCGGATCCTTTATCGGAGTTCAGCAGCCGGTAGTTACAATGAGTTTAAGCATGTCGTTCTAGAATGAAGAAATTATATATATATGTATGTGCGGTCCTGGTTTCTGTCGGATGTAATCTTGACATTCGTCTGGAAGACCAGTTTTCTGATCCTTATGCAATCACAGATACGGAGACTGCAAGGGAACTTCTGGCGTCTGCATATAATTCCCTTCCGAGATTCCAGATGGAATTCTCGATTCTGTCTGATGACTTCTTTCCTACAAATCTGTCGCAGAAATATGCGGAGATGCTCAATCTTTACAATTGGCAGGAAAAGGCAATCAATGATTTCTCATCGAATGTGTGGAACGGGTATTATATGACTGTGGCTGTCATCAATGCCCTGTTGCCGCGTCTGGACCTTCTTGAACCTGTGAGTGAAGAAGATCAGGTCGAGATGGATAGGATCAGAAGTGAGGCATATGCCTTGAAGGCTATGTGCTATTTTGACCTGGTAAGACTGTACGGACCTATAGTACTCAAGGACCGTCTGGAGTTTGAAACTCTTCCAAGGTCGTCTGTGGAGGAGTGTCTTGAGGAAATTGATGCTCTCCTGGATGAAGCCGAGAAAGTGAAGGATAATGATTCAGAGGTCTTTTATATGTCAAGTGCTGCAGTGAAGGCCTTGAGAGTGGAGTTTGAACTCTATCGCGGAGATTATGATGCTGCTGTCGGGACTGCTCTTGAACTTCTTGAAGGAGCAGAAAGCAGATGGACCAGGTCTTCATTCGAAAATCTGTGGTCTGGAAATGAAAGTGACGACAGAATATTCGCCCCTTATATCTTTGACTCATTCTACACTGACCTTTGTTATGACAAGGAGAACGGAGATTATTTCATTCTGAATGATCATGTGGTCTATGATGATGCTGATCTAAGGAGATCATGGTGCGAATATCCTTTTGAAATGACCTCCGGACAGGTCAGGGCTTTAGGAAAATACAACAGGATGTACTATGAGAATACGACGGTCAGATATATCAATACCATGCGTTACAGTGGAGTATGTTTCTCTGCGGCGGAGGCATATGCCCGTGGTGAAAAGCCTCAGCTGGCTTTGCAGATGGTAAACAGGCTTCTTGGTGCATATGGAGCGGAGCTTTTGGACGAATCGCTTGAAGGAGATGCTCTGATCGAGGCTATATTAAAAGAGAAGCATAAGGAATTCGTCGGAGAGGGTGTGAGGTATTTTGATCTCAAGAGAATCGGAAAACCTCTGAAGAGATACAGGAATCTGGGGTCTGGGGTATCCTCTACGATAGCGGAAGATGATTACAGATGGCTTTTCCCGATCCCTGAATCAGAATATAAGTATAATGACCTTATGGACCAGAATCCGGAATGGCCGTTCATAAAGACAGAATAATCCCAAAACAAATAAACAGACTATTATGAAAAAAATTCTGATGTTAGGCTGCATGCTTGCAGCCATGGCAGGTTTCACAGCCTGCGAAGATGACAACACCGGCAACGGTGGTTACGAAGGTATCAACTACATCTACCTTTCTACACAGGAAGGCAAGACTACCCTTTATGAGACTGATGCAGATCCGATCGTTGTAGATGTGATGCTTACCGCTGCCCTCCAGGAAGATCTGGTGCTTTCATTCGCCATCAACGGTACTGAGGGTGTGGTTTCAATCGAGGGTAATCCTGTGACAATCAAGGCAGGTGAGAAGACAGGCACATTCAATATCGTTTCAAACAACGCTGGTGTTCTTGAGGCTTCTGCAAACTTCACTGTAGCTCTTGCCGCTGATGCAGACCTTCCTGAGAATGTAGAGCTTAAGGAGGCTCTTGCATTCGTGGTGACTCCTGTTGTAGTTGAGGAACAGGATCCTACAGACGAGAAGACTGCGCTTCTGAACGCATACAAGGAAGCTACAGGCATCGACCTCACAAAATATATCGGTCTCGTTAATGTGAGCACAGTCATAACAGGTACAGACCCTGATTCAGGCGAGCCTCTCGAGCCAAGGACCGTGAACGGAAAGACACTTATAGAACTTTCTGAGTCAGCTACAGCCGAGGCTCCTGTTCTCAAGATGGCTACAAACGCAATGGGTATCGAGGATTACATGTATCAGATACTTCGTTCTGTGACTGTAGATAACGATGACTACTGGTATGGTGAGTATACAATGCCTTGCTATGATGCCTTGATGACAGCCATAAACTGGAACAAGACCTCAGAGGAAGTTTTCTCGATGTCTCTCGACGGCATTACATTCGGTGCAGAAGGTGCTATCGAGTTCCTCGGCCAGGGATTGAGCCAGTATGAGGATGAGATTACAATCGTACCTTTTGACTACAGCTTTACTGCATATGACAGAGAGCTTGCAGCAATCGAATCAGGTGAGCTCGATCCTTCTGCAGACCCTGAATGGATGTATGACGCGACAGCAAACCCATATTATCACCTTAACTGTGACGACATCACAGAGGACTGGTTTGAGATGGAAGGCAACTGGATCGAGGCCTCAGCTTCAGTTTCGGAGACAGCCCTTACATTTACATTCTGCGTATATGCATGCTCCCTCGACTACGACTATACCCGTATAGTAGCAACATATACTCCCAACAACTAATTGACTATAAACAATTTCTGATATGCTGAAAAGAACGCTGCCTCTTTTGGCGGTAATGCTTCTTGCTGCGGTCGCTTCCAGGGCACAGTCTGTGTCCTGGAATGACCGTATAATGAATCCACTTGGTATTATCGATGAAAAACTCGATAATGGCCTCAGATATATACTGGTAGAGAACGATTCTCCGGACAGGATGATAGAGATGCGTCTGATATTCCGTGCCGGTTCTGTGCTCGAGACTGAAGAAAATAGGGGAGCCGCCCATTTTCTGGAGCACATGGCTTTCGGAGGTACGAGACATTTCCCAGGCCACAAGCTTGTGGACTGGCTGGAATCCAGAGGTGTCCAGTACGGTATCAGCATCAACGCATATACCGGATATGACCGAACCGTATATCAGCTGGCCATCCCTTCTGACAATTTCAAGGATATTGACAATGCCCTCCTCATCCTGAAGGACTGGCTTGTGGACATTCCTTTGGACGAAGAGAAGGTGGAGGGTGAGAAAGGCATCATCATAGAGGAACTCCGTGGATATGATGTCGGAGACGAGTTCTACAACCTTAAGATAGGCAGTGGACTTTACAGCAAAGGAATACCTCTTGGAACAGAAGAGGATATACGGAAAATGACTCCGGAGATTCTCCGTGAGTTTCATTCAAAGTGGTATACACTCTCCCAGGCAACCCTGGCCCTTGTCGGTGACTTTGATAAAGAATACATGCAGACAAGGATCGAGAAGATCTTCAGGTCTCTTCCGGCGACCTCATCACCGGACTACCGTGAATATCCTCATACATACGATCCTGGAGTCAATTATGCCGAGGTCAGGGATACTCTGATGAGGACCAGTACACTTGAAATAATGGTCCCTCACGAATGCACGTCGAGGCGTACTGTGGGTGATGCAATTGATTCCGAACGTAAGGACATGCTTATTTCCGCGCTTTCTGACAGATTCTACAGAACGGGAAATGAAGCTTCTCTTTCAAATACCTGGTATCTTGCAGACAAGGACCATTTTACGATTTCTCTGGATGGAAAGACAAAGCAGGAGATCTCAGAAAAACTTGTGAGAGCTGTCGCAGAAATCAGCAGAGTCTGTCGTAGAGGATTCACGTCTGAAGAGATGGATATCGTGCGTAAAAAAGAACTCAAGCGCTTCAGGATTCCTCACGACAGTTCGAATTCGTCATATATATGTGAGTCCATTGCAAGTGATGTGATGTTCGGTGATAAGGATATTACCGATCCGAAACAGTTCGAGTGGGCAAAGGAAGAACTGGCATCCACTTTGTCGGAAGACCTGCAGAAGATATTGGTACGTTGGATGTTTGCGGCGGATAACTGCCGTCTTGCCGCATGCCGTCTGAACCCTGTTTCATGTGAAGGATTTACTCCTGCAGAACTTGACTCTCTTTGGAATCTCGGAAAGTCGATGGATCTTGGACCATATGAATTCGTTCCGGAGGAAGAGGAACCACAGGAACCCTATGTTCCTGTACCGTCATGGCTCAGCGAAAACAAACCTTTCGATCAGTCTATGATTGCCTCGAGGATATACCATGAACATACTGAAATCACAGAGCTGGTACTGACCAACGGATTCAAGCTTGTCATGAGGCCTACCAACGACGAGGAAGGCAAGGTACAGATGCAGCTGTTCGCTCCGGGCGGCCTTTCGAAGGCACCGGAGGATGATTATCCACGATATGAAGGAACAGCAGGTTATATCGAACTGGGAGGAATAGAGAAATTGGATGACGAGGACTATTATTCCATTCTTTCGCAGAATGGAATAGGTCTTATAGTGGCTCTTGAATCCTGGTGGCATGGAATGATTGCATCTGCTCCTTCAGACAAGGCTGGCGTCATGATCAATCTTGTCGCTGAGAAAATGCTCCGTCCCGGACTCAATCATGAGGATTTTGATGAACTTAGGAACGATGAACTTGAGGACTTCGGAGAAGAGTCATATATATCGCGTCTTATGAGGACTGACTATCAGCGTCAGCTGAATGCAAAGCTGGATTCTCTGATGGGAAACATGGTCTACGGAAGGCGGCTCTCAGCTGCCAGGTCCGATCTGGAGGCCCTTGACCTTGACCGCATAGGGGACTTTTATAAGAGACTTTACAGTAATCCTGACGGTATGACTTGTGTCATATGCGGAGCCTTTGATGTGGAAGATATGATCCGTACTGCAGTTCCCGTCTTCGGCCAGATGGTTTCAACTGAGCCGGGAAGGTATGGCGTTTCATACTTTACCCTTCCGGAAGGAAGAATCGTGCATACATGGCCAAACACCAACGAGACACAGGCTTCATTCGATTACGTACTATACGGAAAATATGAGCCGTCTCTTCGTAATGGTTTGATACTTAAGTTGATGCAGAATATAATCCGAGGTCGTCTTCTTTCTGTCTTAAGGGAGGAGAACTCTCTTGTATATTCTCCATACATATCCCTTTTCTACAATGCTGTTCCCGACAATATCTTCTATTTTGACATCAATGCATCTGTCGACCGTCGAAATACATCTCTCGTCCATGCTTATCTTGACGATATCATAAGGGAACTTCAGGAAAAGAAAGTATCAGTAAAGGAACTTGAGAGGTTAAAGCAGATATTCATCGTGAACAAGAGAAACTATCTGCAGAATGATGCGACATCAGATTGGAAGACATATCTGGTCGGCCAGCTCAAGAATGGAGAATCTCTTGCTGACCTTGAGGATTATGAGGAAATATTAGGTTCAATCACCCCCGCAGAGATTCGTGATGCATTCAGGTCTCTTGTCAATGTAGACGATCATCTTCTGCTTTCACTTGGAGACTTCGAATTATGAGAAATACCTTATTGACAATCCTTATATGCCTTGTGGCTCCGATAACCAATGCCCAGGAGAAACCAGCTTACAGGATTTTTACGGCAGAAGGTGAGAATGTTGATTACGGAACAATGCTTAAGGCTGTTTCAAAGGCAGATGTTGTGTTCATAGGTGAGACACACAACTGCCCTATAGCCCATTGGATCGAGTATGAGATAATTTCCGACATTGCCGACAGGCACTCCAAGGGACTTGTCATAGGAGCAGAAATGCTTGAGACCGATAATCAGCTTCTTGTGGATGAATATGTCACAGGACTGATATCTTCCGACCGCTTTGAATCCGAGGCTAAGCTTTGGGATAATCATTATACCGATTATGCACCTGTTCTTTATCTTGCCAGAGAAAAGGGACTCCGTTTCATCGCGACCAACGTGCCGCGCAGATATGCATCATATGTGAAAGATAACGGGCTTGAGGCTCTGAACGGATTGTCGGATGATGCAAAGGCGCTTATGGCTCCTCTTCCTATCGAGTATGACGAATCCATGCAGGATAACGGAATGTTTGCTTTCATGAATATGATGTCCGGTCACGATTCACAGAGTCATTATGCACAGGCTCAGGCTCTTAAAGATGCAACCATGGCATGGTTCATTGCGAAGAACTTCGAGAGAAGGTTTATCCATATAAACGGAAATTTCCATTCTGATAACAACGGGGGAATCATTCCATATCTGAATATCTATCTCCCGGGAAAACACATTGCTACTGTCTGCTGTGTCCGTCAAGAAGAAATCAGCCGTCTTGATAAGGAAAATCAATACAGAGCAGATTTTATAGTGTGTGTACCTGAAGAAATGACGATGACATTTTGACAGGGTTTATTATCTTTGCTGAAAAGATAGCGGAACATGATACAGGCAAAAGGAATAGAAAAGTCTTTCGGTACATTGAAAGTGCTTAAGGGAGTGGATTTCAGCGCCCGTAAGGCTGAGGTCGTGTCCATCATGGGTGCATCCGGAGCAGGAAAGTCCACCCTCCTTCAGATTCTTGGCTCATTGTCCACTCCAGATGCCGGTTCTCTGACCATCGACGGAGTCGATGTCCTGCGATTAGGCGGGAACTCGCTTGCGGAGTTCCGCAATCGCAGATTGGGCTTCGTCTTCCAGTTCCACCATCTTCTTCCTGAGTTCACGGCTCTGGAGAATGTAATGATACCTGCATTCATCGCAGGACGCTCCAGAAAGGAAGCTTCAGCAGCGGCTGTCGAGCTTCTTACCGAACTGGGACTTGGAGAACGCCTTGAACACAAGCCTTCAGAGCTTTCCGGAGGAGAGCAACAGAGGGTGGCGATCGCCAGAGCCCTTATAAACAGACCGGCTGTACTTTTCGCAGACGAGCCTTCCGGAAATCTTGATTCCAAAACAAAGGAAGAAATCCATCGTCTCTTTTTCCAGCTGAGGGACAAGTATGAGCAGACAATCGTGATAGTGACCCATGACCCTGAGCTTGCCGCCATGTGTGACAGGTCGCTCTATATGGTAGACGGAAAATTCGTATAATCACGTAACTGTCTGTATATTAATAATTTCCTTATCTTAAGGTCGTGATTTTTACCGACCTTTATGTGCTTAATATATTGTGTATCAGAGTAATAGGTGTTTTGTGGAAATATGGGAGTTTTCAAGTTCAAGAGATTTGAGGTGGTGAATGAGCGCAGTGCCATGAAGGTGAACACCGACGGTGTCCTTCTGGGCGCCCTGATGACCATACTTCCCACAGACCGCACTCTCCTTGATATAGGCACCGGCACCGGCACCATCGCCCTGATGGCCGCCCAGCGCTTCTCGCAATGTGGTATCTGCTATGCGGACAAGCGTAGCATCTACCCTGTTTTCTGCGGAGCGGTCCGCATGGCAGATGCCACAATGGACTCTTCTGAGTCCGAAGGTCCGGCAGACCGTCTGTCCGAGCGAAGCATTTCCCTACGTTCCTGCGAAGCCGGGCAGACGGGCTGCCGGACCGTGCATGATGATGCCGTTCAGATCACAATTCATGCAATCGACATAGACGAAGCATCCGCAGAAGAGGCTGAGGCAAACTTCAGGAATTCTCCATGGTCGGAAGTCCTTCATGCATATCATACTTCATTGGATGATTTTGCCAGCGACCGGAAATACGACCTGATATTCTCCAATCCTCCTTACTTCGAAGATTCATTGAATGCCCCGGAGGAGAGACGAAACAATGCCCGCCATACATCTACAGGGCTGTCTTACAGAGAGATACTTGACTTTGCATCGCAAAGTCTTACCGATAACGGCCGTGTAGCTTTCGTGTTGCCTGCAGAAACGGAAGCAGCACTCTGCCGCCACGCCCGCATGAACGGACTTCATCTTTTCCGTATCGTACGTGTGAGGACCGTGCCGAGAAAAGAGCCGTCCAGGATAATCGCCGAGTTTTCCAGGACGCGTATAGATACCCCGGAAGATACTGTCCTTACAATACAGAATGAGGGAAAGTATACTGAAGAGTATCTTTCCCTCATGCGAGATTTCTATTTGTTCGCCTGACCCTGTGGCGGCCTGTGTCCGTGTTGCAGCATCCTGATATGCTGTCTTCTGAATTTTTCTTCAGCCACGAATATCTTTGCGACCTTTCTGTCCGGGAGGATCTTTCTGTATTTCTCTACGGAATCGCTTCGGATCTCGTCCTGACTTGACAGCGCGTCAAGATATCTTTCAAGGCATCTGCTCACTTCCTTGTCAGACTTGTTTTCGTTTATTGCCTTCTCCAGTTCCATGTATGAGGAGAATGTGCTGCGCATCGCCTTGTCAAGCTCTTCGCTTACTGAGTTGTATATCGGCCAGAAGTCCTGGGCTTCGGTAGGTGTGAGACCGATCTCGGTGGTGAGGAATGCGATCTTTACGCTCTGCATCTTCTCCTTCCAGTCTTCCTGAGGGCCAGGCTGCGCAAATGCGTTTCCGCCGGCAAATGATGCCATGACGAAAATAGCTGCTATTGTTGAAAATAATCTGTTTTTCATGGCTTGATGTTTATTTTGATAATTCGATATGTTCCGCTGAGACCCCGGTGTAGATGAGGTAATTGATGATATCCTCATCGCTGACTTCCGCTTCCGCCAGCTGTGTGCCGTATTCCATCTCGTATGCTATGGTGTTCATCATGTTGTCGGAGAACATAACATAGTCTTCTTCGGTCATAGGGTACTGTGGCACGGACTGTTCAAGAATGAATGTGCCGGCCGCTACCATGAACACGAATACTGCCGCAACGGCGGCGTAAGGCGCGACCCTGTTCCATAGACTGAGCTTCCTCGCAACAGGTACGGCGTTCGCAGCCTTGAAGGAATCAAAGTACCCTTCAGGGACCGTAAACGGCGTCTGCCTGAGTTCAGGACAGTCTTTCAATATGTCATTTCCCATTTTCATCGCTTATTAGACACTTATATTCTTAAAAGGTTTATTCTTTATGTTTCAATTACTTTCTGCATGTCTTCCTTGACCTTGCCGTAAGCATGGTGGTATGATGCCTTGAGCGCTCCGACCGATGTTCCTGTGATTTCGGCTATGTCTTCGTATTTCATCTCATCGAAATACCTCAGGTTGAATACTATCCTCTGCTTTTCGGGAAGTCTCTGGATTGCCTTGTGAAGTTCCCTCTGCAGCTGGTTGCCGTTGAAATGGACATCATCGTCAATCATCTTCTCAAGGACCGCATATGAAGATTCGAAGGAAACCAGGGCCTTGAACTTCTGCTTGCGCAGGTGGTTGAGTACTTCGTTCGTAGCTATCCTGTAAAGCCAGGTGTATAGTTTTGCGTCTCCGCGGAATGTCGGAAGCGCGGTCCAGATCTTGATGAATATGTCCTGAAGAAGGTCATTGGTGTCTTCGTGACTGCACAGGAATCTGCGTACATGCCAGTAGAGCCTTTCAGTATAGGCATTTACGATGCCGTTGAAAGCCTCCTCCTGCCGTCCGTCGGAGAAAAGTCGTATGATGTCATTGTCAGTCACGTGTTTTTAGACACCTTTATAAGGGGATGGATTAAACAAAATTAGCGAATTTTTTTCTATATTTATTATCTTTGCACCGATTATATACAGACGATGAAACATACAAGAAACTTTTGCATCATTGCACATATCGACCACGGCAAGAGTACACTGGCCGACAGGATGCTGGAAATAACGAATACCCTTACAGCGCGTGACATGGAAAATCAGGTCCTTGATTCAATGGACCTTGAGAAGGAGAAGGGCATCACGATCAAGAGCCACGCGATCCAGATGGATTATGTGCACAACGGAGAAACATATACACTCAATCTCATCGACACTCCGGGCCACGTCGACTTCTCATACGAAGTCTCACGTGCCATCGCCTCATGCGAGGGCGCGATCCTGATCGTAGATGCGACCCAAGGTATCCAGGCCCAGACCATATCCAATCTCTACCTTGCCATCGAGCATGACCTTGAGATCATTCCTGTCCTGAACAAGATTGATGTGGAGTCTGCTATGGTAGACGTCGTTACCGACCAGGTTGTCGATCTCCTCGGCTGCAAGCCGGAAGAGATCCTCCTTGCGTCAGGAAAGACCGGACAGGGAGTGAAGGAGGTGCTGGATGCCATCGTGGAGAGGATTCCGGCTCCTACCGGAGACCCTGATGCTCCGCTTCAGGCCCTTATCTTTGACTCGGTCTTCAACTCTTTCAGAGGTATCATCGCATACTTCAAGGTTGTCAACGGCTCGATAAAGCCAGGCGATAAGGTCAAGTTCGTCAGCACAGGAAAGGAATATGTCGCTGATGAGATCGGTGTCCTCAAGATGAAGATGCATCCGCGCAAGGAAATCCCGTGCGGAAGCGTAGGATACATCATATCCGGAATCAAGACAGCAGTTGAGGTAAAGGTAGGAGATACCATCACCCATGTGGGTCCTAATGCATGTACCGAAGCCATCGAAGGATTTGAAGAGGTCAAGCCTATGGTCTTCGCAGGTATGTATCCTGTCGAGACGGACCAGTATGAGGAACTTCGTGCTTCGCTTGAGAAGTTCCAGCTCAATGACGCATCCCTTGTCTTCGAACCGGAGTCATCTCTTGCCCTCGGATTCGGATTCCGCTGCGGATTCCTCGGCCTTCTCCACCTTGAGATCGTTCAGGAACGTCTCTTCAGGGAATTCAACATGGATGTGATCACAACGGTTCCGAATGTATCATATAAGGTATATACGACACAGGGAGAATGTCTTGATGTTCATAATCCGTCAGGACTTCCTGCTGCAACGCTCATCGACAGGATTGAAGAGCCATACATCAGGGCTCAGGTGATTTCAAGGTCTGACTACTATGGACCTATCATGAAGCTCTGTCTGGACAAGAGGGGAGTGCTCATCAACCAGCACTATCTTACTTCAGACCGTCTTGAACTTACCTACGAGATGCCGCTTTCTGAAATCGTGTTCGACTTCTATGATAAGCTTAAGTCGATTTCAAAAGGATATGCATCGTTCGACTACCATGTCGTAGGTTTCAAGGAGGCCAAGCTTGTCAAGCTTGATATCCTTCTCAACGGAGACCCTGCCGATGCTCTTTCGACCCTTATCCATGCTGACCATGCATATGATTTCGGACGCAAGATGTGCGAGAAGCTGAAGGAACTTATCCCTAGACAGCAGTTCGATATCGCGATCCAGGCGGCAGTCGGCGCAAAGATCATCGCAAGAGAGACAGTGAAGGCTGTGAGAAAGGATGTGACTGCGAAGTGTTACGGAGGTGACATCTCCCGTAAGAGAAAGCTCCTCGAGAAGCAGAAGCAGGGTAAGAAGAGGATGCGCCAGATCGGAACAGTGGAAGTCCCGCAGAGTGCCTTCATGGCAGTGCTTAAACTGGATTAATCAGAAATTCCATAAAAAAGAAAAAGGGAAACCGTCGCGGCTTCCCTTTTTTATGTCCTCTGCATTCCTGGAGGAATTGCACACATTTTTGAAAAATCCAGGAGTGCAGAAAGAGACGAATAAGATTCTTAACCGATGCAAAGATCGTCCTCTTTTTCGTCTTTGTCGTTGTCTGCTCCGTTGTTTTAGTCGTTGTTTTATCCCTCTGGCGTTGTTTAAATGCCTTTTTGCTGAAAAAGCTTATTCTTCGATGTCAAGCAGAGAGTTGAACCTGTTCCGGATCTCATCAGCGAATCCTGTGTCTCCGTAGTGGTCTGTAAGTTCCGCTACATATGAGATACAGTTGTAACAACTCTCAAATTCATCCTTGGCAAGGTCATACCAGTTGAGGAAGAATTCAGTCGATACGAATATCTCGTCGATGAATCTGCCTGCAAGGTCGAGAGCCTTTTCGCCCGCGCCTGCATCGTAATAGGTCTCGATCATGTCGATGACCATATACTCGTTAGAGAATCCGAGATAAGTCATGTCAAGCGGGAAGTTCTCTTCCGGCACACATTCCTGGCACATGTCGAGGAGTTCGATGGCTCTTTCAGTGTCGCCGATCTTGAGCATTTCCTTAGCTGCATTGACGAAGAAGCCTCGCTGAGAAAGAACGCCGCAGAATGTGTAGTAGTGCTGGTAGTCCACGAAGTAGTCAGTCCTCTTGAGGGCATCCCATGAGTATACATTCTTTATCTTGTGATACAGGTCTTCGGCATCAGCAAATCCGATGTCTGTGCTCTTCATCCTGTTCTTGACAGGAACGAACCTGTACGAGAATCCGTCATACTGAAGATATTCCTTGATTCCGACGTTGATGTCTCCGCCCATGCTCAGGAGGCTGATAGGGCGGTCCCACTGATAGTTGGAAAGAAGGTCGAGCATGAAGAGCTCAGGCTTGGTCAGATAGTCCTTGTCCTTAGGTATTGTAAGGGTTATCTGCTCAGGTATGAGGTCCGCATACTTCTCGTCAAGGATACCGTACTTCAGCACGTTCTCCTTGTTTACAGGGATGCTGAATCTTCTTGAGACTATGTAGTCAACCATCTTTCCGCTTGAAAGTGGAATCTTGGCATCCGGATGTCTGAATACACGCATCACATCCGCAAGCGGAAGTACTGTGTCGCGCGTGTCATATATATATACGAATTCGTTCGTTCCGTAAAGATATTGTTCCGGCTTCACCGAGAGATCCAGCGGAGCCGACTCGTTCATCGCCCACTTCATCTGGTCGATGTGCCAGTCCGTACCGAGGAGGGAGGTGTTTGCGATACGCACATCAGTCCTTACGTTCTCTACCTCCTGGGCATACCAGAGAGGGAAGGTGTCGTTGTCTCCGTGTGTCACGAGGATACCGTTTTCTCCTACCGAATTCAGGTAGTTCTTTGCCATCTCCACAGCTGTATACCTGTTGCTTCTGTCATGGTCATCCCAGTTCTCGGCTGCCATGAGCGCCGGTACTCCGAGAGCGAGTACCGTGACTGCCGCAGCTACGGCAGTATCACTGCCGCTGCGGCCTCTCAGCTTGTCGGATATCCATGAGTACAGGGCGGTTACTCCTAGTCCGATCCATATGCAGAATGAATAGAACGAACCGGCATATGCATAGTCACGCTCACGTACCTGGAGAGGCGGCTGGTTGAGGTATATCACGATGGCGATACCTGTCATGAAGAACATGAGGAAGGTCAGCCAGCATCCTCTGCCGTCTTTGGAGAACTGGAAGAAGATTCCGAGGATTCCCAGAAGGAGAGGAAGCATGTAATAATGGTTCTTTCCCTTGTTGTCCTTTAGATATCCCGGTGCATCGGACTGGTCTCCGAGCAACATTCCGTCGATAAGCGGAATACCGCTTTCCCAGTTTCCTGTGAACTTGTCGCCCGGGCTAGGGCTGTGGATGTCGTTCTGTCGTCCTGCGAAATTCCACATGAAATATCTCCAGTACATCCAGTTCATCTGGTAGTCGAAGAAGAATACCAGGTTCTGGAGGAATGTAGGCTTCTTGTGCTCCGCTCCACGGACCGTCTTGCCGTTCTTGCCTATATATGCCTGATAGAAAGCGATATGACGGGGGTCGGTGCCGCTCCACATTCTTGGGAATAGCATCTTGCCTTCAGACTTGTATGTGATCTTTCCGGGTCCTTCGGTCTTTATGTACTTGTCACCGAGAGGAGCCCAGTATTCTGTTGTCTCGATTTCGTATGGAGCATCGAAGTATTCTCCGTAAATGAGAGGATTGCTACCGTACTGTTCGCGTCCGAGATATCTTACCAGAGTGAACGGATTGTCCGGCTGGTACTCGTTCGTCGGGGTCTTCGCTGCCGAACGGATGACCACAATCGAGAACAGCGAGAAGCCGATCACGATCATCGTGAAGCAGAGAAGTACTGTGTTGGCGAAGACCTGCTGGTTCTTCATTGTCCTGAAAAGTCCCCAGAAGCACAGTCCAAGGAGAGCGAACATGAAGAATACTGCACCGCTGTTGAATGCCATGCCGAGTCTGTTTACGAAGAACAGGTCGAAGTATGCGGCTATCTTAGGAAGATAAGGTATGATTCCGAAAAGGATGATTGCCAGGATCACTACGGAAACAGCGAATATCTTGATGTATTCCTTGAATGTGTAGTGTCCGTCTTCGCGCTTCTTGTAATAGAACATGAAGACGAGGGCCGGGATTGCAAGAAGGTTCAGAAGGTGGATTCCGATGGACAGGCCCATGATGAACGATATGAGTACGATCCATCTGTTCGCATATGGGGTATCTGCCTGCTCGTACCATTTGGTCATGGCCCAGAATACAAGTGCGGTCACCAGGGATGACATTGCGTATACCTCTCCCTCCACGGCCGAGAACCAGAATGTGTCGCTGAATGTGTATGCGAGAGCTCCGACCGCTCCCGCTCCGAAGATCGCGACGGCCCTGCCGGTCGCATATGAGCCGTCTTCAGACGGCTTGATGATCCTTCTGGCGAGGAATACGATGGTCAGGTAAAGGAAGAATACGGTCAATGCCGAGCATATCGCGCTCATGGCATTGACTGCGACTGCTGCATGCATGTTGTCAGTGAACATCGTGAAGAATCTTGCGAAAAGCTGGAATACGGGGTTTCCCGGCGGGTGTCCCACTTCAAGCTTGTATGATGATGCGATGAATTCTCCGCAGTCCCAGAATGATGCGGTCGGTTCGATGGTAAGGAGGTAGGTGATGGCGGATATCGCGAAGACGATTACTGCCGTCAGCCTGTTCCAGAATGTGAATTTCTTATTGTTCATTTCTATAATGCTGTTTCCTTTATATATCACGAAGATCCGATATGAGGATCTCTGTCAAAACTGACAAATATACGACTATTATCGCTATATTTGCAAAAACATTTTTACAGATGGCAGATAACGATTGGAAGAAACGTCTCGGAGTGGTTTTTTCGACAAATCCTGACTTTAATTATGAAGAAGAGTCGGAGGAAGAACCTCAGACTCTGGAACCCTCCAGACAGAACCTTATAGTATCCATTGACAGAAAGGGCAGGGGCGGAAAGCAGGTTACCCTCGTGACCGGGTTTGTCGGTACATCCGATGACCTTGCGGAGCTTGGCCGCACGCTTAAGGTGAAGTGCGGAGTCGGAGGCAGTGCCAAGGACGGAGAAATCACCATCCAGGGCGATTTCAGAGATAGGGTTGTAGCCCTGCTCAAGGACATGGGTTACAGGGCAAAAAGAGGAAATTGACATGCTGTTCAAACTGCTGGTATTGTTTTCATTTCTGATCGTGCTGCTTCTTCTGAGGCGGCTGGTCAACATAATGCCGTCTCTGATGGCGTGCATGATCAGAGGAAAGGAAAGCCTGAATCTTGAGGCGAGCGTCAAGCTCAGCCTCGACAGGGACGCCCTGGCGCTTGCAATGATCATTCCATTCTGCCTTGTATCTTTCCGATACAGGCTTTATTCTCCGGGTTTCATTGAAGAAATGGCGGATGATTCCGTGTTGGGAGTGTATTTCGCTGTCTTTGCATCATATCTCTTGCTCCGCTTCATGATGACCTGGCTTTTCCGTCCGCAGAAACTGCCGAAGAAGACCTATGTGGCTGCCGATAAGGCGTCCCGTAGTTTCTTCATTGTATATACTTTGCTGCTTCTTGCAATGGGAGGCATTTTCGGCCTTGCAGACGTGCAGGACGCTGTATCGAGGGATGCAATGCTTTGGGTATCAGCGTTCATGTATCTTCTGTTTCTCTTAAGGAAAACACAAATTTTTTCTACTTCTTGCTCGGTATTCGCAGGTTTTTTGTACCTTTGCGCCCTCGAAATGATACCCACCGGAATTCTAGTTGTTTCGGCTATTATTTTTTAGACAGGAATGAGCGTAAAGAAGATATTGATTTCACAGCAGCAGCCGAAGACGGCTTCTCCTTATACCAGCATTGCAGAAAAGTTTGGAGTGGAGTTTGACTTCAGACAGTTCTTTAAGATGGAACCTCTGACTTCCAGAGAGTTCCGCGCCCAGAGAATCAACATACTTGACCATACTGCAGTAGTCTTTTCTGCACGTACCACGATTGATGCTTTCTTTCAGTTGTGTGAGGAGCTGCGTGTAAAGGTCCCTGAGACAATGAAGTATTTCTGTACTACAGAGGCGGTTGCGAACTATCTTCAGAAGCATATCGTGTACAGGAAAAGGAAGATCTTCTTCGGAGACGGTACTCCGCAGTCGATCATAGGCCTTATAGGTACCAAGCACAAGGGTGAGAACTTCCTTATCGCTACAGCAGAGTCTTCTTCTAAGGATGCGGTGACAAAGATATTCGAAACTCAGAAATACGCATTCGAGACAGCAGTATTCGTGAAGCCTGTAGCTCAGGATATCAAGGATATGGACCTTCACTCATACGATATGGTCGTGTTCTTCAACCCCGCAGACGTGAAATCTCTCTATGAGAACTATCCTGATTTCCAGCAGGGTGACATCAAGTTCGTGTCATACGGAAAATCGGTGGTCCCTGCAATGGAAGAAGCTGGACTTACCATAGAGATATCAGCTCCTACTCCCGAGGCACCGTCTGTTGCCAAGGCTCTTGAACTTTACCTTTCCAAGAACTAGCCGTGGAAGGGGAGATCCGTAATACTCTTCCTAAGAAAGAAAGATTGTGCGGCAAGATGGCCATCTCGAAGCTTCTTGCCAGAGGCAAGCACGGCAGTGTGCCGGGCATCCGCTGGCAGTGTCTGTATGGAACGGACAGCGGGTCAAACCGTATTGTGGTATCCGTATCCAAGAAATTCTTCAAGAGAGCAGTCAAGCGTAATCTTCTCAAACGTCGTATCAGAGAAAGCTGGCGCAAGCAGAAGCATATGCTGACCCTCGAAGGAAATTTCGATATACTCCTCATATATTCTGTAAAGGAAATCCTTTCCTATGAGGAAATTTATTCATCCATCGGACAAGTGATAGATGCTTTGAATGCGAAGTATGGTCCGAAGCAGACTGCAGAGGTTCCCGAAGTTTCTTCTGTCGAATAATCATGGATAAAGACCGTCAGAACTCAAAAGGTTTCAAGGCGACTTTGAAAAAGGTCGCCATAGCGCCGTTCGTTTTTCTGATAAGATTCTATCAGGTCTGCCTGTCGCCTCTGAAAGGCGGTCCTTCATGCCGCTTCACCCCGACATGTTCCCAGTATGCCCTGGAAGCATTCCGCAAGCACGGTCCATTCAAGGGCCTATGGCTCTCGGTACGCCGTCTGCTCCGTTGCCACCCTTGGGGCGGCCACGGCTACGACCCTGTACCGTAATGATTATCGGGCGAGACGGACGAAGACGCTCAAAGGGAGGTTCTTGCCGTATGAGTCGCGGAGGACGAGCTCTCCGAAGTCAAGGGACTTGTATGCGTTCTTGAGACAGAAGGCCTGTTTCACTATTGTCTCACCAAGCACAGCGGAATAACCGTTTGAATAAAGGTTGAGGACCATGAAGCTGTCCTGCGGAGCAAGGATTGCCGCAACGCACTGTAGCATCTCGTTGAGGCATTCGTCCAGCTTCCATTTCTCTCCGTCCGGACCATGTCCGTATGCCGGAGGATCAAGGATGATTCCCTGGTATGTGTTGCCTCTCTTGGCCTCGCGACGTGCGAATTTCAATGCATCCTCGACAATCCATCTGATGTTGTCCATGCGGCTCGCCTCCATGTTACCGCGAGCCCATGTAACTACCTGACGTACAGAGTCCAGGTGGGTCACGTCGGCTCCTGCAGCCTTGGCTGCGAGCGACGCCGCTCCGGTGTATGCGAAGAGGTTGAGGACCTTAGGCTTCGGCTTTCCTTCTGCCTCGGCCTTTCCTACCAACTCCCTGGTCTGCCTGTAGATATACTCCCAGTTGGATGACTGTTCAGGGAAGACTCCCACATGCTTGAAGGAAGTCAGACCCAGGCGCAGCGAGAAGTTCAGACCTTCCTGCGCGCCGTTGTAGCGGATGTACCACTGGTCATCCATCTTCTTCTTGCGCTCCCATGTGCCGCTGTCTTCCTTTCCGGCCTTGCCGAATCCTGCTCCGGTCTTGAAGCGGGTATGGATCATCTTATTCCATTCTCCATCAGACAATGACTTGTCCCACAGAGCCTTAGGCTCAGGACGGGCCATGATGAACGGCCCGAATCTTTCGAGTTTCTCGAAGTTGCCGGAATCAATGAGTTCGTAGTCTTTCCAGAATGCGCCTGGGCTTTCAATCGTCATCATAATGGGGTAATGTTAATGCCGCGACTAGGCGCGGCTGATTTTTCTGTACGCAAAGATAGGTATTTCCACGAAAATTACTAAATTTGCTCGGTTTTAGACGAAAATTTAACTAATACATCCTATACAATTATGCAACAGTTTATTGACACTTACGATTTCGCCGGCAAGAAGGCGATTGTACGCGTTGACTTCAACGTTCCACTCAACGAGAAGATGGAAATCACTGACGACACACGTATCCGTGCCGCTATCCCTACCCTTAAGAAGGTTCTTGAGAAGGGTGGTGCAGTTATCGTCATGTCACACCTCGGCCGTCCGAAGGGCGTAACTGAGAAGTTCTCTCTCAAGCACATCCTCGGCCGTGTTCAGGAACTCCTCGGTGCCCCTGTAAAGTTCGCTGATGACTGCCAGGCTGCTGATGAGCAGGTCGCTGCTCTCAAGATGGGTGAAGTTCTCGTTCTCGAGAACCTCCGTTTCTACGCTGAGGAAGAGGGCAAGCCAAGAGGCGAGTTCGCTACCGACGAGGAGAAGAAGGCAGCAAAGGCTGTAGTCAAGGAGAACCAGAAGGCATTCGTGAAGAAGCTCGCTTCTTACGCTGACTGCTACATCAACGACGCATTCGGTACAGCACACCGTGCACATGCTTCTACAGCTCTTATCGCAGAGTACTTCCCTAACGACAAGATGTTCGGTTATGTGATGGAAGGTGAGATCAAGGCTATCGACCACGTTCTCAAGACTCCAGAGCACCCTGTGACCGCTATCGTAGGTGGTGCAAAGGTATCTTCAAAGATCACTATCATCGAGAAGCTCTTCGACGCAGTCGACAACATGATCATCGGTGGTGGTATGGTATACACATTCAAGAAGGCTCAGGGCGGTCAGATCGGACGTTCACTCTGTGAGGACGACCAGATGCAGCTCGCACTCGATACTCTCAAGAAGGCAGAGGAGAAGGGCGTGAAGATCTATCTCTCAAAGGAGGTTGTAATCGCTGACGATTTCTCTAACGACGCCAATACAAAGATCTGTCTCAACTCAGAGATTCCTGACGGTTGGGAAGGTATGGACGCAGCTCCAAGCACTCTCGCTATGTGGGAGGAGGTTCTCATGAACTCAAAGACAATCCTCTGGAACGGTCCTGTAGGCGTATTCGAGATCCCTGCATTCGCAAAGGGTACAAACCGTATCGCTGAGATCCTTGCAAAGGCTACTGCAGAGAACGGTGCATTCACACTCGTAGGTGGTGGTGACTCAGTTGCAGCTGTAACTCAGATGGGTTATGCTGACAAGGTAAGCTACGTTTCTACTGGTGGTGGCGCTATGCTTGAGTATCTTGAGGGTAAGGAGCTTCCAGGTATCGCAGCAATCAGAGCGTAAGTAATAAGTAACACTTAACATACATTTGGTAAGAGGACGTCCTAGAACGTCCTCTTTTCGTTTACCCCCAGTCGCCTGTGGCGACAGCTCCGAGGGGCTTAGGCTCTGGGGCGCCTTTTTAATGCAGTTTATGACGGAGTTTTCAGTCTAATGGTTATATTTGCAGATTGTAATTAAATGAAAGTATATGTTTGAGACGTTGGCAATACATTGGAGCATGAATCCGGAACTGATCGGTCTCGGTCCGGTTTCGATAAGGTGGTATTCGCTTCTTTTCATCTCGGGATTCATTCTCGGATGGTTTATCTTCAGAGGATTCTTCAGAAGAGAGGGAGTTCCTGAGACTCTTCTTGATCCCCTTCTTTATACACTCCTTATCGGTACCATCGTCGGTGCACGTCTCGGACATTGCCTCTTCTATCAGCCTGATTATTACCTTGGAAGCTGGCAGGGATTCTGGGAGATCTTCATGCCATGGAAAGGCGGTCTTGCGAGCCATGGAGGTACGATAGCCCTCTTCATAGCCATGTGGTGGTTCGCGAAGCATTATGGAAGGAAATACGACTTCGATTTCGTATGGATCCTTGACCATCTTGCAATAGCAGTATGCTTCGCTGCGACATTCATCCGTCTTGGAAACCTCTGCAATTCAGAGATTTACGGAGATGTCACAAGTCTTCCATGGGGATTCGTCTTCGAACTCAGAGGAGAGACAGAGCCAAAGCATCCTACCCAGCTTTACGAAGCCCTCAGCTATTTCCTTCTGGGAATCTTCCAGATACTGATGTATAAGTACAGGCTTCCTAAGCTCCATAGGGGATTCTTCATCGGAACGTTCTTCATCGGCTGTTTCGGAATGCGTTTCCTCATCGAGTTCATCAAGGAGCCTCAGGTAGGTTTCGAGCAGGATATGATCCTTAACATGGGACAGCTGCTCAGCATTCCGTTCATACTTCTCGGAATCGGATTCCTTATCTACAGCCATGTGAAGAAGCAGCCGGCAATGATAGTTCATCCTGAAAAGAAGAAGTCTGCTCCTACCCACTATGCTAAAAGTCTGAACAAATGACAGGAATAGCCAGAATAGATGAAGTCCTCCGCCATCTTGAGGAGCACGGTCTGGAATATGAACTCCATACCCATCCGCCTCTCCCCACGATCGAGCTGGCTCTTGAATACTGGAAGGATATAGATTCCGTCCACTGCAAGAACCTCTTCTTCAGAAACCATAAAGGAAACCGCCATTATCTGGTGGTTTTCGAGTGTCATAAGGAACTGGCGATCCATTCCCTCGAACATATGCTCCGGCAGGGCAAATTATCATTTGCCTCTGCCGAGCGCATGGAACGCTGCCTTGGCCTCCTCCCGGGTTCAGTATCTCCTCTTGGTCTGATTCATGATCCTGAAACACAGGATCTTACCAAAGAACATTTCCCTAACGGACATAGGGTGAAGCTTTTCCTTGACAAGGACCTTCAGACCGCTGAGCGCATCAGTTTCCACCCCTGCGACAACACGGCGAGTGTTGTCCTCTCGAATGGAGATTTCATGAAATTCCTTGAAATCTGGGGCGGAGAATACGAGTGGCTTGACATTACGGCAGAAGTTTAGGATATTCATACCAAAACAATGTCATTTTAAGCCAGAAATCAAGTTGCTTCCGGCTTGAAATTTGCAGTAAATTTGCGCCCTGAAAACGAATAAAATAGTGTATATTTTTAAAAGATGATGAAAAAATTAGCGGTAACAACAGCGGTCATTGCAGGTTTCCTTGCTGCTTCCCTTTCTGCCTCTGCGCAGTATAGGGTGGATGAATCTGAAGTCCAGGCTATACTGGAGGCTGCAGATTCAGCAGAAACTCCTGTAGTGATCACTTTGGAACAGGCGCTCAAGATCGGCTTGAGCGAAAATGTGTCAGTAAAGGTAGCTGACATGGAGATTGAAAGGACCGGATTTGCCAAGAAAGGCACATACGCGTCCCTTTTCCCGCAGATTGATGCATCCGGATCGTTCCAGAGAACCATCAAGAAGCAGGTGATGTACATGGACTTTGATATGAGTGCGCTCGGTGGCGCAATGGGCGGCGGTGCCGCCGGTGGCGAAGGCGCTCCTGAAGGCGGTGAAGGTACGACCCTTCCGGATGGAGTACAGATGCCGGAAGGTACCCCGGATGCCGGTGCTTCATCAAACGGAGGCGGATTCGAAGTCGGACGTTGGAACAACTTCAGCGCAGGTCTTTCGGCATCAATGCCGTTGGTGAATGCCCAGCTGTGGCAGAGTCTGAAGATTTCAGGCCTTGATGTGGAACTTGCCGTAGAGAAGGCACGTTCGTCACGTCTTGATATGGTGACACAGGTAAAGAATGCATTCTATTCCGCCCTCATGGCTAAAGAGGCTTTCGATGTCTACAAGCAGGTTTATGAGAATGCGATGCAGAACCTTGCAGAGACCCAGAAGAAGTATGACGTGCAGAAGGCTTCCGAAATGGAACTCATCCGTGCAAAGACTACTGTAGCCAATGCAATTCCTAACGTATATAATGCAGAAAGCTCTGTAATCCTTGCTTTGTGGCAGCTGAAGGCCGTTCTCGGTGTTGACCTTGACATGAACCTCGATGTTGCCGGCAAGCTCTCGGATCATGCCGAGCAGATGCTTTACGACATCAAGGAGAATGAAGACGTCACCCTTGACCGCAATACTACGATGAAGCAGCTGGCTATCCAGGCTGAGATGCTCGCAGAGACCATCAAGGTCCAGAAGTATGCCAACATTCCTTCGCTTGCCATGATGTTCAACTACAGCATGAACGCCATGACCAACGACTTTAATTTCAGCGAGTATCGTTGGACACCTTATTCAGTTGTCGGCTTCAGTCTCAGCATTCCTATCTTCGCGGGCGGAAAGCGTTACCATCAGATCCGTCAGGCGCAGAACCAGTACGATCAGGTGCAGCTCCAGACCCTCAATACAGAACGTCAGCTCAAGATCGCGATCCGGTCGAACCTTGCAACCATGGAGACAAGCATGAAGAGCTACTATGCTGCCCAGGATGCTGTCGCTTCCGCTCAGAAGGGTTATGACATCACAGAGGCGTCATACAAGGTGGGCCGCAGCACTCTCATCGAGCTCAACGATGCCCAGCTCGCCCTTACTCAGTCCCGCCTTGCGGAGTCGCAGGCAATCCTCAACTTCCTGACAGCCAAGACACAGCTTGAACAGACTCTCGGTCAGGACTTTATTGAAGAATAAAAAATAAAAAGATAATATGAAGACTATTTTCAGATCAACAGTTGCTGCCCTTGCTGTCATCCTGGCTGCATCATGCGGTAACAGTGCAAGCAAAGGTGCTCAGCAGACAGAAGTCTTGGCTGATGTCGCTCCTACCGTTTCAGTGGAGCAGGTTTCCGTGAGGGAAGTTCCTCAGACAGCTACATATACATCGACAGTGCAGGCGTTTGTAAAGAACAACATCGCCCCTCAGATGGCAGGCCGTATAACAAAGATAAACGTAGAGATCGGAGACAACGTGACCAAGGGCCAGGTCCTTGCAGAGATGGACAAGTCATCCCTTCTCCAGGCACAGCTCCAGCTCCAGAACCAGGAAGTGGAACTCGAGCGTCTCAAGGCTCTTTACGAGGCAGGCGGAATCTCGAAGTCTGACTTTGATGCAGTGGAGCTTGCAGTGAAGGTGGCAAAGACTCAGGTGGAGAACCTTGAAGAGAACACTGTTCTCCGCAGCCCTGTAAACGGTGTCGTGACAGCAAGAAACTATGATGCAGGTGACATGTATGCCATGAGCGCCCCTATCTATACCGTCGAGCAGATCAAGCCTGTGAAGCTTCTTGTCGCGATTTCAGAATCAGATTACACAAAGGTGAAGAAAGGCGATTCAGTGGAGATCGCTGCTGATGCGCTTCCGGGAACAAAAT
This sequence comes from Bacteroidales bacterium, assembly GCA_017549505.1. Lineage (GTDB taxonomy): Bacteria > Bacteroidota > Bacteroidia > Bacteroidales > UBA932 > Cryptobacteroides. Next base: position 27,077 of record JAFYUS010000043.1, on the reverse strand, counting down.
TTTATGGAAAGGTAGGAAAGATCTACCCTACGATCGACCCTGCAACCCGTACATTCACAGTTGAGGTGGTAGTGGACAACAACTACAGCACACTCCGTCCGGGAATGTTCGCACGCGTGATCGTGGATTTCGGTTCGAACAATAATGTAGTCATTCCAGACGTTGCTGTAGTGAAGCAGCAGGGTTCAGGCGAGAGATTCGTATATGTTCTCAATGCAGACGGTACCGTTACATACACCAAGGTCGTTCTCGGCCGCCGCATGGGAACCGAGTATGAGGTCCTCGAAGGCCTTTCGGACGGTGACAGGATCGTGACCGGAGGTCAGATCCGTCTCAAGGATGGTATTAAGGTTACAGTAAACGAGTAAGGATAATATGAGCATATACAGAAAAGCGGTCAATAACCCGGTGACCACCTCGCTTGTATTCATAGCGTTGGCGATCTTCGGAGTATTCTCGCTGGTAAACATATCTTTGGACAGGTTCCCTAAGTTCGATGCGAACGTGGTCATGGTCATGTCTTCGTATCCGGGAGCCAGTGCGGAGGATATCGAGACCAACCTTACCAAGGTTCTCGAGAACTCCCTCAACGGTGTGAGCGACCTCAAGGACATGACTTCGACTTCGAAGGAGAACATCTCGCTCATAACATTGGAATTCATTGAAGGAGTCGACATTGACGTCGCTACAAACGACGTCCGTGACAAGCTCGACATGGTGAATTCAGTACTTCCTGACGGAGCCTCACTCCCTGTCATCTTCAAGTTCAGCGCCGACGACATGCCTATCATGATCATGTCGGCCACAGCCGACCAGAGTTATCAGGCTCTTGACAAGATTCTTGACGAGAAGGTCGCGACTCCTCTTGCAAGAGTTTCAGGTGTGGGTACAGTATCCATCGCGGGTGCTCCTCAACGTGAGATCCAGGTATACTGCGATCCTAACAAGCTCGAGGCTTACGGACTTACTGTCGCCGGGATCTCTCAGATCATCGCATCGGAGAACAGGAATGTCCCTTCAGGTACCATCGATATCGGATCGAATTCATACTCTCTTCGTGTAGAGAAGGAGTTCAACGCTGCAGAAGAGATGCTTAATGTCGTTGTCGGTCATGTAGGCGGCAAGACAATCTATCTTCGTGATGTCGCACGTGTCATTGATGGTGTGGAGGAAAGGTATCAGGAGTCGTATCTGAACGGTACCCAGAGTGCCCAGATCGTCATCCAGAAGCAGGCTGATGCAAACACCGTCAATGTGATCAAGGGTATAAAGAAGGCCATGAAGCACATCGAGAAGGGTCTTCCGTCAGATATCGAGATAAGAACTGTAGTGGACGGTTCGGACAATATCATCAATACCCTCAATTCGTTGAAGGAGACAATTCTCGTAACCTTCCTCATCGTAATGGTGGTGGTTTACCTCTTCCTTGGAAGATGGCGTGCCACATTCATCATCGTACTCTCGATTCCGATTTCACTTCTTGCATCACTGATGTACCTCTGGGCTACCGGAAACACATTGAACATCGTTTCCATGGCCTCGCTCTCCATCGCCATCGGTATGGTCGTGGACGACGCGATCGTGGTGCTCGAGAACATCTCTACCCACCTGGAGAGAGGTGCAAAACCAAAGGAAGCAGCGGTTCATGCGACACAGGAAGTGGGTATCTCAGTAATCGCTTCGACATTGACGATGCTCGCCGTGTTCCTTCCTCTTACAATGATCAAGGGTATGGCAGGTCTGATGTTCAAGCAGCTCGGATGGATTGTCAGCATCATCATGATCGTCTCGACAATCGGAGCCCTTACGCTCATCCCGATGCTTTGTTCGCAGTTCCTGCGCTTCAAACCGAAGCATGGAAGATTGCATGACTTGATCTTCGGAAACTTCAATAAGTTCATCGACCTTATCTCAAGAGGTTACGGCCGTCTTATCAACTGGTGTGTGGGACATAGAAAGACCGTAGTCCTGATTTCTCTTGTCGTGTTCTTTGCGACAGTAGGCTTCATCGCTCCTACGCTCAAGACAGAGTTCATGCCTAAGTCTGACGACGGACGTATAACCATCCAGCTTGAACTTCCTGCAGGTACAGGACAGGATATCACAAGAGGTCTTGCTCATGAAATCTATGCAAAGTTCGATGCAGCTATCCCTGAGATCGTAAACTGTTCATATACTCTCGGTCAGGCGGATTCAGACAACTCGTTCGCTTCAATGCAGACCAACGGAACCCATGTGATGTCATACAACATGAACGTCGGCAGTATGGAGGACCGTGTGCGTTCATCTGCTGATATCGCTGATGTGATCCGTGGAATTCTTGCCGACTATCCGGAGTTCAAGAAGGTTCGTGTGACAGAAGGTGGCGGCGGAATGGGAGGTGCTTCTATCGTAGACGTCGAGATCTACGGATATGATTTCGAGAGCACAGACGCTCTTGCAAAGGAAATCCAGACCAAGATGCTCGCAACAGACGATTTCGCTCAGGTCCTTGTGAGCCGTGATGAGTATATTCCTGAGTATCAGGTTGATTTCGACCGTGAGAAACTTGCGGTCAACGGACTTAACAGTACGACTGCATCGTCCTTCCTAAGCTCTGCAATCAACGGATCGACAATGTCATTCTACCGCGAGGATGGTGACGAGTATGATATCCGTGTGCGCTATGCTCCGGAATTCCGTACCAGCGTTGAGGATATTGAGAATATCATAATCTACAACAATATGGGCAAGGGGGTCCGCATCAAGGACCTCGGTACCGTAGTCGAGTCGCTTACCCCTCCTTCGATCTCGAGAAAGAACCGTGAACGTCTCATCACTGTCTCAGGCGTGGTTGCCAATGGTGTAGCGCTTTCTGACGCGGTAGCGACTACCGACGTGATCCTCGAGACCACTGACATACCTTCTGAGCTTTCAATCGAAATCGGAGGTTCGTACGAGGATCAGCAGGAAATGTTCGGCGACCTGCTCATGCTCCTGGCGATGATCATCATACTCGTGTATATCGTGATGGCTTCGCAGTTCGAATCGTTCATGAGTCCGTTCGTGATCATGTTCTCGATCCCATTTGCATTCGTCGGAGTGCTTCTCGGACTATGGATTGCGGATATGCCTCTTGGTGCGATGGGAATGGTCGGTATCCTCATTCTTATGGGTGTGGTAGTGAAGAACGGTATCGTGCTCATCGACTACACGATCCTCATGCAGGAAAGAGGAAAGAGCGTGGCAGAAGCTTCTGTGATTGCAGCCAAGTCGCGTCTGCGTCCTATCCTCATGACAACCCTTACTACAGTCCTCGGTATGATTCCGATGGCCCTGGGAAGGGGAGAAGGATCGGAAATGTGGCGCTCGCTCGGTGTCGTTGTGGCATGGGGTCTTTCTGTATCGACGCTCGTGACCCTCGTCATCATCCCGACCGTCTACGCTTCGCTGTCCTCATGGCAGGAACGTCGTCGTGCACGCAAACTTGCTAGAAACAATTAAAAGGAATAATCATGAAAGGTATATTCATAGCATACGACCAGGCATATAACATGGAGATTGTTGATGCTCTGGAGGAACTAGGCTGCAGAGGATTCACGATGTGGCAGGATATCGCAGGTCGCGGAGGGATTGATGGTGAGCCGCATCTCGGCAACCATGCATGGCCTGTTATGAACAATGCTATCCTGACATTTGTGCCGGACGAGAAGGTTGACGACATCCTCGCAATGCTTCGAAGCAAGGACGAGGAGACACCGGATCTCGGAGTCCGAGCCTTTGTATGGAATGTTGAAAAATCATACTAGCTGTTGTATTAGACCCGCGAATTTTTTATATTTGCGGGTCTAATGTTTTTAAAAACCCATAGATATGAAGAAACTTATTGCAATTTCTGCAGCAATACTCATGGCAGCGTTGCTCTCTACAGATGCTGATGCGAAGCGCTTCGGTATCAAGGCTGGTGTCAATGTAACTGACCTAAATGTTGAAAATGTCGAATCTGTAGGTGCTCTCGGATATCAGGCAGGTATTTCATGGCAGTTCGACCTTCCGCTCGGATTCGCTATCCAGCCGGACATCCTTTATCATGTGAAGGCTACAAAGTTCGATCAGGTGGAATCTCAGCTCGGCTTCGGCTATGTGGAAGTTCCTGTAAACATCCAGTGGGGCCTGAGACTTGCAGATAGAAAGGTACGTATCTTTGCTCAGGCGTCTCCTTTTGTGGGTTATGCTGTCGCTCAGACCGGTGATACCGAATCAATCCTCGGCGGTGAGCTTGCAGACGCTCTTGGCAACCTTGGCGTAGATACAAGTGATTTTGACAAATGGGCAAACGTGAACAGGTTCTCTTACGGTGCAGGACTCGGTGCAGGTGTCCAGTTTGGATTCCTACAGCTTACCGCACAGTACAACTGGAACTTCGGAAACAGCATCAAGGGTGAGGATTTCGATTCTCTCTTCAACAAGTCCAACTTCGGAGGATATACTGTTTCCCTTGCGTTCATGTTTGGCGGTAAAAGAAAATAAATTATTATGGCACATGTAATTACAGACGCGAATTTCGCGGAGACATTGAACACGGACAAGCCTGTGCTTGTTGATTTTTGGGCAACATGGTGCGGACCATGCAAGGCCATCTCTCCAATCATTGATGAAGTTGCGACCGAATATGAGGGTAAGGCTCTCGTATGCAAGTGCAATGTTGACGAGTGCGATGATGCTCCTATGAATTATAATATCAGAAGCATCCCTACTCTTCTCTTCTTCAAGAACGGTGAACTTGTGGACAGACATGTAGGTGTCATCACAAAGGCAGAACTTGCAGCAAAGCTCGACGCCCTTGTCTAAATCTGATTTATCATGAAAAGGATTTTATTGATTGCTGCCATCCTCTTTGCTGGATTGACAGCAGCAGAAGCCAAAGGCGGCTTCGGTGTGAAGGCGGGAGTCAATTTCCCTACCAGCAGCATCAAGGACATAAAGGAGGTATCTCCTGCAAGCTATCATCTTGGTGTTGCATATAATCTCAACATTCCGTTGGTGGGACTTTCCATCCAGCCGGCTCTTCAGTACAGCCTCAAGCAGTCTGCCATCGGAGTTGATACAGGAGTCAGCGCTCTGGACAACCTTACAATGGAGCAGGTCTCAATGGGATATCTTGAGTTCATGACTTCAGTTCAGTGGGGACTTGACCTCATCGTTGCAAGACCGTTCCTCGATGTTTCTCCATTTGTAGGCTACGCCCTCAACGGTGGCGGAGCTATCAAGGACATCTGGACATCTGATGCTGTAAACAAGCTTGACTATGGTATCGGACTTGGTGCTGGTCTTGACGTCTGGAAGCTTCAGGTCGTATGCCGATACAACTGGAACTTCGGTAACCTGATGAAGTCAGTGGATACTGTCGAGAACGGAAATGTCCTCGACAAGTATAAGATGATCAAGGGAGGTAACTTCGGAGGTCTTACCCTCTCTGTTGCATACTTCTTCTAGAATCAAGATGAAGGGAAAGATAGCCGTATTCTGTTCGGCAAGTTTTGAAATAGATCCCAAGTACAACAAAGTCGCCCGCGAATTCGTCAGGGCGGCTTCGTTGTGTGGATACGGGATCGTTTCCGGAGGTACGATAAAGGGAACTATGGGTGAAATTTCAGATGAACTGGTTGCTGTCGGTGGCTATCATCGTGGAGTCATCCCCCGCTTCATGAAGGAATATGTTTATCCGGACCTTACGGAAGTCATATGGACGGATACCATGGCCGAGAGAAAGATCCTGCTGAGGGAGGGAACGACCGCAGTAGTGGCTCTCCCCGGCGGCATCGGTACTTTGGATGAGATAATGGATACGTTTGCATGTATCCATCTGAAGCAGTATGACGGTAGGATATTCGTCCTGAATCATGAAGGCTTTTATGAGCCTTTGAGAAATCTTCTTCAGCACTATGTTGACGAGAAGATGCTCAGTCAGCAGACCATGGATAAGATCGGCTTTGCAGACACGACTGAGCAGCTTCTGGAAATGTTACAGAAATAGAAAATGGATATAAAGGCGATAAAGGAATATCTTGGAGTGGACTGGCTGGCGGTTCAGAACCGTATTGCATCTTCATTGAAGAGCGATATAGGACTTCTGAACTCGACCAACGACTCGATACTTGCCCATTCAGGAAAGCAGCTGCGTCCTATGCTGTCTCTTCTGATGGCGAAGGCGTGTTCGGGAGGAAAGGTTTACGAATCTGCAATCAAATATGCCGCAGCATCCGAACTCCTCCACAATGCGACTCTTCTGCATGACGACGTGGCGGACGGAAGCGACAAGCGCAGGGGAGTGCCTACGATAATGTCACTGATGGGTCCTTCGGTATCGGTTCTTGTAGGTGACTACTGGCTTGTCAAGGCCATGGAGCTTGTGATAGATGCCTCAGATGATTCTTCGAGGGTAATGAAGATCTTTGCAAAGACTCTCAGCGACCTGGCCGAAGGGGAGATGCTCCAGCTTCAGAAGGCGCAGAAGGGAGATACCGATGAGGACGATTATCTGAGGATCATATATAACAAGACTGCATCGCTGTTTGAAGCGGCATGTGTGTCCGCTGCTATTTCTTCAGGTGCCTCAGAGGATATGATAAAGTCAGCAAAGGATTATGCCGTGGCTTTGGGACTGGCCTTCCAGATAAAGGATGACATCCTTGACTATGCCGGTACTGATGCCGTAGGCAAACCTCTAGGAGCAGATATACTTGAGCAGAAGATCACAATGCCGTTGCTGGGTGCATTCGCAAATGCAGGCAGCGAGAAAGAGGTGCATGTAAGGACTCTGGTCTCAGATATAGTTTCTCATCCGGAAAACCGCGATGAGATTGTAACTTTCGTAAAGGAAAACGGTGGCCTGGAATACGCAGTTTCGAAACTCAACTCATATGTTGAGGCAGCTGTCAAGGCTTTGGATATGTTCCCTGAGTCTGAAGCGAAGAACAACCTTATAGAACTGGCACATTTTACTGCAGACAGGATAATGTAATGAGATTTGCCGATATCATAGGAAACAAGGCAGCGGCGGATGCCCTGCGGTCTATGGCGGACAGCCGGAGGGTGGCCCATGCCATGCTCTTTTATGAGAATGAGGGCTGTGGGGCGCTTCCTCTTGCCCTTGCTTATGTGCAGTATCTGAACTGCAGCAATCCACATGACGGGGACTCCTGCGGAGAATGCCCGTCATGCAGGCAGATGTCCAAACTCATACATCCTGACGTTCATTTTATATTCCCGGTCAACAAGGGACCGAAGTCTTCCGATGATAAGCCGACATCGGAGTCATACATCAAGTATTGGCGCGAGCTGGTCCTTGCAAATCCATATTTCATGGAGACGGACCTGCAGAAGGCCATAGGAATAGAAAGCAAGAGCGGCCTGATTGCTGTGGCTGAGGCTAAGTCCATAATCGGCAAGCTCTCTCTTACATCTGTAGCGGACGGATACAAGGCCGTCATATTCTACCTTCCGGAGAAGATGAATCAGGAGACTGCGAACAGACTCCTGAAGATGGTAGAGGAACCGCCTGCAGATACGGTGTTCATTTTCATTACCCATGCGCCGGAGAAGGTCTTGCAGACCATCTTCTCGCGCTGTCAGAGCCTCAGGGTGCTTCCTTTGAGCAAGGAAGAGGTAGAAGAGGTTCTGGTCGAAAGAATGGGTGTCTCGCCGTCAGAGGCGCAGGCGAAGGCTGCCGCCGCAGGCGGCAGCGTAGGTGCAGCGCTAAGCATGATAGGAGACAGGGAGGAGTATGACAGGTTCATGGAACTGTTTTCGGATCTCATGAATGCCTTGATATCGCGTGACCTTTCCTCTGCACTGGATTGTGGGGAACAGATCGCCGCTCTTGAGTCACGCGAAAAACAGAAAGGTTTTTGTACCTTTGCGGCGGAATGTATCAGAAAGATATTCATGCTTCAGCAGAATCTTCCTCAGATTGCAGCCATTCCTCAGGAGGAAGAGGCGTTTTATACTGGAATTGCCGGAAAATGTGGCAGGAAGTTCTGTTCGAAGACAATAACAAATATAGAGAAGGTCTCGTACATGATAGACAGGAATGTAAATTCCAAGATTCTGTTCTGCGACCTTGTCGACCGTATGTTTTTTAGTATATGACAACATCATCAGAATCAAAGAAATATGACTGTTCACGCGGATGTATAGTCGAGAGGACCGAGAACGGCGAGGTCGAGTGTACATATCGTCAGGGCTGCTGCAAGCTTGAGGTCTATGACTGGCTCGCGGGGGTAAACCAGGAACAGTACAAGGATTATTTCGAGGTGCGCTTCAAGAATACCCGTAAAGGTATCTACAGGAATGCGTCAGGACAGAGCATCAAGATGGGAGACATGGTGATTGTCGAGGCCGCCAACGGCCACGACCTGGGTATCGTGACTCTCGAAGGACCTATTGTGGGCCGCCAGATGAAATGCAAGAGAATGAATCCTGAAACATATGAATTCAAGAAGATCTACCGCAAGGCAAAGCTTTTCGATATAGAGAAGTGGCAGGAAGCAATCGCACGTGAGCATGAGACCATGATCCGTTCAAGACAGATTGCAGCCGAACTTGGTCTGGATATGAAGATTGGTGATGTAGAGTTCCAGGGAGACGGTACAAAGGCGATATTCTATTACATCGCTGACGGGCGTGTGGACTTCCGTCAGCTGATCAAGGTCTTTGCAGAAGAATTCCGTATCAGGATCGAGATGAAGCAGATCGGAGCACGCCAGGAGGCCGGCCTTATCGGCGGCCTCGGTGTATGCGGACGCGAACTCTGCTGCTCGAACTATATATCCAGTTTCCAGTCGATCACGACTTCTGCTGCCCGTTGTCAGGACCTGTCTCTGAATCCTCAGAAGCTGGCCGGTCAGTGTGGAAAGCTGAAGTGCTGTCTCAATTATGAGACAGCGGCATATATGGATGCACAGTCGCGCATTCCTAAGGTACACAATCCACTTGAGTTCGAGGATGGACTTGCATATCTGATGAAGACGGACATTCTTCGTGAGATCATGTACTTCTCCTATGATCCTCAGTCCCTTGCAAATCTTTACCCTCTTTATGCCGAGGATGTATGGGATATCATACGCATGAACCGTAACGGCGAGAAACCTGCTTCGCTCAAGGATGATTCAGATCCTGTGGCACCTGAATTCGTGACAGCTGTCGGCGATGATGCCATCAACCGATTTGACGAAGCGCGCAAGCGCAAGAAAAAGAAGAAGTCGCGCAGCGGCGGAGGACAGAAGGGAGGAGGCAAGAACCGCCGTGGCAACCGCCCGAAGACCGAAGGATCTGCTCCGAAGGAGTAGGCGCCGGTCCTTGCATATGCAACGAGTTGAGTAATCGATATGGGAAAAGATAAGTTAAGAAAATTCAAGGAGAACGAAACATTCAGGTGTCTGGTCCAGCCGGCTACATCCGAGGTCCTGAACTGTGACCATCCGCTGAAAGGACGCTGGGGGAGTGACTTCTTCGGGAATGACAATCCGATAATCCTTGAACTGGGATGTGGTAAGGGAGACTATACCGTGGACCTTGCCGAACGTAACCCTTCATTCAATTATATCGGTGTAGATATCAAGGGAGCCCGTCTATGGAAGGGTGCCAAGTATGCGGAGGAACATGGACTGAAGAATGTCGGATTCCTGCGTACGCGCATCGAGTTCATCGAATCGCTGTTTGCCCAGGGGGAAGTCGCTGAGATATGGATCACATTCGCCGATCCTCAGATCGGCCGTGAAAAGAAACGTCTTACAGCCCCTCTTTTCATGAACCGCTACCGCAACTTCCTTAAAGCTGGCGGAATCGTCCATCTCAAGACAGACAGCCGTTATCTCCATGAGTATTCCCGTGCGATGGCCGAGCAGAATGGACTTGAGATACTTGCTTGTGCTACAGATATTTACGGAGCTGACAGGGAGCGTCTTTATGAAAGCGGACTCTCGTCTCTCTGCGGTCGCGATGCTGTCGATGCTTTGTTTGAAGTACAGACCTTCTATGAATCGCAGTATCTGGCGCAGGGTTTTGAGATAACCTATCTTTCATTCCTTGCAGACCATGAAGGACCATACCTCAGCCCTGAATGGGATGAGGACCGATGGAAGGACGAAGGTCATCACTTCGTGATCCCTTCGGGACTTCCCGTTGCATCTAAATTCTATCCGGAAGGATAAGTTCTACCAAAGGAAATATGCAGGGCTCTGGATGATCGGAATCATACCGGGGCCTTGCCAGTTTATGAAACGGCGTGCTTTAAGAAGACGATGTGAATTCTCGTAATAGTCCTTTTCGCCCGGAATCAGTGAATTGACGCGGACCTTGTGCGACGCATGGATGATTCTTCCGTTTCCGATATAGATGCCCACATGTGTGATCTTTTCCTTTGACCAGAAGGTCTCGGGAGAACCGAAGAATACCAGGTCTCCTGGCTGCAGGTTCTTTGTTCTCTTGAGCATTTCCTGATACAGCTTGTCTGAATCAGGAGTGATGCTGTGGTCACATTCCATGATGATCTCCCTGCCATGATTGACCTGCTGCGAAGCGTTTCTAGGGAGCAGATGTCCGTTCATCATGAATGTAAGCCTTACCAGTCCGCTGCAGTCGAGGCCCTTGCTTGATGCGCCTCCCCAAAGGTAAGGGGTACCTTCAAACTGCATGGCCGTGCTGACGATATTCTCTGCTGTGAGTTTCTGCTTTCCTGCCCATTCCGCAAACGGTTTGAGATCGGTGGCCGGTGTCCATCCCTTCCTTCCGTCAGGAAGCATGACCTCAGCCCATTTCTTCTTTACCGACGGCTTTACTTTCTTGCCTTCTTTATAAACGATTCTTAACAGATTGCCCATGGACAGGTCTGAGAGACGTCTTGACTTCACTGAAGGTGTCTCATAAACTCCGCTATGCTGAACTGTACAGATATATTTAGGCGCTGCCTTGTATTCGTTGATCTGCTCTGCAGTCATCTCCACAAGTCCCAGGTTGGTGCACCAGGCCGTATACGGCTCAGGTGTCACAACCTGCCTCCAGTAGCTTTCCTCGCCGATAATCTCCACGATAGTTCCCATCAGCGCCTGCGTCTCCAGCGGCGACTCATAATCCGGATTCAGCCTCATCATATTCTCGGACAATGCCGTAACTGCCATCCTCTTAGTCTGACCATACCCTGTAAATGCGATTACCATCATGCAGATTGCTGATAGAATTTTTTTGGTGTTCATGTGTCTATGCGTTGTAAGTTGTTGAGTATTAATGCATTGTTTATTTGTCCTGCTGTCCAAGTTCTGCAGGGGAAATGACTAATTTGTTGATGCTTAATCAGTTATTACGCATATCTTGAGTCTTCAATGCTCTATAGCCTAATCCATTCCTTGCAAAATTATGAATTTTATGCTTATTTTTGCGTCCATGCTGCCAGAAATAGAAAATATATGTTTCCCAGAAGGGAAAAGATACAATTCTTTCGTAGGGTACTTCAAGCGGAAGTATGGGGAACGTCTCCAGAAGATAGTTCTCGACGCCGGCTTCACCTGTCCCAACAGGGACGGAAAGGTGGGGCGCGGCGGATGTACATATTGCGACAATGCAGCTTTCCATCCTTCATACAGCACTGCAGGAAAGAGTCTTCATCAGCAGATGGACGAAGGCATCGAGTTCCACAAGGTCCGTTACCGTACGACCGAGCATTATCTGGCATATTTCCAGGCATTTTCAAACACATATGCTCCTCTTGAGCGACTGAAGTCGCTGTATGAGGAGGCGTTGAGCCATCCTCAGGTTGTAGGAATCGTCATAGGCACCAGACCGGACTGTGTCGATGAGGAGAAACTTGATTATCTGGCGGCTCTGGCAAATGGTTCTGTCCTTGAAGGCTGGTCTCGCTCTCTGGCCGGAGAGGGTGTGCGTACAGCCCCTATCGTCATACTTGAATATGGAATCGAGTCATGTTACGACACTACATTGCTCCGTATAAACCGGGGTCATGACTTCGAGACAGCCCGGCGTGCCGTACGGATGACGGCAGAAAGAGGCATCGATGTCGGTGTGCATTTCATACTAGGTCTTCCGGGAGAGACCAGGCAGATGATGCTGGATGCATGCGACATGATAAATGACCTTCCGATACGTTCTGTCAAGTTTCATCAGCTGCAGATTGTAAAAGGAACCCGCATGGAGAAGGAATTCGCTGAACGTCCTGAAGATTTTGAAAGATTCAGTCTGGAGGCGTATCTTGATTTCTTTGCCGATATATTGGAAAGACTACGTCCGGACATTCATATTGAACGCTTCGTCGGAGAGGTGCCGCCACGGTTTGTCAACGAGACGCCTTGGGGGCTGATCCGCAACGTGGAGCTTATCCGTCTGCTTGACAAGAAGCTTGAAGAGCGCCAGACCTGGCAGGGACGTCTGTGTTTCAAATAATTGTGCGCTGTAACTTGTTGTGTAGTAAGTTTTTGTGTGTTTGTTCTGCTGTCTCTGCTATGCAGGAGGATTGCGTAATCTCTTGACTTGATAGGGATTTGTGTCGCACGATGCGTGCGGAGTTATCAGATCTGCAAAAATTTTTCGGCGTGGTTCATATGCTTAATGATAAAAAAAAGAAAAATACAGCAGAATTATAAAAAACATTCGATGTATTTTTCTTTTTTTTATCATGTTTTGGAAACATACCTATTACATTCGTGGAAACAAGTGGCGATCTGTCGCTTTACGTCTGACCATTAATGTGAAGTAGTATGACGAAATACAGAAAAAGAAAGTTTATTTCAGGGGAATTCATGCATGTGTATCAAAGAACAGTAAATGGGTTCAATATCTTTTATGAGAGGGAGGATTTTCTGCTTTTCTATACAATTTTCTCTATTGTTGCTAAACAATATGCTTTAAAGGTGGTGGAACTATGTCTGATGATTGATCATGTACATATTCTTCTTTTATCAGATTCTTTAGAAGTGATAAGCGCATTTATTCGACATTATACTTCCTTGTTTGTCAAGGAATATAATGTTGGTGTGGGACGTCATGGACCATTGTTTCATAAAAGTTTCGGAAGTGCACCTAAGAAAGGGAGCAAGAAGATAAGGTCGGCAATAGTGTATATCGGCAATAATCCGGTTGAAAAATCACTTTGTCGTGAGGCTAAAGAATACAGGTGGAATTTTCTTGCATATCTTCTTGACAGACATCCTTTTTCTGTTCAGAAACCATTGAGCAGTTGTAGCGAAAGACTCAGGAAGGCCGTGCATGAGGTCAGACGATGTCATGATGTTGACCATTATCTGTCTTATGCCCAGTTAAGACGTCTTATGAATAATCTGAATAATGATGAAAAGGAAATGCTGACTGATTATATAATAAACATTTATTGGCCTTTTGATAAGGAATTGTTGCTGTCATTTTACGGAAGTGCCGATGAGATGTTACATGCAATGAGATCGACTTCTGGAGCAGACTACGATATTCGTGAAAAGTATTATTCCGGTTCAGATTCTATATATCATGATATTCTGAACGTTATAAGCAATCAATGTGGAATTGTCCCGGTAAGAATGATAACTCAGTTGTCTGATGAGCAGAAGATGGAAGTGGCTTCGATTCTGAGGAAATATACGCAGGCAAGCCATATACAGATATCCAAGTTTCTCCATATGAAAATCGTGCGTGCTGTGTAAGTTATTGGTTTATAATGAGATATCTGATTGTCCTGCATAGATGGAAATGCAGGGTAATAACGTAAGTTTCAGATAGCTAGATATTTGTGGCGCACGTCGTTGTTTGGTTGATTTGCAAGAATCGTGAAACTTAGACTATGCAACAAGCAGATATATCGGAAAAAATGATTACATTTGCCTAATTTTACATAGATATAAATCCAAACGCTTCATTAAGATGCAGACATTTACAAACTCTCCAATCATTGAAGGACTTACCTTCGACGACGTTTTGCTTATTCCGGCTCATTCTGAAGTTCTCCCAAGGACAGTGGATGTGTCATCCAAGTTCACAAGGGACATCACCATCCAGACTCCGATCGTATCCGCTGCGATGGATACTGTGACCGAGGCTGAACTCGCCATCGCGATGGCTCGCGCCGGTGGTATCGGTGTGATTCACAAGAACATGACTATCGAACAGCAGATGGAACAGGTACGTCGTGTGAAGAGAGCTGAGAACGGAATGATCTACGATCCTGTCACCATCCGTCCGGATGCGACAGTAGGTCAGGTTCTCGGCATGATGGCTCAGCATCATATCGGCGGTATTCCGGTTGTAGATGACAACGGTTTCCTTGTGGGTATCGTTACCAACCGTGACCTTCGTTTCCAGAGGGATCCGAAGATGCCTGTTTCAGAGATCATGACAAAGGATAATCTCGTGACGGCAAGAAAGGGTATCAGCCTTCCTGAAGCGACTGACATTCTTCGTCAGCATAAGATCGAAAAGCTTCCTGTAGTTGATGCAGACGGCAAGCTCGTCGGACTGATCACCTACAAGGACCTCATGAAGATAAAGGATAATCCTATCGCATCAAAGGACAGCAAGGGACGTCTTCTCGTTGCAGCTGCAGTCGGTGTGAAGTCTGATACAATCGAGCGTATCGAGATGCTTGTAAGTGCAGGTGCCGATGCAGTGGTCGTGGATACCGCTCACGGTCATTCACAGGGCGTTCTCAACGTGATCAAGAGTGCTTGTGAGGCTCTTCCTGATGTTCAGATCGTTGCAGGTAACGTCGCTACAGCGGAAGGAGCAAAGGCTCTCGCAGATGCCGGTGTAAGTGCAGTGAAGGTCGGTATCGGACCTGGTTCGATCTGTACTACACGTGTCATCGCAGGTGTCGGAATGCCTCAGCTTTCAGCTGTCATGATGGCATCGGAGGCTCTCAAGGGTACAGGTGTTCCTGTAATCGCAGACGGTGGTATCCGTTATTCAGGTGATGTCGTAAAGGCTCTCGCAGCCGGTGCAAGCACAATCATGGCAGGTTCTCTCTTCGCAGGAGTGGAGGAGTCACCAGGAGAAACAATCATCCTCAACGGACGTAAGTACAAGTCATACCGTGGCATGGGCTCGCTCGAGGCTATGCAGCAGGGTTCAAAGGACCGTTACTTCCAGGATATGGAAGAGGATATCAAGAAGCTCGTTCCGGAAGGAATCGTGGCTCAGGTTCCTTACAAGGGTACCCTCAACGAGGTCGTATACCAGCTTGTAGGTGGTCTTCGCGCAGGTATGGGTTATGTCGGTGCTCCAAACATCGAGAAGCTCCGTGACGCCAAGTTCGTACGTATCACAAATGCAGGATATCTTGAGGGACATCCACATGATGTGACCATCACACGCGAGGCTCCGAACTATTCAAGATAATGAGAAGACTGCTCAGTATCATAGCAATCATAGGGATCGTCCTGCCGACTTTGTCGTCGTGCAGGGCGATTTCGGACTTATTGCATAACGGAGAGGTCGTTGCTCAGGTAGGCAAGGAGAGGCTTTACCGCAGCGACATAGACGGGATTGTGCCTAAGGGAATCTCTGTCGAGGACAGCATTGCTCTTGCCCGTCAGATCATCGACGTATGGGCTTCGGACAGGATCTATCTGGCGATTGCCGAGGAACAGCTTTCGAAAGCAGAAAAGGACGTCTCCAGGGAGCTGGAGGACTACAGGATATCCTTGCTCAAGTACAGATACGAGCAGCTTTATGTGAATGAAAGACTTGATACGGCGGTTTCTGATGACAAGGTAGAGGAGTATTACGAGTCTCATAAGGATAACTTCCGGCTTGACAGACCTCTTGTCAAGGCACGTTTCCTCCGTATACATACAGAGTCTCCGATGCTGGAGACGATAAGGAAGAAGATGAACTCTTCCGATGCAAATGATCTTCTGGAAGCGGACAGTCTGGCTTTCTCGTCGGCGATGATGTTCACGACATGGAAGGATCAGTGGCAGGATGTCATTGTGTTGGCAAGAGAGATGGGAATGCCATACGATGCCATGCTCGGTCAGCTGAAGAACGGATGGGTCAGACAGGATGATACGACCGGAGTGACCAACCTTGCCTATGTTTCTGCAATGGTCAGATCTGGCGAACATGCTCCGATAGAGTATGCGTCAGACAGGATAAAGGATATTATAATAAGCACGCGCAAGCAGGCCCTGATCTCCTCTTTGGAACAGGATTTGCTGAAAGACGCGCACGAAAACGGAAAACTAGTAATTTATTAGAATATGAGGCATATCTTGAAAGGTGTGGCTGTCTTTTTGTTTGCAGCCGCTTCTGTAAACGCTTCAGCCCAGAAATATCAGGGCGGCATAGTGGACAAGACAGTAGCCGTTGTCGGTAATGAAGTGATCATGATTTCGGATATAGAATCCGAAATGCAGATGATGCAGTACAATTACGGAATGAAGTCGGACAGAAAGGCGAGGTGCGAACTTCTTGAAAACATGATGTCTTCGAAGCTTTTCCTCATGCAGGCAAGAGTGGATTCACTTGTAGTGAACAACGATATGGTCGAGAGCGAGCTTGCAAACAGAATCGACATGCTCAAGACCAATCTCGGCAGCGAGGAAGCTGTTGAGAAGGAGTTCGGAAAGCCTATATACCGCCTCCGTCAGGAGTGGCGTTCGGATCTCGAGGACCAGACCCTGACCCAGCAGATGCAGCAGGAGATTGCGGGAAAGATTCCGGATCTTACTCCATATGACGTGCAGAAGTATGTGGATGCAACTGAGGCTGAGGACCTTCCGATGGTTCCGGTCAAATATCAGCTCAGCCAGATCTGCATCTATCCTGACCGCGAAGCTGCCAACCTTGCAGTAAAGGAAAGACTTCTTGCCATCCGTGAAAGAATCATGAATGGTGAGAAATTCTCTACTCTTGCACGAATCTATTCTCAGGACCCGGGCAGTGCACGTAAAGGCGGTGAGCTCGGCATGGCATCGAAGTCTATCTTCTGGCCTGCATTCTCTGATGCGGCTATGGCTCTGAAGCCGGGTATGGTATCGCAGATCGTAGAGACTCCGGACGGATTCCATATCATCGAAGTATTGGAGAAGAAGGGTGACATGTTCAATGCACGCCATATCCTTCTCAAGCCTGAATATACTGCTGAGGACCGTAGCAAAGCATTCCGTGTCCTCGACAGTCTCAAGACCGAACTCAATAATGAGGCCGTAACCTTCCAGCTTGCAGCGAGATTCTATTCCGAGGATCCTGCATCAAGGACAAACGGAGGTCAGATGGCTGACCCTAACACAGGTTCGTCGTATTTCGAGATCGACCAGCTCAAGCCTCAGGATTATGCTGCCATCGTAGACCTCAAGGAAGGTGAGATATCCGATCCTGTCGAGTCTCTTGACAATGAAGGACGTGACGGAAACACAGTCTACAAGATCATCAAGGTAGACAAGATCATCCCTTCTCATCCGGCATCATTCAGCAATGACTATACTCTCCTTCTCGGCAATGCAAAGCAGGAGCTTCAGATGAAGGCTATCGATGACTTCATCGATTCAAAGATCGAAACAACATACATCGTCATCGATCCGATGTTCGAGGACTGCGTCTTCGAACGTGACGGATGGTATGCCAAGTTCCGTAAGACAGAATAACAGGAAGCGGCCTGATGAAAAGACTGACCTATATATTCCTGACCATGTTGATGTGTCTGCCCCTTTCTGCTCAAAAGCAGGATCAGGAGCAGAAGGACAGCCTTATATGGCTGATGAGTGCGAAGTCTGCCAAGATGGTGGATGTGGAGGGCGGCAGGTACAGGAAGGTCGTCGGTCCGGCAAGGTTCCTTCATAACGGTACATACCTCATATGTGACACGGCATTGTGGAACCTTGAGACAAAGGTCATCGATGCATGGGGAAATGTCAGCATCCTCCAGGAGGAGACTGTCCTCACCAGCGACAATCTCAAGTATCTCATAGATGATGACCTTGCCCAGTTCAGAGGATCTGTGGTCCAGCTTACCGATAAGGACCATAACACCTTGCGTACAAGGCATCTGGATTATAATACCAAGGACTCTTTGGCCATATTCAAGAATGGCGGAGCCATGAGGGACAAGGACGGTCAGATCATCGAGAGCCGCGAAGGTACATATGATTCGAAGATAAAGAGGTTCACATTCGACAAGGATGTGAACATGTTCACTGACTCTATCTTCGTAAAGACAAGCAGCCTCATATACGAATCCGACCTGAATCTTGCGACCTTCGGTAAAGGTACGGATGCATGGCAGGACGACAATATGCTTTCGTCGGAAAAAGGATGGTATGACAGGGGCAGGGAAGTCTTTCTTTTCAATGATGATGTCCACGTGATGACTCCGGACCAGGAAGGATGGTGCGACAGTCTTTATTTCTACAGGATGACCCAGGATGTGGAGATGCTGGGCCGAGCTCAGATGACAGATACAACAAGAAACGTCTTCGCTCTTGCCGGCCGCCTGCAGTATCAGGATTCCCTTTCAAAAGTCACTCTGACCAGAAAGCCTGCAGTCATCACCCAGACTGAAGAAGAGGACGGCTCGGTCGATACTGTATATCTCGGAGCAGAAAAGCTGGTATATTACACAGTAAGGATGTGTGATATAGATTCTACTGTAGTTGAGGCTTCTGCAAAGAGACTTTCCGATCTGGATGTCGATCCGGTTGGAGAATTCAGGAAGAAAGCGGCCGAAGCAGCTGCAAAAGCTGCTGAGGAAGAGGCCATGAACGACCCCAACTATCGTGCAAAGAAGGCAGCGGAAGCTCAGAAGGCCAGTAAGAACCAGGGCATGAAAGCTGGTGCTCCGTCTCAGATCCAGGGACCTGGTGGCCCGCAGTCTGGCCCGCAAGGGGCCAAGACTCCGGCCCGCAGGGCATCTGCGGCTCCGCCGCAGCATGATTCGACATCAGTTGCCGACACATCCCGTCCCGTGATTCCTCCGATGGTGCCGGGTGCCCGCATGGGCCTTTCGATGACGGATTCATTGGCCACTAAGGATTCGGTTCCATCCATGGACCTTCCGATGACTGATTCATTGGCGGTTTCCGATACGGTTGAGGTCATTCCTCCAGATACGACAAGGATAGGTTTTCTGGAAGCGCTGCGTAATGTGAGGATATACAAGAAGAACATGCAGGTGGTATGCGACTCCCTTGTTTATTCCGATCTGGATTCATTGGCGCGACTCTTCAATGAACCTGTGATATGGCAGGAGGTGCGCAGGCAGTATGCGGCAGACAGCATCACCGTCGTTATAAGCGACGGTGCCATGACAAAGGCAAGCCTTATGTCAGAGGCATTCATAACGATTCAGGAAGATGCTGAACTTTTTGACCAGATCAGAGCTACCGAAATGCTCGCCTTCTTCGATGAGAAGGGCGGTCTGAAGAGGTTCGACGCTCTCGGAGGAGCGTCTGCACTCTTCTTCATCGAGGAGAATGATGCTCTGGCTACAGTGAACAAGACTGATTCGAAGATGCTCTCGGCGACCTTCAAGGATGGTGACATAGAGCGCATCTATTATTATGATGCTCCTAAGAATGACGGTTATCCGGTCGTGCAGCTCGCTGACGACGAGAAGGTTCTCAAAGGCTTCAACTGGCAGCCTGAACGCAGACCTGCTGACCGTAATGCAGTGACCCCTCTGTCTCTTCGTCCAAGCGAAAGAAAATCATATTCTGCGCGTCCTAAGGCTACGTTCAAGCAGACAGATATCTACTTCCCGGGTTACATGAATGATGTCTACAGGCAGATAGAAGTGAGGGATTCCCTCAAGGCTGTGCGTGAACGTGAGCGTAAGATGGCCGAGGCTCAGGCAGCCGAGCGGGCTCGGCTTGACAGCCTCGCCCTCGCAGACAGTCTGTCGAAGGCGGACCTTCCGTCACTTTCCGACAGTCTGAACGTAAAGGATTCTCTTTCATTGGGAGATTCCCTTGCAGTCAAGGATTCTCTGGCAGTTTCCGACAGTCTTGCTGTGGTTGACAGCGTGGCTGCCAAGCCGGTACTTACCCCTAAGGAGATTGCAGCTGCTGAAAAGGCACGCATAAAGGCAGAAAAGAAGGCTGCCAAGGAAGCGGCAAGAAAGAAGAAGCAGGAAGAAAGAGAGGCCAGATGGGCAGAGCTGGATAAACGTGATGCTGAGAAGGCTGCCGCAAAGGAGGCGAAGCGTCTGGAAAAGGAACGCCAGAGAAAGAAGGATGCCCTCGAGAAAGCTGCGCGCCAGGCTGAACGCGATGCTGCAGTATTGGAGAAATACAGGCTTAAGTTCGAGCAGAAGAAAGCTAAGGAAGAGAGCCGCTCTAAAAAATAATCTATGGAAAACAGTCTTTTTGCAAGGCGCAACATGTCGATAGACATGCTCAGAGGCCTTACTATGCTGCTGATGGTCTTCGTCAATGACTTGTGGACTGTCGGAGGAGTACCTCATTTTCTGGAGCATTTCGAGAGAATGGAAGATGGAATGGGGGTTGCAGATATAGTGTTTCCTATGTTTCTTTTTGCCATGGGTATGTCGATACCTTATGCAATCGAGCGTCGTTTTGCAAAGGGATATTCCGGAGAATCCACTCTAGGTCACATATTGTACAGAACCCTGGCCCTTCTTCTTATGGGAGCCTTTACTGTCAATAGTGAAGGCGATATTGCCTCTACCCTAGGCTACAATATGGGTGTATACCGTATACTTATGGTGTCCGGTTTCTTTATGGTCTGGAACCATTATCCTTCAGATTTCAAGGCTCAGAAGTGGTTGAAGCCCCTCGGAATCGCAATCCTGGTATTCCTTGCATTCACATTCAGAACCCCTGCAGGAGGCTATTTCAAGGCCGGCTGGTGGGGTATCCTCGGACTGATCGGATGGGCTTACTGTTTTACTGCTGTAACATATCTGCTGGCTCGTAAGCAACCTGTAAGAATCGTCTTTATATGGCTTGCACTATGTCTGGTGAACATATTGATTACACCGATGCGTGAGGGCGGTACCATCCTTCCGAACCGGACTTTCGTTTCAGATATGACCGGTGCATTGCACATCGGTAACGGATATGGAGCGATCATGGCAGCAGGAGGCATGCTTCTGTCTCTTGCCGAGAGGCGTTGCTTCCAGTGGCGCGGCCCAGTGCGCTGCGGCTGCGCCGCCGCACTGGCCGCGCTCCTCACCCTCGCCGCCACCATCCTCCACCACTGGTGGATAATCTCCAAGCTCCTCGGAACCCTCCCATGGTGTCTGTATGTATCTGCAATTTCCGTAGCTCTTTATACAGTGTTGCGCGTCCTTGAAGCATACGGTGTTACGGGCTGGTTCCGCTCGGTCGCTGCCTCCGGCACCGCGACCCTCACAGTCTACATGATGCCGTACGTACTGTACAGCATATTCTCATTCTTCGGATTGTATACTTTCGGATTTCTAAGCGGAGTTCCTGGTCTGCTCAAATGCGTACTGTTCTCCCTTCTCTGCGTCTTTCTTGCAGGGCTTCTGGGAAAAGCAGGCATCAAGCTGAAGATCTGACGTCTTATTTCAATGTCTTGTATGACAGGATGTGGATCGTCACTCCTGCCGCCAGCAATATGAAGAAGAGCCGGAATGCCCAATGTCCGGCAACGAAGACCGCGCAGTAAAGAAGCGTCAGCCATAGGAATGTTATGGCTACTATCTTGATTCTGAGCGGTATGGACTTATGGACCATGAAGTTGGATATATATGTTCCGAGTCGGGGATGGTTCATGAGCCAGTCATAGAGCCTGCGGTTGCTCCGCAGGAACAACGCCGCTGCCAGAAGAAGCAGCGGCGTTGTGGGAAGTACGGGCAGGAATGCCCCTAATATTCCAAGTCCTAATGATATAAGTCCTAGTATGCTGAGAATTATCTTTGCCATTGTGCAAAGATATGTAAATACTAGTTTATGACCAGATGTTTTTCGTCTTTATGCATCAGTAATTATTTCAGATTATATAACTTTGAAAGTTCTATTGTTTGAAGATATATATGAAAAGGTTTTTTGTATTTGTTTTAGGTCTGCTTTCTATAATTTCATGCAGTCAGTTGGTCGTTGAACTTGAAGGTGATATCCAGGGAGTCGTTAAGGATTATTCCCATGGCGGAATGATCAATAATTGTCTTGTGACGATAACACCAGGTGGAAAGTCAGTTACGACCACTCCTGCAGGTATCTATGAATTCAAGGACCTTGAAGGCGGCGACTATACACTTACCTTCAGCAAGGCCGGCTACAGCGAAGAGTCGATACGTGTTGAGGTGATTCCGGGACAGGTTTCTCAGGCTGACATCATGCTGAAACCTCTTTCGGCCTTTTCGTTGTCTCATACAGAAATTGATTTCGGAGACTATGAGACGAACAAGGTCATATATCTTTATAACAATACGGATTCCGGATGTGCATATGAAGCTTCCAATATTCCTCAGTGGTTGTCTCTCAACAGTACGACAGGTACCGTGCCCGCAGGAAGCCAGCTGGCGCTTACCGTTACCGTAGACAGAAGCCGGATGGAATACGGCAGACATTCTCAGATTCTTACTTTCTCATATTCCGGAAACGGTTCCGGCAGCGTTACACTTGCCGTAAAGTGTGAGAAGGTAGAAATATCCGCTCCTTCTGTAACATGTGCTGCATCAGCAGAAGATGTAACGGAAACATCCTTCTCAATAAATGGAGCAATCGTGAAGACCGGCGGTCAGCAGGTCACATCTTATGGTCATTGCTGGAGCCTGAATCCGTCTCCAACCGTGGATGATTACAAGACCTCGATCGGTACTACAGCGTCACTCTGTGAATTCACCAGTGAAGTAACTGAATTGACAACCGGTACAAAATACTATGTGAGAGCATATGCAGTGAACTCTCAGGGCATATCATATAGTGATGAGGTCGTGGTGACTACCCAGGAAGCATACAGCGACCAGTGGGATGGAACGGTTGCCCAGTCATTCGAATCCGGCTCCGGAACTTCATCCAAACCATATGTCATCACGACTGGTGCCCAGCTTATGCTCATGAAGGATTATCCTGACAAGCATTTCGTACTTGCAAACAACATCGACCTGAACAACATCAACTGGAAGCCATTCGAATTCAGCGGAAACCTCGATGGTAAGGGATATGTTATCAGTAACCTTTATATCAAACGTACCGGTGACTATCAGGGACTCTTCTCTGAAGCCAATTATGCAAATGTCAGGAATCTGACCATAAGCGGTGTCAGGATTGATACTCCAGAGTCCAACAGAGTTGGTGCGATTGCCGGTTCATTCGTGGGAGCGAGCATAGATAACTGTAAGGTAATCTTCAAGGAAGGTTCTGAGATATCCGGTATAGATTATGTCGGAGGTGTTGCCGGCTTGGTTATGGGTGGTCTTTCTTCTGATACTTTTGTCAGTGGCTGTGTCGTTGAATCACAGATTTCTGAATTTGTTATAAACGGTCGTGATTATGTTGGCGGAGTAGCCGGTTATAGTTATGGCGGTTGTTGTGACGGATGTATGGTAAACGCCAATATTGGAGGGCGAGTCTCTGTTGGAGGTATCGTCGGTGTTGGAAATGCCAATGAACCTGCTCTTAATTGTGGATTTTTTGGAAAGATAAGCGGTAATAGTAAAGTGGGAGGAATAGCAGGAAGTTCCAACTACAATGCCATCATCAAGGCTTGCATGGCAAAGATAGATATGGTAGTTGAAGATGATTGGGCTGGAGGTATTTGCGGTGCAGAGGCACGGATCCAGGCATGTTATGCAGACGGTAATATCTCTGCGCCACGTTATGCCGATGAAATTGGCGGCCTTATGGGATATGCTTGGACTTGCTATGTCGAATTGTCATACTCGACTGTATCATGTTCATCTCAGCAGTATAGTCCTTTCTGTGGAAGGTACGGAGGATTAACCGATTGTGCAACCGTTTTTAGCGGAAGTTCTTCTGATGGTAACGTGATGTACAACTGTACAGACATCACAACGTTCATGCGCGAAGCATACTCGAAGTATGCCGATCTGTGGAATTTCAACAACACTTGGACATGGACAGGTACGGTTGACGGCAAGGAGGTCAGCGTCTCATGCCCTCGCCTGGCATGGGAGTAATTTGAAATACTGAAGAAATAAGAAAAATATTTGCCGAAAATATGAATTTTTTTCCACTTGTTACTATATTATAGTATAGACCAATCGACGGTCGTGATTTTTATGATTTTTCAGTAAATAAAATGAGATGGAAAGGGTATGAATATGAAATCTAAAAGGAAGTATTGGAAATGAGTAAGAAGCGACTGTATTTAGACATGGACGGAGTCATCGTGGATTTTGACTCAGCCCTGAAACTTCAGAGTGAGGAAACGCTGAAGGAGTATGAAGGAAGAGAAGATGAGATTCCGGGGCTTTTCAGCCAGATGCAGCCGATGCCGGGTGCGCTTGAGGCTGTCAGGAAGTTGAATGAACGCTATGATTGCTATATACTTTCAACGGCCCCATGGGGAAACCCGTCGGCATGGAGCGACAAGGTGATATGGATTACCAGATATCTGGACGATGTTTTTCACAAGAAGATGGTGATTACCCATTGCAAGCATCTCTGCAAGGGAGATATTCTTATAGATGACCGTGACAAGCACGGAGTGCGCGATTTTGAGGGGGAATGGATCCATTTCGGTTCGGAAAGATTTCCTGATTGGGACAGCGTCCTTGATTATCTGATAGGTGATTTGTAAATATGAAGATGATTTTAACGATTTCCGTTATCAGTGACGATAACACAAGAAATGAACTCACAACGTTGGGTTTTGAAAATATTGATGAGGCTAAAAGTAGGTATTCTGAATATTTACAGTCTCTATTTGATGAGTGTTCCATCAATGGCTGTACGATAGATTCCGAGTACACATATGTGTTTGATAAAGACAACGGAGTAACGGTTGTTGATATCTTAGATCCTGTCGCCTCAAAGGAGGCAGGTAAAGAAATCATGCATAGATATAGGGTATCTATCAGCATTCCTGAAATTCAGGCTTAAAACTTATCCAGTGTCCCCTAGAATCAAAAAAGCACTCACGAAACTTTCGTAAGTGCTTGATTTTCTTGTAGCGGGACCCAGGATTGAACTGGGGACCTCATGATTATGAATCCATATAGGGAGGAATTTGCGAAATTACCTAAATAATATTCTGCTGTAAATCAATTATTTAGCATCTTTGTGGAAATCTTGAAAACTCGTTAAAACGTATAATTAAAACATTTCAAGTTCCCCTAAAGTTCCCCTATGAGTTCCGCAAAAAAGCGGTACAGAAGTTGGTGGAGATAGGATTTATGAAAGATATTGAATTGAACAAAGGTAATGAAAGTTCCCGATTTCCGGTTTTGAAGTCACAAAAAGTTGGTGATTGCTTTATTCGTGTGACTTTGGATACTCGTCATGCTCCCCGTGAGGGTAAGCTTCCTGTAGCTATCTGCTTCCATCAGCAGGGTAAGAAATGGTATTATCATCTGGATATGAAACTCACCGGTGATGAGTTTATAAATGTATGTAAGGCGACCGGACGAGGACGCGTTCCAGCAAACTTTGTAGGGGAGAGACCATATGATATCAAGCTTAAACTTGAAGCGGAGTTTGATAAGTACTACGATATGGTGGTGTCTTTAAGCCGATCAAAGAGATTGACTATTCCTGCAATCAAAACAATGATAACAGGGGTAGGAGATGAAATCAGTTTCTTGAAGGTCTGGGATGCAGAGTGTAAGAAGAAGTCTATAGGCACTGAGGCTAATTATCGTGCAGCCAAGAATTCGTTTGTGAAATATCTTGGTGAAATAAAAGGTTTCAGAATCACAGCTGCTGATATCCAGAAGTGGTGTGATTCCTTGGTTGCGGATGGTATATCCAAATCGACTATCGGAATGTATCTGCGCTCTTTCCGTGTGGCTTGGTATGCTTGTGAAAAACTGGGATACGTGCTTCATACCGACTACCCTTTCGGTAAGGATGATGAACTGGTTTCAATACCAAAGGGTAATACCCGAAAGTCGTTCTACCTGACAGTCGAGCAGATGACCGAGTTGTATAACTGTTTCCTTGAAAAGCGTTATCCGGAGGAGTGGGATGTAGATTGGAAAGAGAATACTCATTACTCTCTAGGTCTATTCCTTGTTCAGTATCTAGGCAATGGATTCAATCTTGCAGATGCAGCACACTTGACATACAATGATCATTATTTCCAGAGCGGAAAGAAGTCATTCCACTTCGTCCGTCAGAAGACAGAGGACAGGAGTGACATGGAGGTCGTGATTCCTATCATTCCTCCATTGCAGACTATTCTTGATCAGATTGCGGCTCCTCCGATTAAAGGATCATTAGTGTTTCCTGGCATATATGGTGACGCTCAGACTCCTAGCGACAGGAGAAAACGTGTCGCTATGGAAAACCAGAACATCAAGAAACGTGTCCGCCGTCTTGTCAAGAGTATGGGTTGGGAAGTCCAGCCAAGCTGCACCTGGTGCCGACACTCCTTTGCAACAAACCTTACTCACGCCGGAGTTCCTCATAACTACATATCCGAGAGTATGGGCCACTCTGTAGACAGCAATATCACTAACCGCTATATAGATGCCTTTCCTCTTGCCCAGCAGATGGAGTTCAACTCGAGGCTCCTGAAGTTGAATGATGACGCAGACATCATGGAGGAACTCAAGGGACTTACTCCAGAGCAGTTGAAGGCGTTGATTGCTATGGTGAAGAATGTCTAAAATGCTCGCATCTCGGCGGAAAGTGTAAAATTTTGATAGATTCCGCTGAGTTGCGAATGTTTTTCGCAAAAATCTCGGGGGAATCGAGAGACTTTGGAATTTGAAAAGTGTATATTTAATGCCTTATTTTTGTTTGAAAAGTGTCTTAATCGACAAAATTTGACGGGATATATCGTTCGTCAAAGGGAAAAGATTAAATTTGCTGAAAACTATTGAAGTTATGTTGCCTATAAATGTAAACGATCTTCTGGAGAAGAATAGGGTCGAATCAAACAGAATAGAGTTCAAGGAAGGTTGGAATCCGGTAAGGATATACCAATCTATT
>JAFYUS010000042.1 GCA_017549505.1 Bacteroidales bacterium | reverse complement strand
TGACTTCGAGTTTTCTTTTGTTGCCTGGGCTGACAACACGGATCTGAGATTTGTGCTTTGTCCATTTCTCGGCCAAAGGACCCTCAGGAATCTTAGAAATAAGTTTTTCGGCCATTTTATAGAGTGTTAAATGAAATTTCGGGCACAAGTTTAAGAAAAATCGGCCGATTTACCAATTAAATCGACCGATTACCTATCATTTATGAGAGGTTATTAAAATAACGTAGGATCATCAAGATTGATGTTACCCTTTTCAAGTCCGAGATGGCGATACGCGAGTTCCGTCGCTTCCCTACCTCTCGGAGTACGCATTATGAATCCTTCCTTTATAAGAAATGGTTCATATACTTCTTCAAGAGTACCCTGGTCCTCACCTACTGCAGTCGCAATGGTATTGGCTCCTACAGGACCTCCCTTGAACTTGGTTATGATTGTCTTAAGTATCTTATTATCAATAGCATCCAATCCCCTCTTGTCTATATTCAAGGCATCGAGAGCATAACGTGCAATCTGCAGGTCTACCTTACCGTTACCCATCACCTGTGCGAAATCGCGAACCCTTCGAAGAAGGGAGTTCGCGATACGTGGCGTGCCACGGCTGCGGAGGGCTATCTCATATGCAGCGTCCTGCTCTATCTCCACCTTTAATATAGAAGCGCTTCTCTTGACGATCTGGACGAGGGTCAGGGTATCATAGTATTCCATGGCGCAGGTGATGCCGAAACGGGCGCGCAGAGGAGAAGTAAGCAGACCGCTTCTGGTCGTAGCACCGACCAGCGTGAAAGGATTGAGGGAAATACGTACCGAACGCGCTCCGGGTCCCTTGTCTATCATGATATCGATGACGAAATCTTCCATTGCAGAATAAAGATACTCCTCTACTACCGGTGACAGACGATGTATTTCATCGATGAAGAGTACATCTCCTTCTTCGAGCGAAGTGAGAAGACCTGCCAGATCTCCCGGCTTATCCAATATAGGGCCTGAAGTGACCTTCATATTGACCCCAAGTTCATTGGCTATGATATGCGCCAGTGTTGTCTTTCCAAGACCCGGAGGGCCGTGGAAAAGCACATGATCGAGAGACTCCCCTCTCATCTTGGCTGCAGCGACGAATATCTTCAGATTGGATACAATCTTGTCCTGTCCTGTAAAGTCATGAAGGTCCTGCGGGCGGATTATTCCGTCCAATTCCTTATCTTTGCCATCACTGATATTGTGCGGATCGAAGTCGGTTGCCATGTCGTCATCAAAATAATTATATACAAATATATATCTTTATTTTAAAATATGATGATTATGATAACGTTGTTAATATGTTGAAAACTCGATTCCATACTTGATTATCAGTAATTTGCAAGTTAGTATTCATGTTGAAAACCCTGCTGTGAAGTCATTGATAAAATTTTTATAAAAAACTTTGAAATGATTTACGGCTTTCGGAATATACCGATTTTCCGGATTTTATAATTTATTTATCATCTGTTTTCAACAGGGTTTTAAACAGGTTATCAACAGAAAACAGGGCCAAATGTTAATAAGTACAAAATCTATAAACCTATTATCGGATAATATCCGCGTATCTTCAGAAACCTTCTGCAGCGGACTCTTTCTTTCTGCCAGATGGTTCGTGGTTTCGCAGCTGGATTATGACGGATTCCAGATGATCGTCCTTCCTGACAAGGATTCCGCCGAGTATTGTGCGGCGGATCTGTATAATCTTGTGGAGGGAGACAGGATATTCTTTCTTCCTGACTCGGGAAAGACGCTTGAAAGGAGTAACTACAAGTCGACTCTCGGTGTTCAGAGAACATCTGCCATCGGAAAGATACTGGAATATGAAGAAGGTAAACTGATAGTCGTTACATATCCTTCCGCTTTGGAAGAGGGGATACCTGACGGTAAGGCAATCAACGAATCCGTGCTTCATCTCACTGTGGGAGATGAGATAAGTCATGAAAGGATTGTAGAGACAATGTTTGAAAACGGTTTCGAAAAAGTTGATTTCGTGGCGGAACCGGGACAGTTTGCCATCAGAGGAGCTATAGTGGATATATTCTCATATTCATACAATGATCCTTTCCGTATATCGTTCTTTGGAGACGAGATTGATTCGATCAGTGTATTCGACTGCAACACACAGCTTTCGAAGGAAAAGATAAATAAAGCCCAGATATATCCGGACATAACATTGTCGGAAGATGAATCAGGCCTGGTGAACATTTCCGACATTCTTCCTGACGACGCACTTATATGGCTTGATTCTTCTGACATGTACAGGAACAAGGATTTCTATTCAGGATTTGACCGGTTCAGAAGAATATATATGGAACTTCCTCTGTCCAGACAGAATGAGGAAGCCGTGAAGTTCAATATAACTCCACAGCCTGTATTCAACAAGAATTTCGAACTTCTTACCGAAGATATAAGAAAACGTCTTGAAGACGGATACAGGGTAAGGATCTATGGAGAGAAGATATCCCAGCTTGAAAGGCTGAAATCCATACTTTCCCAGAACGGAAACATGCTTCCGGAATTCATATCGGGATGTAATATCCATAACGGATTCATCGACAATGACAATAAGGTCTGCTGTTACAGCGACCATGAGATCTTCGACCGTTTCCATAGGGTAAGTATCAGAAGAACAGTAGAGAAGAGCGAACAGCTTACTCTTAACGACCTTACATCCTTCGCGATAGGGGATTACATAGTCCATATAGATTATGGAGTAGGTATATTCGGTGGACTTGTGAGGATGAAGGATGACAAGGGGAGGATGCATGAGGTTGTAAAACTCATGTACAAGGATAATGACGTAGTCTTTGTTTCCGTACATGCACTTCATAAGATATCGCGATACAAGTCGAAAGATTCCGAGCCACCGAAAATACATAAGCTCGGTTCAAAGGCATGGCAGAATCTGAAGGCGAGCACAAAGTCGAAAGTAAAGGATATAGCAAAGGATCTGATACAGCTGTATGCGAAGAGAAAGAGCGTCAAAGGCTTTGCCTTTTCCGCAGATACCTACATGCAGCAGGAGCTCGAATCTTCGTTCATGTATGAAGATACTCCGGATCAGGAAAAGGCTGTATATGCTGTCAAACGTGACATGGAGGACGACTGTCCTATGGACCGTCTCGTCTGCGGAGACGTCGGATTCGGAAAGACGGAAGTTGCAGTACGTGCAGCGTTCAAGGCTGTTGCAGACAGCAAGCAGGTAGCTGTTCTTGTGCCGACCACCATTCTCGCCCTTCAGCATTTCAATACTTTCAAGAACAGGTTGAAGGATTTTCCTTGCAACATAGATTACGTCAGCCGTCTTCGTACAGCAAAGGAAATATCAGATATCCAGAAGAGACTCAAGTCGGGAGCTCTTGATATAGTCATAGGTACACATAAACTCATAGGCAAGGGATTCGAATTCAAGGATCTTGGTCTGCTCATAATCGACGAGGAGCAGAAGTTCGGTGTCGGAGCGAAAGAAAAGCTTCGTCAGCTCAAGGCTTCCGTGGATACTCTTACACTTACTGCAACGCCTATACCTAGAACCCTTCAGTTCTCTCTGCTTGGCGCAAGAGACCTCTCCATAATAAGTACTCCTCCGCCTAACAGGATACCTGTCCAGACTGAGATAATGTTGTTCGACCATGATGAAATAAGAAAAATCATCGACTATGAACTGAACAGGGGAGGACAGATATTCTTCGTACATAACAGGGTAGAGGAACTCCAGGCCATCCATGACATACTCCACAGGCTCGTTCCTGATATGAAGATATGTCTCGCACATGGCCAGATGGAGCCGAAGGTGCTGGAAAACAAGATTCTTGATTTCATGGCGGGAGATTACGACATGCTCCTTTGTACCACCATCATCGAGAACGGTCTTGATATTCCGAATGCCAATACCATCATCATCAATCAGGCCCAGAACATAGGCTTGAGCGACCTCCATCAGCTTCGAGGCAGGGTAGGACGTTCGAACAGAAGGTCATTCTGTTATCTGATCGTACCTCCTCTTGTTTCCATAACGGAAGATGCGCGACGCAGACTCAAGGCAATCGAATCATTCTCCGACCTTGGAAGCGGATTCAATATCGCCATGCAGGATCTGGATATACGTGGCGCAGGTAATCTTCTTGGAGCTGAACAGAGTGGATTCATCACAGACATGGGATTCGAGACATATCAGAAGATATTGGCTGAAGCTATGGAGGAACTGGGAGTAGAGACAGGTATATCGTCCAAGGGCTCTTCCGACAATTATGTTTCAGATTGTACGATCGAGACAGATCAGCTGGCGCTGATACCGGACTCATACATCGATGTGACAGCTGAGAAGATAAGGATATATAAGGAACTTGACTCTTTGTCTTCGGAAAAGGAGATGGAGCAGATGAAGAAAAAACTTTCCGACAGGTTCGGAACCATACCTGAAGAACTTTCACGTCTGTTTGAAATAGTCAGGATAAGACAGCTGGGACAGAAACTCGGATTTGAGAAGATAATAATAAAGAACGGTGTGATGATAGCCTTCTTCATATATAATTCGATGTCGCAGTATTACAGAAGCAATACTTTTTCGAGAGTACTTGAAAATATAAGTCTCAATCCTAAATTATTCGAGCTTAAACAGAATGACAATAAGTTGAGGATATTTGTACGTAATGTGGATACATTGTCCAAAGCATATGACGTTTTGACCAGATTGTGATTTACTCTTTGATATAATTTTTTAATTTTGCACCTGATATAACAACATATAAAGTGGCTTCTCTTATCATCGATATCGGAAATACGGCATTGAAAGCCTCATGGTGTGACGGAATGACTTTAGGAAAGACGTTCAGATACCAGGGCGAAAAGATGCTTGATTTCATATTGTCGCTTACTGCAAGGTCAAAACCTGAAATCATGGTGCTCAGCAGTGTCAGACATTTTACTGAAAGCAATATAAAGAGACTTGAAAAGGAATGTGACAGACTTGTGATTGCGGATAAGAGTCTCTTTTCAAGATATGATATTCCGGAATACATCACGCCTGACAGGGCAGCTTCGATAATAGCTTCGAGATATCTCTTCAAGGGGAAAGGCTGCATGATATTCGACTTCGGAACTACATTGAGCATTGATTTTCTCGATTCGGAAGGAAAATATGAAGGAGGAAACATTTCTCCAGGATGCAGAACCAGATTCAGATCTTTGAACAGATATACAAAGTCACTACCTCTTGTTGATGCTCCGGAATCCGAGTCTGAAACAGGTAAGGATACTGTTTCTTCCATTGAATCTGGTGTAATATCAGGCATAATATTTGAATTGGAAGGATATGTTTCACGTCACCCTGAAAAAATAACTGTTTTTACCGGCGGTGATGCGATTTATTTTGCAAAACGGATGAAAAACTCCATCTTTGTAGTTTCTAACCTGGTTTTGATGGGGTTAGCATTAATTGCTGTTGAATATGATAAGAAAGATTGAAAAGATACTTCTGTTGTCAGTATTTCTCATCATAAGTGTTTCCGTGTCGGCACAGGAAGGCGCTTATGGTGCGTATTCTCCGTATTCGATCTTCGGTATAGGAGATATTTCAAAAGAGGGTACTGCATACAACAAGAGTATGGGAGGTACCGGTATAGCCACAAGAAACAACAGATACATAAACTATCTGAATCCTGCAGCTGTGACAGCCAGGGATTCTCTTTCGTTCATGGCAGACTTCGGTCTGGTCCAGAACAACAAGATGTTTGCTCAGGGCGATATAACATCAGGAAACAATACTTTCAATATCTATGATTTCGTAATGACCTTCCCTATATGGAGATCGTCTGCATTTATGGTTGGTCTGACTCCATACAGTGATGTAGGATACGATTTTTCATCGATAGAGACAAATCCGGAAATTATCGGAAATACAGGAAACATCGCTTATGATTCGTTCGGTACAGGTAGTGTATACCAGGCGTTTGTAGGTGCTGGAGCCACATTCTGGAAGAACCTGTCAGTCGGTGCGCAAGTCATCTATTATTTCGGAAGCATAGACAAGATAACCAACATGAACTATTCTTCCAGCTCATACAGGTCTCTGAACAGCGGCAGCGAGCTTTCCTTGAAAGGTGTTACCGGAAAATTCGGACTTCAGTATGAACATAAGCTTGGGGGAGATGTATCGATGATTGTCGGAGCTACCTACAAGATGGGTTCAGGCATGAAGGGATATTCGACCAATTTCAGATATGCCAATCAGTCGAGTGTTACCGACACCTTGAAATATTCTGTTGATACGTTGGCAAGAAGCGGTCTTAAGTTCGGAGATGAACTTGGTCTGGGTATATCATTCAAAGGGGGAGAGAAGTGGAGCGCTGAATTCAACTATCTCAGGTCTGACTGGAGAAAGACCGGTATCGATTCAGCTCCGGGATTTGCTGCTGTGGGAACTTCAAAATTCACTTCGACAGTTTCAAATTCATATAGGGCAGGATTCGAGATCGTACCTAACAGAAATGACATAAGGCACTATTTCAGAAGATGTACATACAGGGCTGGATTCTATTATGACCAGGCTTATTACAAGTTGGACGGAAATAATGTGAATTCAATGGGTCTCACCTTCGGAATGACGCTGCCTATAGAGAATGAATATAGAAAATACAATGGTATAACCTTGGGAGTGGATTTAGGACAAAAGGCAAGTGCAAGGAATGGTATGATCAGGGAAAGATATGCTATGTTCGTAATAGGATTCAATATCCATGACCTATGGTTCATCAAGCAGCAGTATCAGTAAAATATAAACCGCATATAAAATAAAACCACTTATAACAAAATGAAAAAGATTGTACTGTTAATCTCCGTTGCAGCGATGGCTCTCTTCGCAAGCAGCACACTTTCGGCTCAGGGAAAGTTTGGTCCTGATAGCGCAGAATGTATCAAGTATCTCTCGTATTATACAGAGTACTACAAGCAGAAGAACTATGACTCTGCTCTTCCTAACTGGAGACAGGCTTACAAGCTCTGTCCTCCTACAGCCAGATACTCTCTCCTTTCTGACGGAACAACACTTCTCAAGAGAGTTCTCCAGCAGAATTCAAGAAACCCTATCTACAAGGAGGCTCTGATCGACTCTATCATGAAGATCTATGACGAGCGTATCCAGTACTGGCCAAAATACGAGACTACTTCTCTCAACAACAAGGCTCTTGATATGTACAACTACATGAAGGATGAGCCTGAGAAGCTTTATGAAGGTCTTACTGAGGCTGTTGCAAAGCTTGGAACAAAGGCTAGAGCTAATATCTATCTTTTCCAGATCAATACAGCAGTAGATCTTTACAAGGACGGAAAGCTTGATCCTGAGGCTGTTATCAGCGCATACGAGACAGCTGTAGAAAATATCAATGCAATGCCTGCAAAGAATGATGTCGAGAAGAGAAGCAATGAGAAGACTGTTGCTGATATCGAGAGTCTCTTCATCACAAGCCAGGTTGCAAGCTGTGACAACCTTATAGCTCTCTTCACTCCAAGATTCGAGGCTGATCCGCAGAATGTGGACCTTGCAAAGAACATCGTGAAGATGATGGGTATTACAGAGGGATGTACAGATAACGACCTTTTCCTCAATGCAGTTACTGTAATGCATGAAAAGGAGCCTTCACATGTTTCTGCATACAATCTTTACAAACTTTACGCAGGTCGTGCAGATGTTGACAACGCAGTCAAGTATATGACAGAGGCTATCGAGAATGCAGAATCAGATGCTGTTACCGACGGTGGATACCAGTATGAACTTGCAGCATTCTGCTATAAGAACGGTCAGACAGCAAAGGCTTATGCCGCTGCTCAGGCTGCTGCAGAACTCGATCCTGCAATGGCAGGTAAGGCATATATGCTCATGGGAACAATCTGGGGCAGCATGCCATGCTCAGGAAACGATATCGAGCAGAGATCCAAGTATTGGGTTGCAGTTGACTTCATGAACAAGGCGAAGGCTGCTGACGAGACTCTTGCAGAAAGTGCAAACGACCTCATCAGACAGTATTCGGCTTACTATCCACAGACAGCCGAGGCGTTCATGTACGATGTTACTGACGGTCAGTCTTACACAGTTTCATGCGGTGGTCTCAGAGCTACTACAACAGTAAGGACACAGAAATAATCTGATTTGAAAAGATCATTACATATCCTTAAGATGATTGCAACCGCTGCGGCGGTTGCTTTCGTCGTTTATTCATGTAAAGGAAAACTGGCGGAAGCCGAGGCCTTGAAATTGGAGGAAACCCCTGTACAGACTGTTGATGACATGTTTATTGTACAGTCAGAAAACAGTGTAATACAGTTAAGGGCAGAAGCTCCTCTGATGGAGAGATATGAGAACGACACTCTATCCTATGAACTCTTCCCGAAAGGAATTTCCGTATACGGATATAATGAAGAGGGATCTCTTGAAACAGAGATTCTTGCGGACAATGCCAGACATCTGAAATACAAGGATGGAAGGGAATCATGGGAAGCATTCGGAAACGTGGTTGTCAAGAATCTGATGAACCAGGAGACGATGGAAACTGATACGTTGTACTGGGATCAGAAGAATGAAAGAATCTACACCCACTGCTATGTCAGAATGTATTCTCCGGATGGTTTTGCGCAGGGATATGGAATGGAATCAGACCAGAGGGCAAGGGATACTGAACTGTTCCGTCCGTTCAACAATTACGCTATCATGAGTCAGGACAGTACCAAGGTTGTCATTGATTCTGTTAATTTTATAGGTCCTTTACTAAAAAAATAGCTTCAGATTAACAGAAAATTGTTAACTTCGCCCCCTCATGTGCAATAGTGTGCATGGAACAGCAGTAAATAATCTAAAACAAATAATAAAATGGCAGTTCTTGAAACAATTCGTGTAAAGCTCGGTATTTTCATAACAGTGCTCATCGCTGTGGCACTGTTGTCTTTCATTATCGACCCGAGCACACTTCAGTCTGTATCATCATCGATGTCTTCGAAGTATGATGTAGGTGAAATCGACGGAAAGGCGATTTCATATACCGATTTCCAGGCTGATGTGGACAGATTCACAACAATCAACGAGATCATGACAGGCTCTTCTGTAAGCAATGAGGAGACCCAGATCTCAATCAGAAACGCTGCATGGCAGTCTCTCATTGACAAGCATCTCTTCATCAGAAATGCAAAGGCAGCAGGAATCAATGTAGGTGAAGAGGAAATCGTAGATATCCTTTCTGGCGTGATAGATTCCCCTGTAATCACTCAGAACCCTGCATTCTGTGATGAGAACGGAGTATTCTCTCCAGCTCTCCTCAATGATTTCGTAAGCTACATCTCTACTGATGAGACAGGTCGTCTCAAGCTTTACTGGGATTACCTTATTGAGTCTGCACAGACACAGCAGTACTATGACAAGTACTATTCACTCTTCGCTCAGAGCAATGTTGCCAACCCTCTCATGCTTACAAATGAGATCGAGGCTAACAACAACACATTCGATGTTGAATTCGTGATGGTACCTTTCGGTTATGTTCAGGATTCTACAATCGTAGTTTCTGACAGCGAGATCAAGAAGTATTATGACGCTCACAAGAAGTTCTTCCAGCAGCCTGCAAGCAGGGATATCGAGTATGTAGTATACGAGGTTGTTCCTTCAGCTGAGGATATCGCTGCAGCTAACGAGGACCTTGTAAAGGTATATGATGAGTTCGCTGCTGCAGAGAACATGAAGAGCTTCCTTCTTGCAAACTCTGACAGACAGTATGATGCAACCTGGTATAAGGCAGGCGAGCTCAACACTGTAGCGAAGGTTGTCAATGACTTTGCATTCCAGAAGAACGCTTCAGTTTCTGAGGTTCTTACCAATGGAAATACATTCTACGCAGTACGCGTGATGGAAGAGGCTATGGTTCCTGATTCAGTGTTCGTGAAGTATGTTCCTGCAACATCTGAGAACGTAGACAGCCTTCTCAACACAGTTGAGCCTATGTGGATCACTCAGGTTCCTGGTTTCGAGGATGTCATGACTGCAAAGAAGAACAGCAAGGTTACTGTAGGTAGTCTTACATTCGAGGTTGTTGACAGAACAGCTCCTGTAGCAAAGAAGAGAGTTGCTGTTCTTGAGAAGTCAGCGGTTCCTGGCAAGGAGACAGTAAACAGCTTCTATTCAAAGGCAAACACTCTTGCAACAAAGTCAGCAGGAAAGTATGAGAACTTCCAGGCTGCATGCACAGAGGAAGGCGTATATGCACACCCTGTCAACAGAATGCTCGAGAGTTCAAGCAGACTCGGTTCTATCGACCACACCAAGGAAGTTACAAGATGGGCTTTCGAGGCTAAGGTTGGTGACGTTTCAAATATCATCACAGTAGACAACAACTACTTCATCGTAGCTGCTCTCAAGGGTATCCATAAGGAAGGTTATGCTGATGTGAAGGAAGTTGCTACTCAGATCGAAAATGTCCTCTATATGGAGAAGGCTGGTGAGAAGAAGGCAGCAGAGATCGCTGAGAAGATTGCCGGCAAGGGCACTATGGAAGCTATCGCTGAGGCTCTCGAAACTTCAGTAAGCACTAAGGAAGGTGTTGCATTCTCATCTCTTACAACTCAGGGTCTTGATCCTAAGTTCATCGGTGCTGCTTCAGTTGCCGAAGACGGTAAGATCTGCGGTCCTCTTGCTGGTACAGTAGGAGTATATGTATACAAGGTTACTGGTCGTGATACAGGCGCTTTCTATACTGAGGATGATGCGAAGGCATACGACGCACAGAAGACACAGT
This sequence comes from Bacteroidales bacterium, assembly GCA_017549505.1. GTDB lineage: Bacteria > Bacteroidota > Bacteroidia > Bacteroidales > UBA932 > Cryptobacteroides. The sequence goes on along the minus strand of JAFYUS010000042.1, from coordinate 62,390 downwards.
ACACTACTCAGGCTGTAGTCTCAGTGATGATGGAAGAAGGAAAGGTAAAGGATAACAGAGCACGTTTCTTCTAATCCTTTGATACATAATCAAATTCCCGACAGTCAGAATGACCGTCGGGAATTTTTTTTATTTAGCGGATAATTTGGATTATTCATGATGAAAATTTATTTTTGTCAAAAATCCCCTCGCTATGAAAAGACTTATTGTTGTTATTCTCATGCTTTCTTCAATGGCAGCATGTTCTTCGGTTGAAGATATTCCTGACCTCTTCGGTGTCATCAGCGGTACTGTAATGCATAAGGAACAACCTGTAGAAGGTGTTGAAGTTGTCATTACTCCAGGTGGAAAATCTTTTGTAACCAAAAGTAACGGTACCTACACGTTCGAAAATCTCGAATCCGGATCATATACACTGACATTCAAGAAGAAAGGTTATAAGACTGTCACAAAGAATGTCAATGTATCTGCTGGTGTGAATAATCTGGTGGATGTGAATCTGGATATTGACGGCAATCTTGTGACTGCGGATATGGATATCCTCAACTTCGGAAAGACTTCGAAGGTAATGAGTTTCAATATAGTCAACCAGCTGGACAGGGTGGTGACATGGGAAATCAGGCAGGATAATCTTCCTGACTGGGTATCATTCAAGTCTCTTTCCGGAGATGTTCCTTCAAACAGTCAGAATCCCGTTTCTGTAACCGTGGACAGGTCCAAGGTGAAGGGAGAGAAAGATTCTTTTTCTCTTGACATAGATATATCTACTGGTAATGCCCTTACTGTAAAGGTTAATGTTGAGGCAGGAAAGGTGGGAGTCGTTATCCCTGAATTGTGGGCAATCGGTTATGATTATTATCAGGTTGCATTTGTCATGGGAGAAAACTGCACGAAATTCTGTCTGGGTGATGATATAGTTGCCGATGTTCCTGTCGAGACCATAATGAAGAACGGTGTCTATTATGAAGATGATGATTATGTAATTGAATTCAACTGCAAGGATAATCCGGGAATACCTCATTATCTCTATATCATACCTTTCAATGAATTCGGTCAGCCTGGAGTCATGGAGGTCTATAAGATGCTTCTTGATGAAGAGCCGGCTCCTCAGATTCAGTATACCGCTCTCAAGGACATAAACAGTGCCGGTACATACAATGTCAAGGATGCATATGTAGCATATGCTGATGGATGGAGAGCCATTATAACGGATGATAAGGGTTATACATTGTTCTACATGTATTTTGATTCTTCATATACATCCGCTCATCCGAAGACAGGTGATATCCTTGAACTTTCGGGAGAAGTCAAGACGTATCATAATATGCTTGAGTTTATTAATCCGGAATTTACTGTTACCGGTTCAAGTGGATTCAATGATATGATTGCATCCGATGCCATCGACTACTGGAATCGATTTTTGATTGATGATGGCAGTGACATGACATCATATTGCAACCTTATGCCACCGGGAATCAGACCGGTTAGCCTCAGGGGCAAGTTGTCCGATGCATCAGATGGTTATTGCAGCCTTGACGTTGAAGGAACTGATGTTATAGGAAATCTGATGAATTCCGATGCTGCCTATTTTAATGATTATGTTGGAAAGACTGTTGATTTCAATGGTGTAGCAGTCGGTTATAATGTATATCTGGGAAATTATTACTTGGATATCATTGTTTCGGATATTGAAGAGGTTGTTCCGATCAAGCCTTCTTTGGAGTCATATCTAGGTTACTGGAATGCGACTGTCTATAATACTAACAATGAAGAGTGGCAGACGTGGGAAAATCTGTATTTAGGATCTTATGTTGATGATGAAACCGGTCAGGTAAAGGTAGAGTTCATCAACTGGATGTTCGGATACCCATATTCCTATTTCGGCACTGTAGGCTTTTACGAAGAATCTACAGGAAATATTATTTTGGAAGGAAACTGGAGTACGGGAATATACAAATATAAAGACAGTGATGACAATTATAGATCTTATTTCACATTATTGTATGATGACGGCATAAGTGATACCTATCCGCGTATATATCCTTCCAGAACAGAAAATCCTACTGCAGTTCTGAAATATAATGATGAAGCCAGGAACAGTATGATCTTATCAGGGGACGAGGAGTATCCTGATAAGAATGGAAACATAGCTAATTGCTTTTCTTTCCAAATATATAATGTTACTAAAGATGAGTATGAAGGATGGTATCCTGTATATAGGGACATTGTTTTCACACGCTCATCAAATCCTCCGGCAGAAGCAACATATTCAAGGTCACGGAGCGGAAAGCCTCGCAATTGTGTCGAAGTCGACCAGACAGATGTTCCGATGACTTTTGATGCACGAAGAATCTTCGGAAAGGTTCCTTATAGTCTTTAATTTTCATGAGAAGGATATTTGCAGTGATGGCTGTTGTTACAGTACTGTCGGGATGCATAAAGGAGAAGCAGACGGGTGCCGACCTGAAGGTCGGCGACCGTCTGCCGGATTTTGAGGTGGTGATGGATGACGGAACGTTGGTTACTGATGAGATTCTGTCTGAATCGGTATCTGTCGTGATGTTTTTCCATACTTCGTGTCCGGACTGTCAGCAGGTGTTGCCTCAGATCCAGAGGGTGTATGATGAATATGCTCCCAAAGGTATTAGAATAGTCCTTATAAGCAGGGAAGATACTGAGGAAAGCATAGAATCCTTCTGGCAGGAAAAAGGCCTGAAAATGCCGTATTCTGCCCAAAATGACCGGAAGATATATGAGAAGTTCGCCGCGACTCGTATTCCGCGTGTGTATGTAAACGAAAAGGGCGGGATAATCAGGTATGTCTTTACCGATGATCCCAACCCTTCGTATGATGAAATATGTACTGCCTTGGAAAACGTTATACGTTAAAGAGGAAATGCATGATGTCACCGTCCTGAACTACGTATTCCTTTCCTTCGACTCCTAGCTTTCCTGCTGCACGACATGCTGCCTCTGACTTGAGGGTAACGAAATCCTCGTATTTGATCACCTCTGCACGGATGAATCCCTTCTCGAAATCTGTGTGGATCACGCCGGCTGCCTTAGGAGCCTTGTCTCCCTTGTTGATGGTCCATGCGCGGCACTCGTCTGCACCTGCTGTGAAATATGTACGGAGATTGAGAAGCGAATAAGCGCTCTGGATAAGTCTTACTACTCCTGATTCTTCAAGTCCCATTTCCTCGAGGAACATCTGACGCTCCTCATAGCTCTCGAGTTCTGCGATGTCCGACTCGATCTTTGCAGCGATTACAAGAATCTCTGCATCCTCGTCCTTGACAGCCTCACGTACCTGCTCCACATACTGGTTTCCTGTCTTTGCGGATGCCTCGTCCACGTTGCAGACATACATCACAGGCTTGTTTGTAAGAAGGAAGAGTTCCTTTGCCATCTGCTCCTCTTCTGGATTCTCTGGCTTTACGGTACGGCATGACTTGCCCTGCTGGAGAGCGTCCCTGTAACGGCAGAGAAGGTCGAAAAGCTTCTTTGCGTTCTTGTCTCCTCCGGTCTGAGCCTGCTTCTGAACCTTTGCAATACGGTTCTCGACAGTCTCGAGGTCCTTGAGCTGAAGCTCAAGGTCTATGACTTCCTTGTCACGGACCGGGTCCACGCTTCCGTCTACATGGACGATGTTTGCATCGTCGAAGCAGCGGAGTACATGAAGAATGGCGTCAGTCTCCCTGATGTTTGCAAGGAACTGGTTTCCGAGACCTTCTCCTTTGCTTGCACCCTTTACGAGACCTGCGATATCCACGATTTCCACTGTTGCAGGAACAACCCTCTTGGGATTGCAGAGGCTTTCCAGAACTTCGAGACGCTTGTCAGGTACGATGGTGGAGCCGATGTTTGGCTCAATCGTACAGAAAGGGAAGTTTGCGCTCTGGGCCTTTCCTGAACTTACGCAGTTGAACAATGTTGATTTACCCACGTTAGGGAGTCCTACGATACCGCATTTAAGTGCCATCTTTATCTATCTTTTTAGTGTAAAATATTCTTTTGTCAAATCAGGGCGCAAATTTACGCTAACTTTTTCTTTTTCTTATCCTTATTTCCGTTTTTTAGCCTAAGTTTTTCTTTTTTTTATCATCGTTCAGAAATTTTCCGTACACTTTTGCAGTTTGCAAAACTTATATGTATGGATGCAAACGAAATATTTAATGAAGAGCTGCTCAGACAGATTCAAGGTACTCTGCCTAAAGGTCATATCTACAGAAAAATCCAGATCTTGATAGACCAGCAGCGAACAAATCTCGCTGAAGTGGAATATCTAGATCTGGATCTCATTGAAATCCTGATAAGGGATTTCAAAAATCCTATATAGTAAACAGCGAACAAATCTCGCTGACGTTACTTATCGGATTCGTATGCAAATATACATAATGATTCCGAAAATACAATAGAAATAATTGTACCATAGATTTTTATATGAGAAAGAGATTTATTGCCATAGTGTTTTTTATGTTTGTTACAGGAGTTCAGGCACAGGAGAGGGATAGTGTGCTGACGGTGTTCTGGAATCTGGAGAATTTCTTTGACTATACCGATCAGGGGACGGGGGAGTCTGATGCTGAATTCTCTTCAATGGGAGCAAGGCATTGGAGCAAGAAGAAGTTTTACCGCAAATGCGACAACATAGCCAAGAGTCTTCTATGGATGGGAGACAGATACGGCAGGATGCCGGATGTGGCCGGATTTGCTGAAGTCGAGAACAGGGGAGTCCTGTCAAGACTTCTCAATTCGACAGCATTACGCAAATATGACTACGGGATAGTCCATTATGATTCCCCGGATCGTCGCGGAATAGACGTTGCCCTTATCTACCGGCGTTCTTCCTTCGGTCTTGTTTCAAAGTCACGGATGACCCCTTCGTATGAAGGGGAAAAGCTCGCGACCAGAGACATACTGCAGGTATGTCTCGAGGGTCGCGAGGGACGTTGCACCCACTTCATTGTCAACCACCATCCCTCGAAATTCGGCGGGGCGGGCGAGTCGGAAGGCCGCAGGATTGCCGCCATGGCGGCCCTGCGGCATATGTGCGATTCCTTGACAGATGTATCCGGATATCCGGTCATAGCCATGGGTGACTTCAATGACAGCCCTGACGGACCGGCTTTCGAGCTTGTTGAGGGAGTATTGGTAAACAAAGGCATCAGTCTTCATCGGAAAGGTGAGGGTTCCATAAGGTTTGAAGGAAAATGGGATCTTATTGATAATTATCTGGTAAGTCCGGAAATCGATGCTCTGACTCAGATGGAAGTATGTCGGGTGCCTTTCCTTATGACATGGGAAAAAAAGCACCCCGGAGAAAAGCCGCTGAGGACGTATTCAGGTCCACGTTACATCGGGGGAGTCAGTGATCATTGTCCAGTTATTCTTTGGTATTTCCAAGACAATTAGTACATTTGCTATGATATCCACATAGATGACATATAAAATCAATATACCATGAAACAGAAAATTGCAGATAAATTCCAGACCCTTTTCCGTACAGAAGGCGAATTCTTCGCATCAGCCGGACGTATAAATCTTATCGGTGAACATACCGACTATAACGGAGGTTTCGTGTTCCCGGGTGCTATCGACAAGGGAATGATCGCTGAGATCAAGGTCAACGGAACCAATAAGGTACGTGCATTCGCAATCGATCTTGACGAGTACTGTGAATTCGGTCTTAATGAGGAGGATGCTCCTGCTCAGAGCTGGGCGCGCTATATCTTTGGAGTATGCCGTGAGGTTCAGAAGAGGGGAGGAGTGATTGCAGGCTTCGATACAGTGTTTGCAGGTGACGTTCCTCTCGGAGCCGGCATGTCATCTTCTGCATCTCTTGAAAGCACATTCGCTTTCGCTCTCAACGAACTCTTCAACCTTGGTATAGACAAGTTCGAGCTTGCACGCATCGGACAGAGCACTGAGCACAACTACTGCGGCGTGAAGTGCGGTATCATGGACCAGTTCGCATCGGTATTCGGAAAGGCCGGACATCTCATGCGTCTTGACTGCCGCTCTATGGAGTTCGCCTACTTCCCGTTTGATCCGGAAAGTCATGGCTACAAGCTCGTACTTCTCAACTCACGTGTAAAGCATGAACTTGTAGGATCTCCATACAACGACCGCCGCGCATCTTGCGAGCGCGTTGCCAAGGTACTCGGCCAGGAGTTCCTCCGCGGTGCCACAATGGAGCAGCTTGAGGCTATCAAGAATCAGATTTCTGAGGAAGACTATCTTCGTGCTCGATACGTAATCGGAGAGGAAAAGAGAGTCCTCGACGTATGTGCCGCTCTTGAAGCAGGCGACTACGAGACAGTAGGAGCACGCATGTACGAAACCCACTGGGGCATGTCAAAGGATTATGAAGTTTCATGTGAAGAACTCGACTTCCTTGCAAATGTTGCCCAGGAGTGCGGCGTAACAGGATCACGAATCATGGGAGGCGGCTTCGGCGGCTGTACCATCAACCTTGTCAAGGCAGAACTCTACGATGTCTTCGTCGCAAAGGCCAAAGCATCATTCGCTGAAAAATACGGTCACGAGCCCGTCGAGATCCCTGTAGTGATCAGCGACGGCGCCCGCAGGCTCGCTTAAATTTTGTTTGATTTTTTATAAAAATTAAACAAAAATCTGACTAATAATCGCCCTCTGAGATATCTCGGAGGGCGATTTCTTTAATTATCCGCATACTTTTTCTGTATGCGGATAACTCTTCTGAACTTTGCAAAAGAAAAGTTTATATTGTTTATGATACTAAATATAGTATCTTTGTAACTGAAGTTCAGATGGGAAGGAAAGAAAAACTTATTCAGAGGTTTCTGAAATTACCAAAAGATTTTACTTTTGAGGAGACGATAACGTTATTGGGATATCTGGGATATAGGATTCATAGACCGCATCCTGGAAGCATAATGAAAGAGTGGATGATGAAGAAAATATATCTCTATCTGAAATTTAAGAATTTAATTTAATCAGTTATGGATTATTTGGAATACAAGGGTTATAAGGGTACCGTCGAATACAGTAGAGAAGATGATTGCCTTGTCGGTAAGGTTATCGGTATGCATCAGGACCTCATATTATATGAAGGAAAGACTTTGGATGAACTTAAGAGCGATTTTGTAGAAGCTGTTGAAAGTTATCTTGAAGGTTGTAAGGCTGAAGGAAAGAAACCTCGTAAACCTTTCAGTGGAAAGATTCTGGTACGGATGAGCCCTGATCTGCATGAACGTATAACGATTGCCGCAACAGATTCTCATATCACTATAAATGAATTTATAAATCGAGCCTTGGACTCGGAACTTATGAGACTTTGATGTTTGAAAGGGAAAGCTGCCAGGTTGCCCTTTCGGGCGATGCTTTAAAAACTTATGAGAAAAGGCAGCTTTCCCTTGTATGTATACAAAATGAAGACGGGGATAGGGGTCAGTATGTATTTGAATCGAATTGTTTTATTCAACCGTGAAACAAAGGTAGCAATTATCTTCAAAAAAGAGTTACTTTGCATGATATATAGGATAAGTATATTATGAAACGGACTTTGCTGTTTATTTTCCTCTTACTATTTCTTTTAGACGGGTGTTCTTCGCGTAGAGTTAATGATACCCTTAAGGATGTAGAATCCTATATAATGGAACGTCCGGACAGCGCCCTGACTGTACTGGACACGATGGACCGTTCTCTTCTTAAGAGTGAGCGTCTTCGTGCTCACCATGCCCTGCTTCATGCGATGGCCCTTGACAAGAACTTCATCGACGTAGACGACGATTCTCTTGCCAGAGTTGCAGTAGAATACTATTCGAAGAAAGGTCCTGATAAATACTATGCCCGTTCCCTATACTATCTGGGACTTTCGTACTACTATGCGCAGGATTATAAAAAGGCTATTCTTGAATTCACAAAGGCGGAGAACGTGGCGGAGAGGTGTGATAGTCTTTATTGGGGGATGATTAAGTGTTTTCAAGGCCATACTTATGGTGAGACTCATAATGATATAGAACAATTGGAATGTCTCAAAGTATCCTATGAAATATTCAAAAGTCTTGATCACAGGAGAAATTGTGATGCATCTATGTTATATATATCAAACGTCTTGTTTAATATTGGAAGAACAGAAGAGGCAAAGGAGATATTAGGAGAAATGATTTCTAATAAGAATATTGATTCGGATATAATTCAGTCTGTAATACTATCTTATGCTTTTATAAATGTTGTTTCTGACAAACAACCTGATTATGTCCTTGCAGATCAAATGTATTCTAAACTGATTGCAGAATATGGTTCTTCTCAAATGACTTATAAGAATTATTGGGCATGGGCATATTCTCTCAGTAAATTAGGACGAGGTATAGAAGCGCAAGAAATAGTATCTCAGTTAATAGAAACTGATATGTCTGGTACCGCAGATTATTGGATGTATCTGATAGAGAAATCAGAAGGAAATCCGGAAGAAGCATTAAAGTATCTGGAGAGGTCTACAACAAAAATAAATAAAGAAGTCACAGAAGCCTTACAACAGTCTCTGGCATTATCTCAAAGAGACTATTATGAGTCAGAATTTGAAAATGCAGAATATATGGCTCGTAATAGAAAACTGATTGCTATTTCCGTAGGAATAGGTTCTATATTGATTCTGGTATTGGTTTATTGGGGAACTTCAGTATATGTGAAACGCCAGCGTGAAGAAAAAGACTATTATCTAAACTATGCAGATGAGATCCGCCGTCAGCTGGAAGCTTCAAAGAACGATGACTATCCGCAATTGCAGAGGAAATACCTGGAAATTTCCAAGTCCAGATTTGAGATGATAGCTTCTCTATATGAAGAGTATGTCCTTTATCGTGGAAAGAAGAATGCCGAGCATGCAGTATATTCCAAGGTATCTGAAATCATCAACGCCTTTCTCACTGACAATGCAAACCACAAGCAGTTGGAATCAGTTCTTGACGAAAGCCTTGGCGGCATCGTATCCATGCTTCGTAAAGAGATGCCTAAGTTAAAGGAAATAGATTATTCTATCTTCTGTTATGCGATAATTGGTTTCGATGCAACAACGATTTCTCACTTGCTCAATATATCTACCAATGTCGTATATATCCGAAAGAGCCGTATGAGACAACATATTGAGGAAACAAATCCTGATCATAAGAATAGATTCCTCGAAGTATTGAGGTAATATCGTCCTTTCAAAATGGATTTCTGTCAATGTGAATCGCGATAGATATTGTTGAATTTCAGTGTTTTACAAAAAGTGAAAGATTACACAATCTTTCACTTTTTGTATTTTATTGATTATTAATAATTTAAGAGTCTACCGAAAGACGTTTTGAAAGACTGGTTTTTCTTGTTCTTCTGCCTCTCATCTATATATTTGTCTTGCTTTAAAAAACTGGGAAGGGTACACACCGGAATCATATATTATGAGAACATTCTATGCAGACAATTATATATGGACGGAACAATATATACGATAAAGTAAGATGATATAAACATAAAAATTACTTTCATCAAGAAATATCAATTATATTTTCAATATTCATTTTAAAACAGAAATAGTTATGAAGAATACAGTATTTGCTTTTCTTTTGGTTCTGATGTCGATGATGTTTTTCGGTTCATGTGAGAAGATCGAGGACAGACGTGGAACGCTTACTGTCAAGATTGTCAATGCCGAGTATGACAGTTCGACAAAAGTGCAGGTTTCGGTATATCCATATACCGGGGATATGGACAGTTTTCATCCTATCGCACAATCTGAAGTAGAGAAAAGTGCTTCATCGTCTGTATCCTTTGTCCTTAATGAAGGTAATTATTATGTCACCTGTCAGGGTTTCTCAGAGAAAAAGGCCTTCCAGATACAGGCTGGAGAGGAAACCGTGGTGAAATTCTAGTAATTTGCCCTCTATAACTCTTCTGAACTTATTTACTGTCGGTTGAGTGCATCATTTCCTGCACTCAACCGACAGGTTGTTTTATATAAAAAGGTGATTATTAATGATTTATGTAAATTTACTGTCGGCAACGTCACAAATAGTCTGCACTCAGCCGACAGCATCAGTCCAGAAGCCTACGCCAGTTTAGAGCCGAGCCAGGCGGCGTCGACTTTGGCGAAGCCGTCTTCCGGGCGGACCTGAGGGTTGCGCTCGAGAATGCCGGCGCAGTCCTGGTAGACGTTCCATCCTATGTTGACTCCGAGCATCTGACCGTCGAGGGCATACATGAAGGTCAGGATGCGGGCATCGCCCTCTCCTTCGCTGCGGTAGAAGTGGAAGTCAGCTGCAAGGTTGCCCTTTCGGGCGATGCCCGTTCCCTCTATTATCTGGGATTGTCATATTATTATGCTCAGGATTATAAAGAGGCCATTCTTGAATTCACTAAAGCGGAGAAGGTTGCAGAGAGGAGTGACAGTCTTTATTTAGGATTTATAAAAGTTGCTCAAGCAGATACTTATGCAAAATGTCATAATTATGAGGAATCGATCAATTGTTTAATACAATTTAGGGGCAGTCACGAAAGATAAAACATTCAGAAATTAGTTCTATTTAGAACCCCCTGGAATGTACGAATAATGTAGTACATTGTAAGCCCATTGCTGTCCGGTAAAAGTTCCGGACAGCAATGTGATTTTTTAAATTATCCGCTTACATTCGCTTTGCTCAATAAAGCGGGGTGTCCGTGAGGTCGAATTCCCACAGGCCGCCTTTGGAGAGGATTGAGTGGGTTATGAATGGGCTTTTCCACTCTTGTCCGTTGATTTTCAGAGACTTTATATAGACATTTCCCTTTGCGGCATTTGCCTTTATTCTTAAGGTCTTGCCGTCGGCAAGCCGGATTTCTGCCGATGTGCATCGAGGGGCACTCAGGTAATAAAGGTCCTGGCCGGCATTGGGGAAGAATCCCAGATAACAGAATACATACCACGATCCCATCGAGCCGGTGTCTTCATTGCCCGGATAACCCTTAAGATCAAATCCTTTGTCCATGGTGTCATGTACCCAGTAAGATGCAAGGTCTGGTCTTCCTGCATGGGAAAAAGCCCACGGAGCCAGAAATCCGGGCTCGTTATCATATTTGACAAGTCTGTTCTTGAAGCCATACTCAAGACGTTCTACAAAGGCCTCCTTTCCTCCCATGAGGTCTATGAGAAGGTCAAAGTCATGAGGAACATAGTAGCTGTAGGTCCAGGAAGAACCTTCATAGAAAGGAGAATTCCATGAGCCGCCGACCTTGTCCGCCTGGATGAATTCAAAGCTTCCGTCTGCATTTCTAGCATCCATAAAGCCTTTGTAACCTCTGTTTTCAAGATCCGGGTTCCATAAATTCACCCATTCGTGGCTTCTTTTCTCATATTTTAGATAATCAGCCTCATAACCTAAAGCCTTTGCCATAAGTGCCGCGCTATAGTCGTTATATGAAAACTCAAGACTTTGTGAAGTGCTCATGACTCCGTTTGGAATCCAACCTTGCTTCCTGTACATATAGCCTCCAGCGGTGGAATCTCCTCTTTCTGCCCATGTCAGCTGTCCGATTCTTTTTCTGTCTGCATTATGCTTTACGATCCTGTAGGCCTGATGCCAATCGACTCCCTTGACTCCTTTCAGGAATGCATCGGCAATCACATGGTCCACATCGTTTCCCCCTTGATCCGCCAGGCGCTCAAGGCCGGCAACGAAGCCGTCGCAGACCTGTCCGTTATGGTTCTGGCGGTCAATCATGGCATTGATGTTATCTCTCATCGCCTTCTCGTCCAGAATAGTGATAAGAGGATAGGCAGTACGGAATGTATCCCAAAAAGCATAGTTGTCGTCCCAGAAAGGCTTGTCTGATTTCCATCTTGAATTGTCAAGGGACCTGTCACGTGCAAGGGTGAAAACCCTGTAGAGGGCCGAGTAGAAGATCGTCCTGTCAGCTTCAGAAAGGCTTTCTACCTTTATGCTTGATAACTTTTCATTCCATGCCTTGATACCCTGACGGACCACTTTGTCGAAATTGAAGTCAGGTATCTCCTGCCCCATAAGTTCCTCTGCCTTTTCAAAACCGGTGAAGGAAAGCGCAACCTTGAGATGTATCTTGGTATCCTTCCTTGTATCAAAGCGGCAGTAAGCTCCGCGATGTACTCCTTCGGCTGTCTTTTCTATATGTTTCTGACCAGGGTATACCTGATTTCCTTCCCATACGCCGACCTCGGAGGCTGTATCATCATAGCGGCAAAGACAGTAAAGGTAATATTCATCACCAGGCCATCCGCCTGAAAAACAAAGCTTCATTCTTACTGTGTTTGTCTGAGGATCCACATCAACGGAATTTTCCACAGCCTTTGATCCTGTCATTTCAGATGCGATGTCTCCTACAATACTGTGAGCGGCATCAAACAGGAGGACAGCCTCTTCAGATTCCGGGAAGGTAAAGCGGTAAATGGCACTGTAATGCGAAGGAGCTATTTCAACGCCTATTCCATATCTGTCCAGATGTGTCTTGTAAAGATACGGTCTGGTAAAATCTCCTGAATGTTCAGAATCATGATCCTTAAGTCCTACCTCAAGTCCTGTCATGGGTGAAATGAGGAAATGACCATAAGAACTCCAGCCTGTTCCACTTACGTGGAGCTGTCCGAAACCTCTTATCGGATAGTCGGGATGGTATCCGTCCATGCTTCCATTCTCGGTCTGAGGGGAAGGATTTATGCTTCCATAGGGAAGTTGAGGTCCTATCACACAGTTGCTTGCCCTGTCGTCAAGTACACCGATCGAAGTGTCGACATAGTCAGCATAAGCCCCCTCTTTTACACATGAAAACAGAACGGGTACCAGAAGTATAAGCAAGAAAAGTTTTCTCATAGTCAATATTAAATAGTTTAAGCCAACTTCGAGCTCAGCCAGGCGGCGTCGACTTTGGCGAAGCCGTCGTCTGGCCGCACCTGCGGATTGCGCTCCAGGATGCCGGCGCAGTCCTGGTAGACGTTCCATCCTATGTTGACTCCGAGCATCTGACCGTCGAGGGCATACATGAAGGTCAGGATGCGGGCATCGCCCTCTCCTTCGCTACGGTAGAAGTGGAAGTCCGCTGCAAGGAATTCCTCCTTCTGCTCTGCAGGAACACTCTTCTGGATCATCTCCATCTTGGTCACGTACTTGCACATCTCGAGTACGACATCGTCCAGTCCTGCATCGCTTACCAGCACCTTCTCCATGAGAGATCCCATGTCGTTGACGCGGCGCAGGGTATATCCTCCCATGGCCTTTGTGTGCATGGTTATCGCCTGCATCTGGGTCTCTGAAATCTCTCCTTCAGGTATGAGCCAAACCATCAGCTTTGCAGCAGGGTCATGGTAAAGTGTTTCGTAACGGGCAAGGTTTACCTGTCCGCAGTGTGGGCATTCCCAAAGGAAGAGGGATCCGTCACGGACCTTGTCCTTAAGCTCCGGATTATCCGCTATATTGATGCTTCTATATACTGTAACGGTCTGCTGCTGACCGCATTTACTGCATGGTGCAAGGGCTTGTGAAATAATAGACATATTAGAATGATACGTTAAATGTTGGTCCTATGAAATGGCGCTTTACGGAAAGGCCGCTCTGCTGTGCGAAGGTTTCAAATCCGTTTCCGCCGTTGTACGAATATGTGAGGCCGAATGAGCAAGGCCATTCGAGAGTCAGTATGCTGTGCATGTCAAGTATGAGCTCGGCTCCTGCCGAGAAGAGTCCTCCTCCTTCTGCAAGAAGATAGTCAAAGTGAGGATTCACCACGAGTCTCTTTATCGAGAAGAAATTACCTCCCATGGCCAGGTCTCCGATGAATATAGGGAATGCATAGTCGGCGGTAACCTTTGTCATGCCCTTATTTCTGACCGCCAGCCAGCTTAGAAGCGCTGAGTCTGAACTCAAGCCTCTAGGCATCACGTTGACCACGGCCTGTCCGAAAGGAGCATCGGAGAGCTTCATCTGGTGCATCGCCGTCAGCTTGACGCCATGGGTGCTCATCAGTCCTGGTACATATCCGTATACATATCCGTAACCCATAGGGGAGAGGTAATCCGAACTTTCCAGTCCGCCGGAAGCTCCGGCCTCCACTCCGATTCCCCATTTAGGATAGACGGCAGATATAGGAGTCGACAGCATCGTGTATGCTCTGAGTGAACCGCTGAGACTGTGTCTGAACGTATTCTTTCCTGAAGTATGGTATGAGAAGGAATTGAATCCGCTTTCCCCGAACTCTCCGCCACCCATATCCAGCAATACGTCCTGATATGTCATGACGGAAGCGGATGTGTTGAACTTGTCGTTGCTTATCCTGTAGGAAAGACGCGGGATGACTCCTCTGTACCATCCACCGCTGGAGAAGTTCCAAGGTATGTACATCGACAGGCGTCCTTCGATATAAGGTACATCGAGGGCACGGCTTTCAAGGCTGATGCCGGCGCTGGAGTCCTTGAGATATATGGTAGGAGAGAACTGCCTTGCAGCCCTGTCATTGAAGTCCACAGCCATCTCTACCACAGGGTAGAGTCCTGAATAGATGAATCTTGCATGCCCCGAGTGTCTCCATCTCGCCGGATCATACGGATCCTTATGAGCAGAATATCCGAATTCTCCGGAAGCGTTCGAGAGTCTGTTCTGCATTATTCCGGTTGCACCGAGGGATGCAGCCTGCCAGACCTGGTCGAACGACATGTTCATGATATTGTCGACGTTCACATAGACAGGAGCCCATGAGTGTACGTTGAACATGTGCGGGAGTTTGCGGTATCGTCTTGGTTCTGAGAAGTTCACTTCCACTTCTGGGACAACTGAACCGGCAGCGAGCGCTTTTTCCTGTCCGGCAAGCTTTTCAGCCAGTACCCAGCTATGTTTCTGAGTCCAGTCAGCAGGCCTGTCGACGAGATCTGAGGCTGCCGTCCTGAATATCATCATTCCCTTAGGGGTCTGAGAAGAGTAGTAGAGATAATCTCCGCTGTATGCAAAGTCTGATGCTCCGTATCTTGTCACGGTCTTCTGTTTCAAGACTCCGGTCGAAGGATCGAGATGATAGAGTTCGTTCACACCGGTCCTGTCGCAGGTCATCATGATCTCGTCACCGTATGAACGGAAATTCTTTATCTTGACCGGCTGCGGATCCAGCACTACCGACCACCTGCCGTCCGAATATCCATACACTCCGAATCCCTCATCGGTCAGACCTGTTGCAAACAGGTCTTCACCGATCCATGCGGTCTCGACCAGCTGCACGCCCGAAGGGCCTTTTACGGTTGAGATGCTTTCCCCGCTGATGCCGTTTACGACCTTCAGTGAAGAGCTGCCGTCGATATCGTATTCCACCGATGCAATGAAATTGCTCGAAGGATTGACCGAAGGATTGTAGAGAAGGGATTCCCGATCAGGTCGGAGGATTCCCTTGTTGCCGCTACCCGGAGTGATGTACCTGATGTGCGAATCAGTTTTCAAAGACCATCTTTCATCGGTCACTGTCTCGCTCCAATACAATCTTTTCAATGTTTCTGACGCCTTGAGTCCGCTGGTCTGATATGAGAGGCGGGACAGGACCTTTTCCTTTCCTGCAGGGTCGATGCTGACGAGTACCGGTGTCGTTTCGTGACCGCTCTTTATGGCATAGATCAGACTGTCAAGGATTACAGTACCCTTGTAGTCAGCATAAATACGAGGTTCCCCTGTCACGGCTTCCATCGGGATGAACGGCGCCCTGGCCTGGGCTTCCGCCTGCCAGATGCCGTGCATCGTGTGGCAGACTTCCATGAATGCGTCGTCGAACTTCTTGCCTGTCAGCTTCTTTGTCGTGGTATAGAGTGCTGCGAGATTATACGGTCTGCGTGCGGAAACACCGTATACCTCATTCATGAACTCCGGACAGTCATAAAGGTATCTGAAACCTCCGATGGTAAGATATCCAAGGGCATAATGGTCCGGTGCATAACGTCTCTGAGACCCCAGTCTCCACTGGTCCCACCTTCGGAAGTCGCCGTTGTCAAAGGCGACCTTGTAGTAGTTCAGGAAATCTGCGGTACGCCCGCGGCCGGACGGCGTGAGAGCCGTCTCCGCTATGACGGCATCGCCTTCGATCGTCGAAAGTCCCGGATATACGAGGGACGCCAGGATGTTCCACATTTCTCCAAGAGCCCAGCCGAAAGGCCTCTGGGCTCCTGTCATGCCGAACTGCATCTGGGTCACATGCCTGCCTTCATGGACGGACAGCATGGTAGACCACGGAAGTGGTTCAGGTTCATAAGCCGACGGTATCGTGAACATGTCCATGCGCCTTGGGGCCCATGCTACTGAGCCGTTGGCTCCGTTATATGCATGGAGCACGACCGGCATCCTGCCCTTGTTCAGATATCCTGTGCTTCGCGACACAGGTATCCTGAACTGTTCGAGCTTGTAGCCATAGGATCTTGCGAGGGAATCCGCTCCTTCGGGATAGATTATGCTGTAATTGTCCGTGTCTATGGTTTTCCATCTTGCTCTGCCGGGATCATCTCCGGTAATGTAGAACTGGGCGTTCAGACCTGCCGGAAGAAGGGCTATGAACAGTAAGGTCAGGAGTATATGCTTTCGAAAAGTCATAGGTTTCAGGTTTCTTTAAAAAAGTGATTATACTTTACGTATAAATACACTACAAATCTAATTATTTTATTTATTTTTGCGTGATTTTCAACCTAAGATATTATGAGTAATCTACTACAGGTCTTCACTCTTATAGGTGCTCTCGGTATGTTCCTTTATGGAATGACGCTGATGAGTGAGGGTCTTCAGAAAACAGCCGGTGACAAGTTGAGGTCTTTCCTTGCACAGATGACCTCGAACAAATTCAAACGAGTGCTTACCGGTCTCGGCGTGACAGCCCTTGTGCAGTCTTCTTCAGCGACGACAATCATGGTCGTAAGTTTCGTGAACGCAGGTCTCCTCACCCTCGGCAACGCCATCGGTGTGATCATGGGAGCTAACATCGGTACGACTCTTACCGCCTGGGTGACAGCCCTTGGATTCTCTGTCGACATCTCTGTGTTCTCCGTGCCTTTGATGGCTCTCGGATTCATCCTCCATACATCCAAGAAGCAGAAGAACAAGAGTATCGGTGAGTTCATCGTCGGTTTCGCGATCATGTTCCTCGGACTTTCGTTCATGAAGTCTTCGGCTGGTGCTCTCCTGAGCAACAAGGATGCGATGCTTGCATTCTTCTCGCACTTCACCGACTTCGGATTCTGGTCTGAGATCATCTTCCTTCTCGCAGGTACCATCCTTACCATAGTGCTCCAGGCTTCGAGTGCGACAATGGCCATCACTATGCTCCTTACCACATCGGGACTCATCGACTTCCCGCTTGCCTGTGCAATGGTGCTTGGTGAGAACATCGGAACGACCATCACAGCAAATATGGCTGCCGCTGTAGGTAACACTTCTGCAAAGAGAGCAGCGCGTGCCCATACACTCTTCAATGTGTTCGGTGTGATCTGGATGCTCATAGTCTTCAGGCCGTTCCTCTCACTGGTAGGCATAATCATGGAGAATCTCGGCTTTGCAAATCCTATGACTGTGGACCTTACTGCTCCAGACGCCAGTGCTTCGCTGCTTTATGGTATCTCGATGCTCCATACTCTCTTCAATATTACAAATACTTTGATCCTCATCTGGTTCACACCTCAGATAGAGAAGATCGTGATGTGGATGGTCAAGGCTCCGAAGGGAGAAGAGGTGTTCAGACTCAAGTATATCTCTGGTGGTCCTCTTTCTACAGCAGAGCTCTCTCTCAACGAGGCTCAGCAGGAAGTCATCCACTTTGCTGAAATCTGCCGCAACGGATTCAGCTATCTCCGTCAGGCTGTCAACGAGCAGAATCCTGACAAGTTCGATGCCCTCAACGAGAAACTGATAAAGTACGAAGAAATATCAGACAGGATTGAGTTTGAGATCGCGACTTATATCACTGAAGTTTCAAAGAACGAGATAAGCGAAGAGGCTACACATACCATCAAGTCAATCTATAAGATCATCAAGGAGATGGAGTCCCTCGGAGATTCAGGAGAGGCGATCGGACGTATCCTCAAGAGAAAGAATGCACACGGAAAGGTATTCGACAAATCTCTGCTTGACCGTCTCAACAAGATGATGGATCTTGTACAGAAGGGATACGATGTGATGGTAGCCAACCTCAAGAATCCTGAACTGACAGACATATCGAATGCTGTCAATGCGGAATACAATATCGACGAGTGCAGAAGACATCTTCGCGAAGAGCATATCGTGAATATCGAGAGCAGCAACTACAATTATCTTACAGGTGTCTATTATATAGATGTTCTTAACGAACTTGAGAAGATAGGTGACTTCCTGATCAATATCTCGGAAGCAGCTGTAAAGGATACAAATGAGTAAAAGGATATATATAATTCTTGTGGCAGCAGCTGTCGCTGCCGGATGCGGACAGAAAAAGGCGGAGCGTTTCACGGCTCTGCCTTTTCCTGATATAACCCTTCCGTCTATGATCCAGAGCCAGCAGGATGCGGCAGAATACTATGCAGTACATTACTGGGATAAGATGACGGATCCTGAAAGGTCATATCCGTCGGATTCCCTTCTTGTCAGCGGGGTCAGGAAAGATGATCTCGAACAGAAGTATGCCAACTGGATAGGAGTATTGGACCTTGTCGATCTCAAGACTTCCGAAAAGGCTATCAAGAATCTGTACGACAAGGCCTTGGTATGTGAGAAGAAGGATGGTGCATCCAATGTTTTCGAGACCTTTGAGGAACTCGCGGACAAGTATATGTATAATGTGAATTCTCCGATGAGAAACGATGAGTATTATCTCCATTATGCTGCACGTCTGGCTACATACGAAGGGTTCAGCCAGGGGGAAAGGTTGAAATTTGCCCATAAGGCAGAAGGCTGTGCATTGAACCGTCTTGGTCAGAAGGCAGCAGACTTCCGCTTTGCCGACAAGAGGGGAAAGATCCATACTCTCCATGGCATAGAGGCTCCCTATACATTGCTTTTCTTCAGTAATCCGGGATGCGAAGCCTGTCTGAACATCATCAACATGCTGAAGGAAGAACCGAAGGTTTCAGAAATGATAGCAGCAGGCACTCTTGCCGTGCTCAATATCTACATAGATGAAGATCTTCAGGGATGGAGGGATTATATGCCCATTTATCCTGAAGATTGGTACAATGGCTTCGACCCTGACCTTGTGATCAGAGGAGAGGAACTTTACAGCGTCCGCGCCATACCGTCCCTTTATCTTCTGGATAAAGAAAAAAGGGTCATCCTGAAGGATGCCCCTGAAAACAAGATGATGTCTTATCTTGTGAATCTCTGATTACAGTACGAAATCCTGCTGCGCGACATTCCATCCTGACACGTGGAGTGTTGCAGCCTGGTCTCCTGCAGCCTTGCAGCTGTAAGTCTTTGTCTGTCCCGGCTCGAGGCTTACGAGGTTGTCGTTCCAGAATGCAGGAACCACGAGCTCGCCTTCAGAGTCCTTTACGGACATGCGGATGAAGAATGCCACGTGCTGCGACTTGTTTTCCATCGTGACCTTGATCTCGTCTCCCTTTCTTGACGCAGACACGGCAACATCTGCATTCGCAAGACTGTTGAGGGCAGAGAAGTCAGCATAGCTTTCCATCTGGGTCCTCCACCATCTGTACTTGCTCCAGTCATGCTTGTCCTTGACCTCTGCGATAACGTACTCGTTGCGTGAAACCACGTTACCCTTTCCGTCCTCGAGACTGAGGAACACGAACTGTACAGGGCTGCTTTCCGATGCGAGAGTTTCGAAAACCGGCTTTGAACATCCCATAGGCATGTCCACAGTGCATTGTGCGTCCGAAAGAAGCTTTCCGTCCAGACCATAGATCTTCATCCTTGCCTTGAGCTCCCTGTCTTCCTTCTCGTCATTTACGGCATATACCATCTCGTCAGCATAATTGTAGATGAGCTGCTGCGGAGCGCATCCCTTCTTTACGGACCAGTATGAAGACACAGGCACCATGTACCAGTCGTACATCTGCCAGTAGAGCGACGGCCATGCCGAGTTGAGCATCCACTGGATGATTCCGGTAGAGCGAGGGACATTCACTCTGTGCGCCTCCACCATTGCCCTGGTGCCTTCGTAGTCAAGGAAATGGGCCTTGCGGAGGAATTCGTCGAGATCCTTTGCTCCTCCCATCCTCTGGTCGATGACCATCTTCAGTTCGTTGAGGTCGTGGAGGGCGTCCCTTGATGTGGTCGTGTGGTAGTCATATGCATCTCCTACAGGCCAGAGCTGGTCTTCAGGAATGAACTTGCGGAGAGACTCGATAACAGGCATCTGCGCTCCGATACCGGTCTCTGTATTGAAGCCCACGGCATTTCCCTTTGCCTCCTCGCTGTACCAATAGTATGGGGCCTGCCACTCATAAGGTCCCCACATCTTCATTCCGGCAGGACCGCTGAGTGCACTCTTGGCGGATCCGGCATGGACTGTATAAGGACGGTCATCGATTTTTGCGAGAATGTCAAGGTAGCGCTGCTCGAGCTCTGTGCGAGGTAGCATGTCGCTTGCACCATACCAGCAGATGATAGAAGGATGGTTTCGGAGCCAGAGGATCTGGTCTCTCCATGATTCCGAAATCAGGTCGATGTCTTCTTTGCTTGAGATGCATCCGTATCTGTCGTTAGGCTTTCCGGTGTATACCTCCCACTCCCAATGGCAGCTCCAGCCCACAAGGGCGAGGACTCCCTGGCGGTCGCATTCGTCGTAGATGTTCTGTGATGTTCCCCAGATGTTCTCGAAACGGATGGTGTTCATGTTCATATCCTTGACATATGCTACTTCGAGGGCATTTCTTTCGTCAGGGTTGCGGAGGAAGATGTCGTCGGTCCATCCTGCTCCCTTTATGAGCACCTTCTTTCCGTTGAGGATGAAGCCGCGGTATCCCTCGTAGTTGAACCATGAGTCCAGCTGCCTTATACCGAAGTCTACAGTCGTATTGTCCGACACCTTTCCATCCACGACGAAAGACAGGTCCATCGAATACATCTCCGGATTTCCGAGGTTGTGGCACCACCAGAGGCGAGGATTCTTCACATGGAGCTTCCTTGCATCCTCTGCAGTGACCTTTACCGTCTTTGTTTCTCCGGCGGCGAGCTCTACAGGATAATCGAAGGAACCGTTCTCGAACTCTCCGTGAAGTTTTCCTGAAACCGCCTTGTCTGAAGCGTTGCAGAGGGTAGCCTCTACTGTAAGCCATGCTTCCTTGAAATCGACAGTGTCAACCTTCGAGCGCACTGCAGGGTCCTTCAGTGACACAGCGTCGCTGTATCGGAGCCAGACGGGACGGAAGATACCCATGCTCTCGTCTGCGGGACGTGGATTCCAGTCTACGAATCCGATGTTGAACTCTCCTTTCTGCCAGCGGTATACGCGGACAGCAAGGCTGTTCTTTTCCTTTAGGACATCTGTCACATCAAAAGCGAATTGGCGGAAAGGTCCGAAGAATTCATCTGCAGATGCTATCTGCTTTCCGTTGAGCCATACGTCTGCGCGGTAGCTCAGGCCGTCGAAGGCCAGTTCCGCGCGCTGTCCTTCTTTTAGGGCAGGTACTTCGAATGAAGTCCTGTACCACCATGTGGTGTCGAACTGCTCCCTGTCGATATCTGCGTAGTTCTTTCCGGTGAAGGCATCCGCATAAAGTCCATTTGCGGTAAGAACTCCCATGACTGTTGCTGGCACGCTTGTCGGATACCAGCCGGTGCCGAAGTCAGTGCCTTCTGTCGAAAGCTGTGCACCGTCAAGAGCTACCGTTGCTGAAGACTGTATGTACCAGCCATCCGAAAGAGGCAGGTCTGTATCCTGAAGTTCTGTTTTGCTGCATGAGTTCAGGCATATGGCGCAGCAGATCAATGTGATAATTGTAATCTTATTTTTTTTCATAAAGCGGATTGTTTTCATTCTTAAAGTGATGATGCTCCGTAAAGAGCCATGTCACCGTCTTCCGAGAAGAATATCTTGACATCTTTTACCGTCTCGAAAGGGAAGGTCAGGATGCGTTCGCGCAGTGCCGCTTCGAAATGCGGATAGCCTGCAGCTATGCCTCCGCCGAATACTATGGCCTCGGGGTCATATGCAAAGAGGATAGCCTTTGCCAGCTCGCCGAGATGCCCTCCGAACTCGTTCCAGAGGCGGATTGCATCAGAGTCTCCGGCCTCTGCCTTGGCAGAAAGTTCTGCTCCGGATGTGTTGTGGGATACGAAGAATGGGGTGCTGCAGTAGCTTTCGTAATCCTTGTCGAGGTAAGAAAGGCATCCGACCTCTCCTGCTCCGGCATTGCGTCCTTCATACAGGTTTCCGCCGATGATGATGCCGGATCCCACGCCTGTGCCAAGGGTTACGCAGACCATGTCGCCGAATCCTTTACCCTTTCCGAAACGGCTTTCTCCAAGCGTGTAGCAGTTGGAGTCATTGTTGACTTTCACAGGGATTCCGAACCTTTCTTCGAGAATGTCCTTGAGGTGGACCTCAACCCATGAAGGGATGTTCGCCACATTGTATACTATTCCTTTCTTAGTGTCCACTACCGAAGGAACACCGATTCCGATGGATTCC
Organism: Bacteroidales bacterium; assembly: GCA_017549505.1. Classification (GTDB taxonomy): domain Bacteria; phylum Bacteroidota; class Bacteroidia; order Bacteroidales; family UBA932; genus Cryptobacteroides. The sequence goes on along the minus strand of JAFYUS010000042.1, from coordinate 39,788 downwards.
ACATTGCTGTCCATCAACTGCGCGATCAGCGACGCAATGGCCTCTATGACATCTTCCTGACTGCCTTTGGCAGGACATGCTGTCTTTACTTTCCTTATCAGTGTCTGACCGTCAACCAGTCCTGCAACGATGTTTGTACCTCCAAGGTCTAATCCGATTTTCATATTATAAATTTTAGTATTATCTTTACCACACCATACCACACCACAGCGCGCAAAGATAGTCAACTTCTTGAAAAGACAAAAATTATAATATGAGAAACAGAACGAAATATGTTGTTTTGGCGGTCGTAGCCATATGTCTGGCAGCCGTATGTGTGCTTTCCTGCGGTACAAAGGACGAGCGTGCGGCCCGAAGGCTTGCCGCAAGAATCGTCCCGGGATATGTTTCCAGGATAGATTTCCGTCAGACTGATGACACCTCTGATGTATTCGAGATCTTCATGGAGCGCAGGAAGCTGGTCGTTTCCGGAAACAATGCAAATTCGATGGCGATGGGACTTAACCATTATCTGAAGAATTTCTGCAACGTCACCGTTTCCTGGTATGCCTTCGAACCGGTACAGTATCCTGAACGTATGCCGCAGGTTGACGGGAAGATAAGAGTTGAGGCACGGGTGAAGGACAGGTTCTTTCTTAACTACTGCACGTTCGGCTATACCATGCTGTGGTGGAAATGGGAGGACTGGGAGCGTCTTATCGACTGGATGGCCCTCAACGGCATCAACATGCCTCTGGCCAATACCGGTCAGGAGGCGGTCTGGCAGAAGGTCTGGCGCAGGCACGGCATGAGCGACGACCAGATCCGCTCATACTTTACAGGTCCGGCCCATCTTGCATGGCATCGCATGTGCAATATCGATCATTTCGGCGGTCCTCTGCCTCAGGGGTGGATAGATGAGCAGGCGAAGCTCCAGAAAAAGATCCTTAAAAGGGAAAGGCAGCTGAACATGAGGCCGGTTCTTTCCGCTTTTGGAGGCCATGTTCCCGAACAGTTCAAGGAGATATATCCCGATGCGCAGATAACGGACATTCCGAGGTGGAGCGGCTTTCCGGCAGAGAATCTATGCCATTTCCTGACTCCGATGGACCCTCTGTATGCACAGATCCAGAAGGAATACATGGAGGAGCAGGAGAAGATGTTCGGGACCGACCATATATATGGAGTCGACCTTTTCAACGAGGTCGAGGCCCCTTCATGGGATCCCCAGACTCTTGCCGAAATCTCGAGAGGGGCATACGAATCGATGGCTGCGGTCGATCCGCAGGCAGTATGGCTGCAGATGGGCTGGATGTTCTATTATGACCAGAAGCATTGGACTCCGGAAAATATCAAGGCATATCTCCGGGCTGTTCCTCAGGGAAAGGTCGTGATCCTGGACTATTATCTCGAGCATACACCGGTCTGGACAGTGACCGAAAGATTCTATGGCCAGCCGTACATCCTCTGCTATCTCGGTAATTTCGGAGGAAACATCCGCCTTTCCGGAAATTTCCATCAGGCGTCGGAGCGTATAGATGATGCCTTCGCCCGCGGCGGGGACAACTTCGTCGGCATAGGTTCGACGCTCGAAGGCTTCGGCATAAACCAGTTCATGTACGAATATGTGTTTGACAAGGCATGGGACACCGGCATCTCAGACAGCAGATGGGTGGAAACCCTTGCTTTGAGAAGGATAGGCAAGAAGGACCTTTATGCGGAAAGGACGTGGAAGCGTCTGACAGACAGCGTATATATCGCCGGTTCCTTCTCCAGCCAGACCCCTCTCGCGTGCGCGCGTCCTTGTCTTGAAGGATACTGGCACTGGACATCAATACATAATACAAGGTATAAGAATGAGACCCTTGTCCGTGCATGGCAGGACCTTCTGAGGGCATCTTCAGACAGGGATACATACCGTTCTGACATAGTCAATCTGGGAACCCAGGCCTTGGGCAATCATTTCGCCGTGCTTCGTGACAGGCTTACAGCGGCATATGGAGCCGGCGACCTCGCGCAGGCGCGGGAGGTCGCAGCGCTGATGAAAGAAGCGCTCGGCGACCTCGACGCCCTTGCGGCCTGCGACCCTCAGCTCAGGCTCGACGCATGGCTTGACGGCGCCTCATCTTGGGGCAGGACCCCTGAAGAGAAGGCGTACTACAGGCGCAACGCCCGCACCCTTATCACCATCTGGGGCGAGCAGACCTCCATAAAGGACTATGCGACAAGGCTTTGGAGCGGTCTGATCGATTCTTATTACGCTCCAAGGTGGGAGATGTTCATAGATGAGATACTGTCATGCATCAGCGAGGGCAGGGAATATGACGAAAAAGCATTCTTTGAAAGACTGGATGCCTTTGAACTGGACTGGGCAGTCAACGACAGGGAAATCGATTACAGGGAACCTTGCGACCATATCGCACTTTCCCATGAGATAATCCGGAAATACGGACTTGCCCAGCCGGTGGAGCTGAATATCATGACTTATAATGTCGGTACGTTCAGCAAATACCTCGAAGACAGCACTCCTGAGGTAGCGGACCTTGTCCGTGCGCTTGATGCCGACGCAGTTGCCCTGAATGAGCTTGACAGCTGCAACAGGAGGCACGGTGTGTTCCAGCTGGAGAAGCTGGCCGAAAGTCTCGGAGGGTGGAGCCATGCCTTCGCCGGCGCCTTCCCTTTTGCCGGCGGGTCCTATGGCAACGGAATCGCGGTTTCCGATGGGATCATATATTCTGAAAACGTAGCTCTGCCGCAGTCTGACGGAGCGGAACCAAGAAGCATGGCGGTCGTCGAGACACTGGACTATGTGATCGCCTCAGTCCACCTGGACCATAAGGGCAAGAAAGCGAGGATGGAACAGGCGGAGTTCATAAGCGGATGGTTTGCGCAGAGATATGCCGGCTCTTCGAAGCCGGTCTTTCTCTGCGGCGACATGAACTGCGAGCCGTCGGGTGATGCAGTGCAAATGCTTTCGAAAGACTGGGAATGTCTTTCAGGGTCTGCCGGCACATATCCTTCGGATGCTCCTGTCCAGTGTATAGATTATATTTTCCATCTGAAGTCTTCAAAGAATGTGGAATTGATTGAAAGTGATGTCGTATCAGCTTTAAACGGGCAGAAAACAGCCGGATTTTCAGACCATCTGCCTGTATTTGTGCGGGTCAGATATAAATAATTCAAAAAAAAGAATATGACTTAAGATTTTATTGCTATATTTGCCGCGTTGATATACGTACCACAGCACACCACACTAAAGATAAAACTAATAAAATCAAATTAATAACAAATTTTATTCATCATGAAGAAATTATTTTTTGCACTCATGCTGGGTCTTGCAGTAGCTGCAAGCTGTACCCCTGAGTACGATGACACTGCCATCAATGACAGAATGGACAAGATCGAGCAGGAAGCTGAGAACCTTGATGCTGCTCTCAATGCTCTCATGGAGAGAATCGCTGCCGCTGAAAAGGCTATCGACGCTATCAACAAGGCTGCTGCCGATGAAGATTATGTTGTAAGCGTAGTCGCTTCAGAGGATGGAAAGGGCGTTCTCGTTTCTTTCAGGAATGCTGAGGCTGTATTCATTCCGCTTGACCTCGATGCTTCAATGGTTGACGGCGTTGTAATTTCAGATGTAAAGGTTTCCGAGGAAACTGCTACATTCACTTACACTGACGGAACAGAGGTTGTTCTTCCTCTTTACAAGGAGAAGGCATTCGCTCTTGTTCTCGAGACTGCTGAGTTCACTGTAAACGCTGGCGAGACTGTAAAGGTAGCTTATACAGTAGAGGGTGCAACAGAGAATACCGTTGTTGACGTACTTGCTACTTCAGCAGGTTATGTTGCAAAGGTTACTGAAACTCATGTCGAGATCACAGTTCCTTCACCATTCGTAGACGGTGACGTTCTCGTTTGGGCAGACAACGGCGCAGGCAAGACTTCAATCAAGAAGGTTTCTTTCGAAGAGAACGCAATCAGCGTTGAGGCTGTTGCTGAGGTTGCAGCTGAAGGTGGTGAGGTTGTAATCAAGGGCGTATCTAATGTTGAAGTGACCGCTGAGGTTGTCGAGGGTGCTGACTGGCTTACAGCAGTTCCTGCAACAAAGGCAGAGTTCGCTTTCAAGTTTAATGCTGCTGCCAACGAAGGCGAGGCACGTACTGCAAAGGTAGCTATCAAGACAGCTGCCGGTGTTCTTCTTCAGGAAGTTACAGTTGCTCAGGCAGCTGGAATCCTCCCTTTTGCAACGCTTGTATGGGATGCAACTGTGCCATTCGGCGGCGGTCAGGACAGAAACATGACTATGGACAGCGAGTATGTATACGTTGCTCAGGCAGCTGGTGGAAACGGTGCAATCAAGGCTATCAGCATTGCTGATCCTACACAGGTAAAGGATGTAAAGGTTACTACTTATACTCCTGCAGGTCTTGACAACGGTACACACGCTATTTCTTGCGTAAGAATGCTTCCTAACACTGACGCTTCAGTAAACGGTGGCAAGCCGGTGCTCGTAGCATCTAACCTTACAACAGGTGACGGTACTGAGAAACTCATCGTTTATGTATGGTCAAACGGTATCGATGCAGATCCTGACTACTTTGTAATTGACTCAGGTGCACGTCGTCTTGGAGACAAGTTCACAGTAAAGGGTACATATCAGGCAGGTGAGCTTCACTTCTTCGACTTCAACGATGGAAATACAGTTATCCGTGTCAACATGAAAGACGGTGTTGCTGGTCTTTGGGGAACCCCTGAACTTGCTTATGCGACAGGACGCTTTGCTATACCTGTAGCAGGTGTCAGCAATATCGGTGAGTGCACTATCCATCCTGATGCAACATTTGACGGTGATGGCAACCCTTCTGCTGCTCTTCTCACAACAAATGCAGTTAACGGTTTCTTCACCCAGGAAGCAGGTAATGCATACGCTGCTTCAGCATGGGGAACAGACCCTAAGCTCACTCAGACATATGGCTACAACTTCTTCGAGCACAACGGCAAGGATTATATCGCTTATGTTAAGGTTGCTGGTGACAGAGCTTCTGCAGCCCTCAACGTCATCGAGGATGTAAACGGTGCGGCTGACTTCAAGGGTACTCTCGAGGCTCAGACAGGTCTCTTCACAGCACCAGTAAACGGTACCGGAAATGCTGGTCATGGTCTTGGTGACTGCGCGACAGCAGTAGTTGACGGTGTAAGATACATCGCAGTGATGGGTCAGAACATAGGTATCTCACTCTACAAGCTCAACTAATCGGAAAATCTGATAATTAATATGAAAGATTGCGGCGATTCCTTATGGGACTGCCGCAATTTTTGTTAGCAAACAGTGCTGTGGTGTGGTGTTTTTTACCTATCTTTGCAGTTCACTGAAATCTAGACTCCAATGATTCGGAAACTAATTATTACAGCAGCATTTGCTGCTGTGTCAACAATTTCATTATCAGCGATATCCGGTCCTGATAAGATCATCCCACAGCCAGTGGATTTTTCTGTTGCTGACGGCATTTACAATCTCAAGACAGACGGTTCCGACATAAAGGTGTACCTAAGTTCCCCAGCCTTTGCCGACAAGGTGAAGGATCTTCCTGATTTCGCTAAGGAGGAGGCTTATGAGCTGACTGTAGGAAAGAAAGGAGTGAAGATATATGCTATGACCGAAGAGGGAGCTTTCCGTGCAAGACAGGCCCTTGAGATGATGCGTCTTATCGACAGGGATATAGCTTATTGCAGCATTTTCGACTATCCGCGATTCCAGCACAGGGGCATCATGCTCGATGAGTCCCGCAGCTTCAAGGGAAAGGACTTCATTCTGAAGCAGATTGACGCTCTCGCACTCCTGAGGATGAACGTGATGCATCTCCATCTTACGGACGCGGCAGGATGGCGTCTCCAGATCGACGCATATCCTGATCTTACCGACCATGTCGCATGGCGTGTCGGAGAGACATACCATGAGTGGGAGGGACTCGGATATCCGTTTACCAACGCACAGGATTCGAAGGCATACGGCGGCTTCTACACAAAGGACGACATACGTGAGATCGTAGCCTATGCGGCCGAACGCCATATAGACATAATTCCTGAAATCGAGATGCCGGGCCACAGCATGGAAGTGAACAGGGCATATCCTGAAATCGCATGCGTGGGCGAGGATGGCAAGCCAAGGCCTTTCTCATGGGACCTCTGCGTTGGAAATGACGGTACTTTCAAGTTCCTGGAGACAGTTCTTGAGGAGGTGATAGAGCTCTTCCCGTACAAATATATCCATATCGGCGGCGACGAGGCCGTGAAGAAGGACTGGGAGGAATGCGTGAACTGTCGCAAGAGAATGGAGGAGGAAGGCATGAAGCATAAGAACGAGCTTCAGGGCTATCTTGTGCGCCATATCGAGAAGTTCCTTCGCGAGAGGGGAAAGACCGTTATCGGATGGGACGAGATCGTCGAGACCGGACTTCCGGAAGAGGCTGTCGTAATGTCGTGGAGAGGAACTCCTGGCGGAATCAAGGCTGCTTCGGAAGGCCATGACGTGATCATGTCTCCCAACAGCTATGTATATCTCGACTATTACCAGGACCTCATCAGAAAGGAGCCGAAGGCCGTAGGCCATATGCAGTCTCTTCGCCATGTATATAAGTATGATCCTCTCGAAGGCATAGACCCGGAATACCACCATCATATCCTCGGCCTTCAGGGAAATCTCTGGTGCGAGCTCATCCCTTATGCCGCACATGCGGAATACATGCTTTATCCTCGTGCCTTCGCTATAGCGGAGATCGGCTGGACGCCGCAGGAAGACCGTGAGTTCTTCCATTTCCGCGAGCGCTGCCTTATGCTCATAACCGTGTTCCGCAGCATGGGATACAACACTTTCGACCTCTTCAACGAAAGTCTCAGAGCCCAGACAGGACGTCTCCGCTTTGATGATCCGACATTCAAGCTTCTTTAATAAAAAACTTAACTCTAAAAAACTATGTCATTACAGATAAATCTTGAGACAGGAAGCAAGAACCCTATCTACAAGCAGCTTGTAGATCAGTTTGAGGACGCAATACGCTCTGGAGCCCTTAAGCCTGGTGAGCAGGTTCCTTCCATGAATGATTTTGCCCTTCAGTTGGGAATATCAAAGGAAACGGTAAAGAAAACTTATGTGATTCTCAGGGAGAAAGGGCTGCTGATTCCTCAGCAGGGAAAGGGATTCTATGTTGCGGAAGCGAGCGATGCTTCGAAACCAAGAGTACTCGTGCTTTTCGATAAGCTGAGCATCTACAAGGAAGTCCTATACAATTCTCTGGCGGAAGAGCTGGGAGACAAGGCTGACCTTACCATCCTTACCCATAACCAGAACCTTGACCTCTTCACATATTATCTGAATAATGCCCTTGACAGATATGACTATTACGTGATAAGTCCTCATTTTCCTCTTGACGAAAAGTCTCAGGCGGCGGCACTGAAACTGATTTCCCGTGTGCCTAACAGGAAACTTATCATGGTAGACCATTGGCTGCAGAGCTATACAGGCAATTATGGAGCAGTCTATCAGGACTTCGAGAATGATGTGTACGACGGTCTGAAACAGGGTCTTGATAAACTTGCAGGCACTTCTCTGAAGGTGATCACTATGCCTTCGAGCCTTTACGGTCCGATGATCTGCAAGGGAGTCGACCGTTTCTGCCTTGAATTCGGAATTCCGGTTGAATACATGACTTCTGCCCCAGACCATATCAATGAGAACGAGACCTATCTGGTCATCAATTCCCAGCTTGACTCAGGCCTGGCTGCCCTTGCCCGCAGGATAAAGGAGCAGAACCTCGAAGTCGGCAAAGATGTGTTCATCATTTCCTACAATGAGTTCGACCTCAATGAAGTTGTCCTTAACGGACTGACGACAATCTCTACCGACTTCAAGCAGATGGGACGTACAGCTGCAATGATGATATTGAATCGCAAGAGCTGGAAAGTGCACTGCGACTTCACGATGACCCGTCGCAGTACATTCTGATCTGTCAGCGCTCAAATATCAGGACTGCAATGTCGTTCTGATTCATGTGCAGCTTCGATCCGTTTCCTTTGATTCCAGGATTTCCGATCGATTCGTATTCTACAAATCTATAGCCCGGAACCGAAAGTTTTCCGGAAGCACCCTCCGCACGAAGAGTTGTAGCGACGATTGCAAGGCGGTTTCCGTTTGCATATCCGCGTGCGATGATATCTTCTGATGAGCAGGTGAATCCATCAGTATGGACAAAGCGGCCTGCTCCAAGGAGGAGTTCAGGGTACTTGTGGCGGATGGCGTTGATCTTGGCGAGATAGCCCTGATAATGAGGAGTCTCGTCGATGAGTCCGCGGCAACGGAAGATCTCGATATCGTTTACAAGACCCTTGAGGAGTGTGTTGTTCGCCCTGCGCTCGACGTCTGTGTCGTCGCGGAGGCAGCGGTCAGACCAGATGACTTCAGGGAAAGTATACTTGAACCATTCAGGGAAGCTGTAAGGCTCTGCGGTAAATTCCACGATGTGTACGAAGTCGCAGAACTGCGATGTACAATCGCTGAGCCATTCTGTGCCCAGACAGAATTCCGGGTTGATGGCCTTGATATGGTCACGGATTTCCTTGAGAGCGTCTGCCTTGTAACGTCCTGTGTAGATATCCTGGACAGGGAATTCTCCCGAAATGTCCCAGTTAGGGAACTCTTCAGCAACTCCCAGCTGATCGTAGAACACAGCGTCTGCTCCATATGACATTGCTCTGTCAGCCCACTGGAGCAGCATGTCGCGCCATTCGCGGTTAGCCATGTTTGCGATAGAGAACGTACGGGTGTCATAGTATCCGAGAGCTGTTCCCTCTCCTGTAAATTTATAATGCTCGGCGAATTCGGCACCGGTGTTGTCTCTGTTCACCGCCTTCTTGCCGTTTCCGTGCATGTACCAGTCGCTCTCGCGGTCCACGAGACGTCCGTTGTAGTAGAGCACGAGGCGGTTTCCGTCTTCACGGTATTCGGCAATCGCCTTCTTCCATGCTTCCTCTCCTCCCTGAGTTTCGTCTATATAGTAGTTAGGATAGCCGTTGTCCATGCCGTCGCTCCACCATCCGAATGCCAGGACGGTATTGCATCCCACGCTCTTTCCGCAGTCGTTGATGCGGCCGGGAAGATCGATGTACTTGCGGAGGTACTCGCCGTACTGGTGCTTGAAGATGATTCTCTGCCAGCCTGTAATTTCCTTGACCCACTGCGGCACATCCTGCTTGTCCCACCATGTGTCCATCCATTCGCGGTATATATGCGAAGTCTCTGTCCATGAGCCCATATATGGCTTCAGGATGCTTGTGTTGTTGGTCCATGTGTCGCCGCACATCGCGTTAGGGTAGCGGTAGAAGCCTGCCTCTAGCCTGTCGAACTGATTCGGAGCAGACGGATAGGCGCGCAGTCCGTGCCAGGTCTGCTGGAGGCTCCGGTCGTGGCTTCCGAAATAAAGACCGTCCTCTTCTCCAATGAATGCATAACAGTTCGAAGCGGCATGGCGTGGATACTGGAGGTCATACTGTCTGAAGTACTGGTCCGGCTTCATGTAGAGGGTCTTGGGATTTACGTTCACGATCAGGTCGATGGCGTCATCATGTATCTGTCCTCCGGTATGTGTGGTAAGGAGCTTGTGTCCTTCAGGAAGGTTCATGTCTCCCACGAGAGGGTACTGCAGCTCGCGTACGATGGTGTGTGGTTCGTTGTTGCTTATCGTGCTGCCGAAGCGCACACCGCCGTCTTCAAGGGCAACGGTAAGGGTAAGGTCCATGTTCAGGGTCTTTCCTCTGTGCACAAGACCCTCGTAGGCAATTGTAATCACATTGCCGTCCTGAGAAACAACAGGCTTGTTTTCTGAACCGTCAATCTGCATCTCCTTTTCTTCGTGGGTATTGTAGAATACCCTCCAGAGACCGGCGCCCGAAGCATAGTTGTGTCCTGTCTTCATGTTACGCAGAACAAGGAGGGAACCGTCTTCAGAGACCTTGACCTGGGTCATTTCGTCGCAGAGTTCGAAGCCTGCGGTCTGTTCTTCTGCAACAGGAGCAGACTCTTTACGGATGTCTGTACATCCGGTCAGCATGGCGGCGACAGCCGCGATAGTGAGTAATCTTTTCATATATGTATACGTTTATTTTCTAAGCGGAGATTCTACGATGAACCTGCAGTATTCCAGATACATCTCCTTGTCCTTTTCATCCGGGGAGGTGGCGAGTTCATACATGGCATTCGTTCCCGAGTATGTCGCGATGCGGGCCTTGCCGTAGTAACCCGCTTTCTTGAATTCATTCATATAATCGCGCAGGAGCTGCTTGTTTCGGGCGGCCTGCGGGTTCGGAGCGCCCTTTTTAGTGCCTTGGGCATCATTGTTTGTACGTACGGTCTCAAGAATGGATGAACTCGTGCGTGGTACGCCGGATTCATATTGGCTCCATCCGGCTTCGCCGTGGGAGCCCTCGAATTCTATTTCCATTCCGTGTCCATATTTCGCCATCGTATTGAATACCCATGACCACGACTTCTTCTGCTTCTTTTCCGGATAGTCCCAGTATTTGTTCGGCTGAAGCCATGTGTAGTCTATGCCTAGCTGAGCAGTCATGTCATAACCGTCTGCCTGATAATATGGAATCCAGTACAGTCCGTATTTCATCGTATGGAGGTACTCTGAAACGGGAGGGATGATCTGGTCCCATCTCTTGTATTCATAGTTCCATCCGCTTGGCTTTGCCACGAGGATCTCGGAAAGTATGTAGAATCCGGCAAGATCCAGATTCTGCGGTGCCAGCTCCTCCCATTTCTCTATCACATGATTGATATACCATTGGTATGCCAGCACCTGATCCGATGAGTTGCTGAAGTCAAGCTGGCGGTCATTGACCTTGCCCCAATATGTTGAGGAGGAATTCTTGTCTGTAAAGATTTCCAGCGCGATAGGGTCAGGCATCGTGATGACTATCTTATGTCTGAATGACGGTCTTCCTATGCGTACCCTGGCATTCGCTATGGTATGGTCCAGCACATCCACTACGCCTCCATCCTTCAGCCAGTAGTCTGCAAAGTCAGTCCATGAGTCCTGGTTGCCTGACTTCTGTCCGCCGGAATCGATGCACAGAATCCTGTTTCTCCTGGCATCTTCTCCTCCTATCAGCAGGAAAGCTTCATGGAGCCACTGCTCCTGTCCGCTCTCGTCGGTAAATGTCACATGCGGCTTGAGCCTGTTCTCATCCCAAGTGTTGGGAGTCTTGTTGGTTATACCTCCGGAAAGCAGGTCCAGATCTGCAAATGTGGGAATCTCCGTCCTGTCTGTCTGCTTGTATACAGTTGAGAATGAGCATTTCGAGAGTTTGCTGTACTTCCCGTTCAATATGCCGACTGCATATGCCGTGTAGTCACAATTATATTGCAATCCGTCGATAAACACCTCTTCGCCTTCTGCTTTCACGCCTTCGGTATGAATGGATTCAGCAGTCGGAGCATCATCAGTCATAGGCTGTATCAGTACATAGGCTTCATCTGTGTTGAGGGTCTTTATCCCAAGAACCACCCCGTCTTCATAAAAACTCTTGAAGGATAGTTCGACAACCGGGTTAGGTACATATTCCTTCTTCTCCTTCTTGCTGCAGGCGAGAAGGAGAAGAAGGGCTGAAAATATGTATATAAGTCTTTTAATCATTTACTTAGAGAAGAATCCGATGGTTGATTTTACTGCTCTCCAGCTTCCGTCCTTGTAGTTGATCATTCCGGCGTCCTTGACCCACATTCCTGTCGATCCGCCTCCGTCAAGGTTCATCGCATGGATACATCCGATGGATTTCATTATAGGACCTAGCTCCTTCATGTAAGCACCCTGGCTCTGGTCGATTCGTCCGTCGCAGATGAAGAGGACTATCTTTCCGTCTTCTGTCACACCGACGGCCGATCTGTCAGGATGAGCGGAATAAACTCCAGATTCATCCCAGCACTCGAAGTTGGTGTAGTATCGTTTGTCGTCCACCATGCTGTTGTCGGCGCAGACCTTTCCGTCGTAAAGGACCATAGGACCGCAGCTGATTGCGAAGTACGGTTTCCAGTCTGTCGCCGGTACAGGAGATGTCGCCGATACCTTCGGATACTTCGCCTGACCTACAACATTGGCCTGAGGCCGGTTGTAGTAGTAGAATGTTCCCTGCTCAGGCACACCGACCCAGTAAGCGTCGGCCTTTCCATTTTCATCGACTCCGATGATAGGGCGGGTGAGCTGGTAAAGCTGGTTGTCGGTCGCCCAATAGCATCCTTCGATCTCTCCGTGCCACTGCTGGGTCATCTCGCCTTCGGTGATGATGACACCGATGTTGTAGTTTCCGTAGATAGCTCCATTTATCAGTGCAAGACAGTCTTCTGCCGCCTCAGCCTGTGCCTCGACGCTCTTCTTCGATCCTACAGATTCAGGATACATGACGCGGAAGTCGACCTTTGAAGGGTCTGCCACAGCGTACCATGCGTTGAAGTTGCGACCGTTCAGCTGTGATGTGGTCTTATAGATCTCCACATCATCCCCAAGTCTGTCGTATGTCTGTTTCTCCCATACCAGTTCCGGAGTTTCAGGCTGGTCTTCAAGGCTGACAGTCAGAGGTTCGCTGTAATAGTACTCATCTTCATACTTGACGAAGACGCTCATCTGATATTCCTTTCCATCCTCAAGATATGCGTTAGGAACGACCTGGAGAATCTCTGTCCTTGCAGAAAGTTGAGGTCCTGAGATTCTGATATCCTCTACGGTAGGAACTCCATTTGCGCTGAGGCAGATACCATGTTCAGGGTTTGAAACGGATATCTTCTCTACCTTATATGACACAGCGATATATGCGTAAGAAGTAACAGTCTTTGTCACTACAGGAGTTCTGCGTTTTGCCTCAAGTGCGATTTCCGGATCGATCGGCTTTTCCTTTTCCGGAAGCTGGAAGTCGTTGAGGTATATTGTCTTGGAGTGGAGCTGGATGTTATCAGACACTGCCTGTACGCCAAAGTCGTACGTACTGCCTTCCGTAAGGTTGCTGAAGGTATGTGATGTGGCATCCGCAGCGATGGTCGCCAGCGGTTCTATGTTATATGGATCGCCTTCCTTACGGAGGAATACCCTGTAGCCCTTCTCTCCCTGGGCATTGTCGTTCCAGGTAAGAATTACTGTTGTCGGATCAGATAGTTCCGCCTTCAGTCCGGTCGGATCAGCGAGGGCTGATAGAGGTTCAGTATCAGGCTTTTCCTGACATGCTGCCGCGATAATCAGTACGAACAAAGACAAAATATTTCTTAATGCTTCCATGTTCTTTGTGGATTTGCTGAAAATTTAAGAGTTTTATGCTTTTGCGCGGCAAAATTAATAAAATTGTCTTGGAAATTGCAAGATTTTGTCTACTTTTGCACCACACTACACCACACATAATTTAAAACCCTCATTTTTCGACATATGAAAGGTACACACAAGCACTATAAATGGGAAGTTCTGGCACTTCTTTGGATGGCCTACCTGCTCAACCAGGCGGACCGTCAGGTATTCAATACCGTACTTCCTGCAATCCGTGATTCGCTCGGAATCGGAGACACGGAAGTCGGTCTCATAGCGACCATCTTCAACCTTTGCTATGCATTCATGGTTCCGTTCGGCGGCATGGCGGGTGACCGCCTCAGCCGCAAGTGGGTTGTTACAATCGCTATCCTGTTCTGGAGTGTAGCTACGATGTTTACCGGTCTTGCAACAGGAGTCGTGATGCTCATCCTTCTGCGAAGTGTCGCTACCGGCGGCGGAGAGGCCTTCTTCGGTCCTGCCAACTATTCGCTCCTCGGACAGTACCATACTGATACCCGCGCACGCGCGATGTCCATCCATCAGACCTCCTATTATGTAGGAGTGATACTTGCCGGATGGCTTGCCGGTTATATTGCAGACAAGCTCGGTTGGGAATATTCTTTCATCATCTTCGGTGCTGCTGGTATAGTATGGGGTATAGTGATGGCGATTCGTCTCAAGGATAAGAAGGACGCAGACGGACAGCTTGAGGCAGAAAAGCCGGCAGAAGTTGCCAAGCCAGGTATCCTGGACGGCTTCAAGACCGTATTCACTACTCCTACCGCTCTCATTCTGACCGTAGGATTCAGCGGCTTCATCTTCGTGATCACAGGATACATGACATGGGTGCCAGCATTCCTTCAGGAGGAGTTCGGACAGACTCAGGCCGCAGCAGGATTCAATTCGATGTTCTGGACATATATCGCTGCATTCGCCGGTGTTCTTCTTGCGGGAACGCTCTCTGACAAGATTGCTGTCCGCGACCGCAAGGTGCGTATGGTGATCCAGGGTATAGGACTTATTCTCGGAGCAGCCTTCCTGTTCTTTGTAAATGCGAATATGACCCTCTGGCTCATCTATGCATGCTTTGCAGGATGGGGATTCTTCAGGGCATTCTTCGATGCAAACATATATACCGTATTGTATGACGTTACTCCGTCACACCTCCACGCTTCATGTTCAAGTGCCCTGATCACTACAGGCTTTGCAGTAGGAGCTCTTGCTCCTGTAATCCTCGGAGCGATGAAGGAGAGCATGGGAAGTCTTTCTGCGACTTTCCCTGTTCTGGGAGCTGTGTGGATTGTATGCGGCGTCCTGATGCTGATTGTCAGCAGGACCCATTATCAGAAAGATTACGATAAAATTAATAAATAAAGATAATGAAAGCTGAGTTGAAAGCGAGAAAGCCGAAGGCAGGTCTGTTGCTTATCGCTTCTCCAAGATTCAAGAATCTGTATGGTCCGCAGCGCGGTACATATGGTGAAAGAAAAGAAAAAGCGGTCAAGGAAATCATGGATACCATGGGTTTCCTTGACTTGGTGTATCCGGGCATTACCTATGAAAGAGAGGATGCGCAGAAGGCGATGGACCTTTTCTATGCCGAAAAGGTGGACTTCATCTATGCAGAATTCCTTTCATGGAGCGAGGATTTCGCATGGATCCGTTTCCTTCGCGACTGTCCTGAGATTCCGATCATCTTCTGCAATGTGGCAAAGCCTAAGATGACTTTCGAGACAACTCTCGATGAGGACGATTTTGTAGATTATCTCTGTGCAGGAACCCTCGTAGGTTCACTCGAAGGTTCAGGAAGCATCAAGAGGATTCCTCGTAAGAATGTCAAGACCATCATGGGAACCCGTGAGCAGGTTACAGAGCAGCTCAAGGTCTATGCAAATGCAGCAAGGACACGCGCCATTCTCCGTCACTCGAATGTCGGTCTTATGGCCAACATGAACGAGGCCATGTGGAGCACCTATATCGACAACTATGATCTCTTCACCAAGATCGGTCCGGAGATCCACTATCTTCCTTACAGCGACTACGGCATCGAGATCGACAACCTTACAGAGGAGGAAGTAAAGGAATATGCAGACGAGCTTACAGGCAGGTACAGGATGATGGACGATGTCGAGTACGACAAGTTCATCGGTTGTGTCAAGGCTACCCTCGGTATAAAGAAACTGGCAGAGAAGAACGATATCGACTGCTATGTATACAACGACATCGACCAGGCGACATTCAAGACCGCTGGCTGCCGTGCAGGATTCTATCCTCAGTGGTTCAATGAGAACGTAAGTGTGCTCGTTCCTGAGGCTGACATCGGAGCAGGTATCATCACCTACGTCCTCAAGCTCATGACCGGAAAGAACGTGAATTTCGTGGAGCCTTTCCACATCGAGGATGAGTTCGGCACATTCGCTGGAGGTCACGCCGGTCCTAACGACCACAACGATCCTCAGTGGCAGGACAACGTCATCATCTCTCGTGACGTACGTTTCGCAAAGACCCATTGGAAATACGCCGGAGCACCGTTCGCATGGTACCGCTTCAGCCCGGGAATGAAGACCGTTGCAGGTCTCTACGAGGAGAACGGAAAGTACAAGCTTATCACTTTCCTCGCAGAGAGCCTTTCGGAGAAGGATACTCCACAGAGCGAAAAGAAGCATCTCCTGGCAACATACAGCCACACCATCTTCAAGCCGGTCGTACCAGTGAAGGAGCTTTGGGAGCAGGTACTCAGAATCGGCGCAACACAGCATTATGCAATCGTAGACGGTGACTGGAGAAAGGAACTTGAAGATTTCGCCGAGATGATGGGATTTGAATTCTATAATATAAAGTAGTAGTGTAATTATATATAAAAGGTATAGTAATGAGTTTTATGTACAACCCGTTTCCGTTTGATGATCCGAAGCCGATCAACAGACCGAAACTTTCAGAAAAGACTATTGGTTCTATCGTTACCGGAGGTACTCCTAATGTAGCGAAGAAATTTGTTGCCCAGATTGCCGACCAGGTAAAGTCAGAGGGTATGATCGTAGGTATCGACGGTTATACGACATCGAACTGGAATCTTTTCCTGAACCTTATTGCCAGAGAGTGTGTCATCAATGGTCTTGAGTTCGAGGCAGTTGATTCAGTAAAGGCAGTCCTCAAGTCTGGAAAGGAGATAGACGATATGATCGATCCGCTCCTTATCTGGGACACAAAGATCGACCCTACACTTCTCTTCGGCAAGCTCTATCACGGAGGCTATATCGGTCTCTTCGATCAGGAGAAGGTGGCTAAGTTCCAGAAGGACGTTCCTGCGATGAAGGTCCCTGGTAAGCTCGTTGTAGTGGCAGGTTATGGTTCGATGATCAAGGAATTCCGTGACATGTACGACCTTAAGTGCTGGTTCGACCTTACTCCGATGAAGACCATGCTCCGTATCAGAGGCGGAGAGTATGCCAACCTTGGCAAGGAGCGTCCGGGCATCATCAACCGTATCATCCGTCGTTGCTACTACTGCGACTTCGA
The DNA here is from genome assembly GCA_017549505.1 of Bacteroidales bacterium. Taxonomy (GTDB): domain Bacteria; phylum Bacteroidota; class Bacteroidia; order Bacteroidales; family UBA932; genus Cryptobacteroides. Next base: position 22,944 of record JAFYUS010000042.1, on the reverse strand, counting down.
GTGCGCCGTACAGCTCAGAAAGGACCTCTGGAAGAACAATGTCCTTGACTTCTACTTCCTTGACAACGACCCTAAGAAGCTTCAGATGATGCCTTTCGAGTCATTCGCCGACATCTGCTCGGAGCTCGTGAAGTATCCGTTCCGTGCAAAGCCTTGCTATCTTGAAGGTGTATGGGGCGGTTCATATATGAAGAAGTACAGGAACCTTCCTGAGGAGATGAAGAATGCCGCATGGGTATTTGATTTCATTCCGATGGAGGTCAGCGTCCTTGTTGAAGCAGGGAAGGAGATGCTCGACATCAACTATTGCTCTTTCGTTCACAAGGAGGGTGTAAACCTCATGGGTGAGAAGGCTGTGGCTAAGTACCAGGGTTATTTCCCAATCCGTTTCAACTGGGATGACTCATACCATTCGACTGGTAACATGAGTATACAGTGCCACTCCGGCGGAAAGTATAATGTGGAGAACTACAACGAGTTCGGCCGTCAGGACGAGAGCTACTACGTGGTTGTGACAGGTCAGGACGCAAAGACATACATCGGCTTCCGTGACGATGCTGACATCCCTCAGTTCTTCAAGGAAATCGAAGATGCTGACACCAGGAAGATCCCTTGCGACTATGAGAAGTACGTAAGCTATGAGCCGTCGGTACCAGGTCTTCAGGTGATGCTTCCTGCCGGAACTATCCACTCAAGCGGTAGAAATCAGGTGATTCTCGAGATCGGTTCGCTCACGATCGGTTCATATACATACAAGATGTATGACTATCTTCGTCTTGACTTCGACGGCAAGCAGCGTCCTATCCACACCAAGCTCGGTGAGGAAGTAGTGAACCAGGATAGAAGATATTCAGCTATCCATGACCCTGAAAACAAGGACTACATCGTCCAGAAGCCGCGTCTTGATGCAGAAGGCGATGGTTGGAAGGAGTATATCCTCGGTGAGAATCCGCAGATGTACATCTCTCTCCGCCGCCTCGAGTTCGAGAAGATGTGCGAGCAGGATACAAGAAACGAGAAGTTCCACGTCCTCACCCTCGTTGACGGAGATAGAGCACGTGTCCGCAGCGTAGAGCACCCAGAACGCTATTACGACATGGATTTCATGGATATCGTATGCGTTCCTGCAGACATGGGTAAGTATGTTGTCGAGAACCTCGGCAAGGAGCCTGTCAGCATCCACAAGACAACTCTTCGCGAAGGATTCGAGAACGATGAGAAGTAATACCCGCATAATCCTTCTTGATGTAGGGGGAACCTTTGTAAAGGCGTCTCTCGGCATTCCCGGAACAGGGGCTGTCGAAGGAACCTTCACACATACCCCCATCTCATCGGATGGAACTGCGGAAGAAATCGAGAATGCATTCAGGGTATCAGTTGGAGGCAGGATGAAAGCCGCAGCAGACGAAGGATATGAAGTGTCTGCAGTTTGTGTGGCTATTCCGGGACCATTCAACTACAGCGAAGGAATCTTCCTGATGAAGCATAAGTTCATGAGCGTATATGGAAAGTCTTTCCGTGAGATTCTCGGAGACATCATCGCTCCCCAGGTGCGTCTTGCCTTCGTGCATGATGTGAACGGAGTCCTTTTGGGCGCTATGGCGGCTGATTCTTCGCTCAGAAACGGAAATGTAGCTGTATCCACTTTCGGAACCGGCTTGGGATTCGCCTATGCTGTCGATGGTCAGGTTCAGGAATCGGAGACCGGCTCTCCTGCAAAAGGTCTTTGGAACGTTCCTTATATGGACGGAATCCTTGAAGACTATGTCTCCAGAAGGGCTATCTTGAGATTCTACGCTGAACTCGGAGGATGTCTTGCTGAAGGAGAGGATGTAAAGGAAATCTCTATCCGTGCAAGGAGAGGAGAGTCCGATGCGCTTGAGGCGTTCCGACTGGCTGGAAGACATTACGCGGCCGGTGCAAAGGAACTGATCGGAACCTTGGGCATAAGACATCTGATGTTCGCAGGCCAGATAGCAAAGTCTTTTGACCTCATGGAGAAGGAAATCCGCGACGGTCTGGGAGAAGCGGTCAGTATCTCGGTGCTTGATGATATCCAGGGAACAGTCCTCATTGGTGCAGCCTCGCTATAAATGAAATACTTATAAAAGAATATAAACAAAATAACCTTATTATGATGCTAACAAAACGTATGACAGCACTTAAGCAGATCCTTGCAGTCTGCTTTGTGTTTGTTTGTGCTGCGCTGACTGCTTCGTCAGCATATGCACAAGACAGAAACGTAACCGGTATCATCCTGGACGAAACAGATACAGGAATTCCCGGTGCTTACGTTGTAGTAAAGGGAGAGACCCGTGGTGCGATGACAGACGACCAGGGTAGATTCAACATCAGCGTCTCTCCATCTGACGTACTCATCGCCTCATTCCTCGGATATACTGACGAGGAAGTGAAAGTGGGTGACCAGACAAGACTTACAATCAAACTTATCCCTGCGGCCAACGAACTTGAGGAAGTTGTAAAGGTCGCTTACGGTACCCAGAGAAAGGCATCCGTGATCGGATCCATCAGTTCTGTCGACATGGGAACGCTTGCCCAGTCTACAGGTAACCTTTCAACAGGTCTTGCCGGTAAACTTGCCGGTGTGGTTGCCATGCAGCGTACAGGTGAGCCTGGTGCTTCTGCAGAGTTCTGGATCCGTGGTGTGAATACATTCGGTGCAAACTCTACTCCGCTTATTCTCGTGGATGGTGTTGAAAGAAGCATGGACCTTGTCGATGTAGAAGATATCGAGTCATTCTCTATCCTCAAGGACGCGACTGCAACTGCCCTCTACGGTGTACGTGGTGCGAACGGTATCGTGCTCATCACCACACGTCGAGGCGGCGAGTCTAAGCCGAAGGTGAATGTGAAGGTCGAGACAGGTATGACTTCTCCGGTGAAGGTTCCTGAAATGGCTGATACAAAGGAGTTCATCGACTTCGTGAACGGTATGTATAAGGACAGCGGCTATGACCCTATCATCAACGATATGGAGTATGAGCAGTATATGCTTTCTTATATGGGTGCCGAGAACGCCAACACAGACCTCTATCCTTCAGTTAACTGGCAGGATATGATCTTCAAGAACCAGGCGATGACAACCAGAGCGAATGTCAACGTTACCGGTGGTACCAAGAACGTGCGTTACTATGTCGGTGGTTCATACTATTTTGAAGACGGTATCTTCAACTCTGCGACAAAGGACGGCTTCTCGACTCAGATGAACTTCAGCAAGTTCAACTTCCGTGCAAACGTCGACATCAACCTTACAAAGTCTACAGTAGTGGGAATGAACATCTCTACCCAGTTCACAACAAAGAACTCTCCGGGTGGTACTCTCTCTGACCTCTACTCATACTCTCTCCTCACACCTCCTGTTGCAATGCCGGCAGTATTCTCTGACGGTACTCTTTCGAACAGGTCAGGTGCTACCAATGCTTACAACATCCTCAACGAAAGCGGTTATGTCGTGACAAACACCAACAACGCACAGACAACTCTCTCTATCCAGCAGGACTTCTCAGACTTCATTACAGAAGGTCTTACTGCAAGGGCAGCGGTTTCATGGGATGCTACAAACGGAACTACACTCAACCGTTGGATCACTCCTAAGACATATTACCTTGACAAGAACGAGCCTTATCTCGAGGATGGTTCATTCAACTACAAGGTGAAGGACCAGGGTTCAGGATACATCCACCTCGGAAGTGCTCCTACAAGCGGATACAACACCCTCAACTTTGAGGCTGCCATCAACTACGAGCGTCAGTTCGCATATGCCCACCGTGTGAGCGGAATGTTCCTCTACAACATGAGAAACAAGACCAACACATCACCAGGATCGTATATCGCTGCTTTCGCATATAAGAACATGGGTATCGCAGGTCGTGCAACATATTCTTACAAGGACCGTTACTTTGCCGAGTTCAACTTCGGTTACAACGGTTCGGAGAACTTCGCTCCTGGCCACCGTTTCGGTTTCTTCCCTTCAGGAGCCCTCGGTTACCTCATCAGCAACGAGCCTTGGTTCGAAAGCGCAAAGAGCGTGATCACAAACCTCAAGCTTAAGGCTTCGTATGGTAAGATCGGTAACGACCAGATCGGTGGTAACCGTCGTTTCGCATACAACAGCACAATGAACACATCTGCAAACGGTATCAGCTGGGGTCAGACAGGTCCTATCTACGTAGGCGGTATCACAACCGGTGATGTAGGTAGTGCAGCTGTTGCATGGGAAGAGGCCACAAAGTCAAACATCGGTCTTGAAATCGACCTCTTCAACCAGTTCAAGCTCCAGGCTGACTACTTCTACGACTATCGTGACGGTATCTTCATCGAGCGTGAGTCTACACCTACCATCGTGGGTATGAACAAGCAGCAGTGGGTGAATATCGGTGAGATGATGAACTCAGGTTTCGATATGTCCGCTCAGTATGACTATACTTTCAGCAACGGTCTTTCACTCTCTGCAAGAGGAAACTACACATTCAACCGCAACAGGGTGATCTACAATGACAAGCCTAGCCAGATCTGGGAGTATCAGAACACAGCAGGTTTTGCTTTCAACCAGCAGCGCGGTTACATCGCGGAAGGTCTGTTCTCAAGCCAGGAGGAGATCGACAACTGGCCAAAGCAGACATTCGGTACCGTACGCGTGGGTGATATCAAGTATCGCGACGTAAACGGTGACGGTGTTGTGGATGCATACGACAAGGTTGCCATCGGATACACAACTGTTCCTGAAATCAACTACGGTTTCGGTCTCAGCCTCAACTATAAGGGCTTTGACGCTTCGGTATTCTTCAGCGGTGTGGCACATGTCACACGTATCATCGGCGGTACAAGCTTCTATGGTGGAGCAGGTAACTTCGTCCTTGAGACAGGTAACATCTACAAGGATGTGGCCCTCAACCATTGGAGAGCAGACGACCCGGATCCAAATGCAGTATATCCTAGACCATCACTCAATGTGACAGAGAACAACAAGCAGGCGTCTACATACTGGCAGAGGGACATGAGCTTCGTACGACTCAAGAACGCAGAGATCGGTTACACTATTCCTAAGAAGGTGACAAAGAAGATGAAGATCTCTACCCTCCGCATATACGCATCAGGTGTCAACCTCCTCACTTTCTCTAAGTTCAAGCTTTGGGATCCTGAGTTGAACGGAGACTACGGTCAGGTTTATCCTACAACCAGAAACGTTACACTTGGTCTGAACGTTAACTTCTAATGGAATTCAGAAAAATGAAAAGAATAATCTACATATTGACATTGGCGTTGTTCGCGTCGCTGGGCTTGTCTTCATGCGATTCGTATTTTGACATCAACCTCGACGACCAGGCAACATTGGAGGAGATGTTCTCCAAGAAGAACACCACCCGCCAGTACCTTGCGCACTGCTATTCATTCATTCCTTTTGATGAAAGACCTCGTCAGGACGATGGCGGTGTAATGATGAGAAGTGATGAGGTTCTCTTCGGATCATCATCTTATCCTACTCCATGGTACTACTACAGAAGCGGTGACTATAGCCCCGCTACTGCAACAAACCGCGCATCAGGAAACTGCTGGAGCGCTTATTATCAGGCAATCACCCAGTGTACGACATTCCTTCAGTATGTCCACCTCGATAAGGAAGACAGTGAGGCTGTAAAGGCTGTCATGGCTGCTGAGGCACGTTTCCTCCGTGCATACTACTACTTCTGCCTCTTCAGATGGTATGGCCCTGTATATGTATGGGGTGACAAGCCTGCAGACGAGAATATCCTCGGACATGAGATCGACAGACATCCTGTTGAGACAGTCATCAACTTCATCGTTGACGAGCTTGACAAGGCAGCAGAGGACCTTCCTTTGAATATCTCTGAAATCGCAGACGGCAACAGCAACATGGGTCGTGCTACAAAGGGTGCTGCTCTTGCACTCAAGTCAAGAGTACTTCTTTATGCAGCTTCGCCGCTTTACAATGGCAACGAGCTCTACAAGGGTATGACAAACTACTATGGTGAGAAGCTTTTCCCACAGGAGTATGACGGAAACAAGTGGGAGCTTGCAGCTCAGGCTGCTAAGGCTGTCATTGACATGAACCAGTACTCTCTCTGTAAGTCGACAGTGAACGCAGATCCGTTCAAGGATGGTGCGGCTTCTTATCAGAAGGTGCTTTTCGAGCCTTGGAACGAAGAGACAATCTGGGGATGGTGGTACAGAACTGTGAACGATTGGGAAGGTGCTGCCGGTAGCATGCTGGCATTCTCGATTCCTAACGAGATCGGTATGTACGGTTATGAACTTCTTACTCCTTCACTCAAGCTCATGGATGCATATCCGATGTGGGAGAGCGGCCGTTATCCTGTGGAAGGATACCAGAAGGATGCAGACGGTCTCGACCTTTCAAGACCGATCATCGATTCGAAGTCAGGTTATGTCGCTGAGGGCTTTACTGAAGATTATCAGCAGGTGATCGATGTAGATCCTACATGGGCTACTCCTATCAAGGCGCACAACTCTACAGTAGGTCGTGACCCTCGCTTCTATGCATGCTACGTTCCTAACGGATTCTGGTGGCCAAGCAACAAGACTTATGACCAGGCAACTTCAGGTACTACAGGTCCTAAGAGAGCTCTTCTCAACGAGTGGTATCAGACTTCAGGTAACGTAAACCGTGTTGGTTATGTATGGAGACGTCTCTACAAGGCAAACAATCCTGTAGCTGCAAGTTCTGACTATACAAGCATGAAGTATGTATATCCTGCATTCCGTCTTGCTGAAATCTATCTCAACTATGCTGAAGCATGTAACGAGAAGCCGCAGCGCGATCAGGCAGAGGCTATCAAGTACCTCAACATGGTACGTAACCGTGCAGGTCTGAACAATATCGAGGATGCTTACGCAGGTGAGCTCAATCAGGAGAAGCTCCGTTGGCTCATCCGTCAGGAGAAGATGGTAGAGTTTGCGATGGAAGGCCACCGTTGGTATGACCTTACACGTACAATGACAGCAAAGGAAGAGATTCCTGCTGGAGCATGGACCCTCAGTCTCAACGAGACAGCTGACTATGAGGCTTCATGGGAAAGAACAAGTTCTCTCCACACAGACGGTCCTATCAAGTTCAAGGACAGAGACTACCTCTTCCCACTTGGTAACGCACAGCTCAGCGAGATGACAAATGTAACTCAGAACTACGGATTCTAATCTGAATGAATATGAAGAAGTTTTTTAAGAATATTCTTGCGTCTGCACTGATGATTACTGCCGTAGCGTCATGTGTGGATGATAGAAATAATTTCATGGTTGACGACTCGTTCGGCTTCAACAATGCAGCCGGAGAGAACGTCCTGACCCTTCCTATCTATGGTGGTTCACACGATGTCACTGTAATCAAGAGTGGAAAGGGTGTCAATGAAGGAGTTGTCGATGTGACGACTTCCAATGCAGACCTGCTTTTATACAACAAGCAGTATGGAACAGACTATATTCCTCTTCCTGCAGATCTGTACTCTTTCAGTGTACAGAACATCGCCTTCTCAGCAGAGGAAGTAAGCAAGAGCTTCTCTGTGTCTTGGGATATTGCAAAGGTTGCAGAGTTTATGGATCTGGAGCCAGCAAATCAGTACTGCATCCCTGTAGCTCTCCGTTCGGAAGATCTCGAAGTAAACGACGGACGCGAGGTTTTCATCCTCAACCTCGTCACTTCTGCAATCACAGCGGAGCAGACACTCCTCAGCAAGACTTATGAGTGGGAGTCTGAGCCTGTTACAGAGACAATGGATATCACTGTAAGTATCGACAAGACTATCCCTGGAATCGACCTTACTGTTGGTTTCGAGGTAGACAACAGCCTTATCGCTGCATATAACCAGGAGAACGGAACTGACTATGTTGCCGCTCCGGAGGGACTTGTCACTGTAGGTGCTGACCCTGTGATCAAGGCAGGTACAGACAAGGTTCTTTATACCGTGACAATCAACACAGATGCAATCGCTGTAGATACAGAGGTGGAGATTGATGGCGTTGCCCAGACAAAGAAGCTCGTAAAGAGAGATTGGGACGGTTACGTGGTTCCTCTCAAGATTTCAAGCATGTCTATTGACGGCGTGAAGGTAACCAACGGACTTACATACATCGTAGTCAAAGGTCTCGAGCCTGTTCCACCGCAGCTCTTTACCCGTCTCTGGGGAATCTATGCCACTTCATCGTCAAATCCTTGGCAGACGACATTCGGTCTTTCAGATGCCCGCAACATCACTATGGACGACGAGTATGTATACATACCTCAGTCAGCAGGCGGAGACCCTGTCCTCAAGGCTGTAAGCATTACAGATCCATCTAAGGTCAAGACTGTAAATGTTGAAGGCGTGGCAACAGGTACACATGTGCTTTCATGTGTGAGAATGATTCCTAACACTGACCCTGCAGTGAACGGTGGCAAGGATATCCTCGTTGCAACAAACCTTACCCTCGGAGGTGAGGCACACCTTAACTATTATGCATGGCTCAACGGTATCGACAATGCTCCGACCAAGTTCATGGTAGACGATTCAGGCCGTCGTCTCGGTGACAAGTTCATCGTAGTCGGCAGCTGGAACAACGGTGAAATCTATCTCAAGGACTACAACACAGGAAATATCGTACGTAACGCAATGATTGATAGCGGTATCGGTGAGTGGCCAGGCGCTGACGGACTTGCATACGCACGCGGACGTTATGATTACAATGCTTCTGTGGCAGATGCTGCAAATACCATCGGTTCTGCATACATCTATCCGGGTACACCAAAGGCAGGTTCAGACGTGGTTCCAGGTTTCCTTGTAACTTCGACTGCAAGTGCACACTTCCTCACCAACACATCCGGCAATGTATTCGCTTCAAGCGAAGACTTCGGTATGGCGATGACTCATGGTTACAACTTCTTCAGCGACGCCAAGACAGGTGCCAAGTACATCGCTTATGTCGCTCTTGAAGCTAATCAGGCTCAGGGAAGCGTGAAGGTGATTTCAGACTTCAACGGTACTTACGAAGGTCTTCCAGGCGTACTCAGAAACCAGAAGTGCGTGTTTGAGGCTCCTGTCCAGGACGGAATGGATGCTACTGTAGTTTCACAGTGCCCTGCAACCCATTCTACAGGTGACTGCGTCGTACGTACGGTAGGAGACAAGACCTACATGGCTGTGATGATCCAGAATGTCGGTATTTCCGTATTCTCTCTCAATGCAGGTTTTGTAGCAGAGTAATCTGATATATTATGAACAACATAATTGCTAGACTTTATGCATTAGTCTGCGCCAGCATCCTCTTGGCAGGATGCGGAGCGCAGACTAAGCTTTATAAATGGGAAAAGGACGAGATCCGTCCTCTTGCAGACGCTGCCATCTGCTACGGCGGACACAGCGCACGCAACCCTTATCTCTGGACTCCCGAGCGCTTTGAGAAGACCGTAATCTACAAGGATGAGAACGGTAAGGAGCATTGGCTCTTCGACAACATGATCATGATGGAACTTTGGACTGATGATTACAAGGTTACATATTCCATCGCCAACGACGGACGTTACTCTTCGCGCAAGGAGCACTGGCAGGAGCAGATCGACTACTGGTTCGATGAAGAGCATGGCTTCGCCGCTCTTGATGAGTGCATTTCGCAGGCCGCAGCACGAATCGGAAACCCTCCTTCAAAGAGGGGCATCATCTTCTCTCTTCCTGACCCTGTATACTTCGAGCATTACACCAAAGCCATGAAAGGCGAGAACAGGAACACTGTATACTGGGGAGAACTGGACGGAGTGCAGATGGATTTTGCGAAGGCTGAAGACCGTATAAAGGCCTATCTGTGGCTCGTGGATTCAGTACGCGCTAAATTTGCGGAAGCTGATTATGAACATGTCGAGCTCGTGGGATTCTATGTGCTTTCGGAGGAACTTTCTGTTCCGGGAGGTTTCCGCTACGAGTATAAGGAGCATGACATAACCATCAAGGCTGTTGCCGATTACTGCCACAGTCTCAACGAGGGATTCTACTGGGTTCCTTACGCAATGGCCCCCGGAATCGAAGGCAGCAAGGATTTCGGATTCGACCTCGTGGTGATGCAGCCGAACTATTACTGGACCGATGCAAAGTGGACATGGGACCAGATCGAGAAGAAGATCAAGGATCATGGACTCGGAATGGAACTTGAGTTCGAAGGAACTCATGGCGAACCATTGACATCGTCGATCCTTACAGATCTGAAGAACGGTCAGCCGAATCCATACGCCGAGCGCAACAAGGCGCGTTTCCAGGAATATCTGGACAATGCTTCCCAGCGCGGACTTTATGGTACGGTTCCATTCGTACTTTATTCCGGAACCAACGGTCTTTATGAACTTGCTGTGTCGGAAGATGAAAAAGATATGGAGATTTATCATAAACTCTGTAAATTTATCATCGGAAACCCTTTGAAGAAGTAATATGCGAAAGATCATCATTTCAGCAGCTCTGGCTCTGGCAGCATTCTCTGCTGCAGCTCAAGATTACATATTCAACCGCTATCCTTTGGCTGCAACCGATTTTGCAGAACTCCCGATAGGTGCCATCAAGGCGGAAGGTTGGCTTCATGACCAGCTCGTTAGACAGAAGGACGGTATGACCGGCCATCTTGATGAGCTCTACAAGGAAGTCGTGGGACCGGACAATGCATGGATCGGAGGAGAAGGTGATACATGGGAACGCGGTCCATACTGGCTTGACGGACTAATGCCTCTTGCATATCTTCTTGATGACGAGCAGCTTAAGGCGAAAGCCAATCTTTGGGCTGAGTCTATGCTTACCATGGTATATGAAGACGGATATTTCGGAAACAGGATTTCGCGTCCATATATCGAAGGTTTCCAGAGAGGAAAGGCTGAGGACTGGTGGCCCAAGATGGTTGCATTGAAGATATTGAAGCAGTACTACATGGCGACAGGGGATGAGCGCGTCATTTCTGTCCTGACCAACTACTTCAAGTACCAGCTTGACAATCTTCCTCAGAAGCCGCTTGACCATTGGACTTTCTGGGGCGAGTGGCGCGGAGGTGACAATCTCGATATCGTATACTGGCTCTACAACATAACAGGAGATGAGTTCCTTCTCGAACTGGGAGACCTTATCCACAGCCAGACCACCCCATGGACAGCGATGTTCTGGGGCGAGACCAATGAACTCAGAGTCCAGAACTCGATGCATACCGTTAACCTTGCCCATGGTTTCAAGGAACCGGTCATATGGTGGCAGAGGTCGCATGATCCGAAGGATCTGAATGCGCCTAAGAATGCCCTGAAGATCCTCCGCCATACCTTCGGCCTTCCTACAGGCCTCTGGGCAGGCGACGAGCAAGTGCACTTTGGCGATCCTACCCGCGGATCCGAGCTTTGCACTGCGGTCGAGATGATGTACTCTCTTGAGGAGATGCTCCAGGCGACAGGTGACCTCCAGTGGGCTGACCATCTGGAGCGCGTCGCTTACAATGCCCTTCCGACGCAAGCGACAGATGCTTATGACGGACGTCAGTATTATCAGCAGACCAACCAGATAGCATGCTCGCGCGAATGGAGGAACTTCGTGACCCAGCACGAGGATAACGACAACCTTTTCGGAGTCCTCAACGGATACCCATGCTGCTCATGCAATATGCATCAGGGATGGCCTAAGTTCACGCAGAACCTCTGGTTTGCAAGCAAGGACGGCGGTATGGCGGCATTTGTCTACGCTCCGTCTACAGTTACCGCCAAGGTTGCCGAAGGAATCGAGGTCTCATTGAAGGAAGAGACTTTCTATCCTTTCGATGAGACGGTGAAGGTTACTGTGGATTTCCCTTCGAAGAAGGTGAAGAACGCATATTTCCCGCTTTATTTCCGTATCCCGCAGTGGTGCTCGGATGCAAAGGTGCTTGTCAACGGCGAGGAGGCCTGCAAGGCCCCGAAAGCCGGAGAGACAGTGCGTCTGTCCCGCCGCTGGGCCAAGGGTGATGTCGTGACCCTGACCTTCCCTATGGAGGTTACGGTAAGCCATTGGTATGACGGTGCTACCGTTGTGGAACGCGGTCCGCTCGTGTATGCCCTCAAAATGGATGAGAAATGGGAAAGGCATGAGTTCGAAGCCTCATATGAAGGCAAATATGGTCCATACTATTATACCTGCGTATCGGATTCGCAGTGGAATTACGGCTTCAGACTCCAGGATATGACCCCGGAGAAGATGAACGAGAATTTCAAGGTGGAGGTCCGTGGCGGTTCAGACACATATCCATGGAATGTAGACAATGCTCCCGTCAGCATCAAGGCAAAGGCGGTGGTCATCAAGCCATGGAAGGAATACAACGGTTCGACCGGACAGATAGCCTACTACCGTGAGGACGGCGACGATACCGGCGAAGAAGTGTGGATTGAACTCATTCCGTATGGATGTACGACTCTTCGAGTTACCGAATTCCCGACCAGGTTATGATAAGTATTGCAAATGATACATTGAAGATAACCCTTCACACCCCGGATGGGGATAAGGGTTATTATCGTGGTACCCGCTTTGATTGGGCAGGTGTTTTTTCTTCGATCGGATATAGGGGGTGTAATTATACTGAACCGTGGTTCGAGACATATTCGCCTTTGATGCACGATGCTGTATGCGGTCCGGCTGAGGAGTTCAGCCCTATCGGACTTGATGAACCTTCTTTTCTGAAGATAGGAGTGGGAGTGCTTGAGAGGATGGAAGGGGAGTATGACCGCTTCAAGTTGCATAAGATACTTGATTCGGGAATCCGTTCTCTTGAGGTTACTGATGAGTCGGTGGTTTTCAGACATTCTGTCTCGATGGATTCCGGATATGGGTATGATTATGTCAAGGAGATATCTCTGACAGGAGCAGATACTTTCCGGATAAGACATCGTCTGGTCAACACCGGTACCAGACCGTTGAAAGGGGATGTATATAACCATAATTTCTTTACTCTCGGTCTGTTGGAGACCGGAGTTACGCGTGAGCTGGATTTTCCGTTCAAGCCCCAGGGTGACTGGAGAGCACAGTATTCTGAAGTAGGTTTTACCGACAACGGAATCAGATTTACAAGAACCCTGCAGAGGGGAGAATCCGTATATACGGGCAATCTCCACGAAGAAGGAAAAGGTCTTGATGGAAGTCCCAATGCGTTTGTACTTAGGGAGCTGCAGACCGACAGGGGCGTTTCGTGCACTTGCTCTAAACCGATGGTCAAATCGGTTTTCTGGTCCAATTTCCGTATTGCCTGCATTGAGCCTTATATCTGTTTTGATATAGATTCAGCCGATATCTTCGAATTTGATATTGATTATAAGGTATTATGATTATCTTTGTCGGATACCTGAAATAACTACAAACTATGATATTTATGAAAAGAATCATGATTTTCTCTGCAGCTGCACTTCTGCTTGCCGCATGCTGGACACAACCGAAATTCGATGGTTCGGTTTATCTTGACCCGAATGCTCCGGTGGAGGAAAGGGTTGAGGATGCTTTGGCACGTATGACCCTCGAAGAGAAGGTTGGAATGACTACAGCACAGTCCAAGTTCAGTTCACGTGGTGTTCCGCGTCTCGGTATTCCTGAAGTATGGCATACAGACGGCCCTCATGGCATCCGTCCTGAGGTACTTTGGGATGAGTGGGATCAGGCTGGCTGGACCAACGACTCATGTACTGCGTTCCCTGCACTTATAAACCTTGCTGCAACATGGGACAAGGAAATGTCACTCCTTTACGGACGCAGCATCGGCGAGGAAGCCCGCTATCGTAAGAAGGATATCCTTCTCGGTCCTGGTGTAAACATCTGCCGTACTCCTCTTAACGGCCGTAACTTCGAGTACATGGGTGAGGATCCGTTCCTTTCGGGAGCAATGGTCGTTCCTTATGTGAAGGGTGTACAGGAAAATGGTGTGGCAGCATGTGTAAAGCATTATGCTGTAAACAACCAGGAGTTTCAGCGTACGCAGTCAAACTCTGTCGTGGATGACAGAACCCTCCATGAAATCTATCTCCCTGCATTCAAGGCTGCTGTCCAGGAAGGTGGTGCATGGTCCATCATGGGGTCATACAACCTTTATAACGGTCAGTACAACTGTCATAACAAGAAGCTCCTCGTGGATATCCTCAAGGGTGACTGGGGCTTTGACGGTGTGGTTGTCAGCGACTGGGGCGGATGCCGTGACAGCGAAGAGGCCATCCTCAACGGACTTGATATCGAGATGGGAACCTGGACAAACGGTCTTCGTGGAGCTGCAAGCGACAGCTACAGGAACTATCATATGGCAGATCCGTATCTCAACGGTATCCGTGAAGGAAAATATACAACTAAGGAGCTTGACGACAAGGTGCGCCGCATCCTCCGCCTGATCTTCCGCACAAGCATGAGACCAGAGCCTAACTACGGACGTTTCGTATGCCCTGAGCACTATCAGGCTGCCCGTGAGATTTCCGCTGCCGGTGTGGTTCTTCTCAAGAATGAAGACAATGTCCTTCCTCTCAAGGTTGCTGAAGGTGCAAAGATCGTTGTAGTGGGTGAGAATGCAGTGAAGAAGATGGTTGTGGGCGGTGGTAGCTCGAACCTTAAGACTGCATACGAGATAAACCCTCTCGAAGGTCTCCAGAATGCATTCGGTGACAAGGCTGAAGTTGTCTGGGTACGTGGTTATGTCGGCGACACTTCGACATCGTATAATCTTGTCGATACCGGCCAGGATCTTACTGATGACCGTTCGCCTGAGGTTCTTATCGCTGAGGCTGCAGATATGGCAAAGAATGCTGACTACGTCATATTTGTAGGTGGTCTCAACAAGAGTGGGTATCAGGACTGTGAGGGAACAGACAGGTTGGATACCGATCTTCCATACAATCAGCAGGATGTCATCGAGGCTCTTGCTGCCGTTTCTGACAAGCTGGTAGTTGTAAACATATCAGGTTCTCCGGTTTCTATGCCATGGGCTGACAAGGCTGACGCAATCGTTCAGGGTTGGTACGGCGGAACAGAATCAGGTAATGCTCTTGCAGATGTTCTTACAGGTAAGGTAAACCCTTCGGGAAGACTTCCATTCTCGGTTCCTTTCAAATATTCAGACGGTCCGATCCAGACCCTGCGTCAGTATCCTGGTATCCAGGAAGAAGGCAGCGAATTCTGGCAGACCCATTATGATGAAGGTGTTTATGTTGGATACAGATGGTATGAGGCTAACGATATCCCTGTTCAGTGGGCATTCGGACATGGTCTCAGCTACACTTCTTTCGAGTACAGCAACGCGAAGGCTGCAAAGGCTTCGATGAAGGCTGACGGAACCCTCAAGGTTACAGTTGATGTGAAGAACACAGGTGACTGCGACGGTGCAGAGGTTGTACAGCTTTATATCGCTGACCCTGTAGCAAGTATCGACCGTCCTGTCAAGGAACTCAAGGGATTCGAGAAGGTATATCTCAAGGCAGGTGAGACTGCAAAGGTTACATTCGAGATCGATGCAGCAGACCTCAGCTTCTACGACGTTGCAAAGGGTGACTGGACAGCAGAGCCAGGCGAATTCCAGGCTCTTATAGCTTCTTCTTCAGCTGACGTACGCGCAACTGTTCCTTTCGAACTTAAGTAATCCGCGGTTTCATAATAGCCGAATTACAAATCCGGTGTCATAATATGGAGAGTGACATGCCACCCCCGGCTAGGGGTCGTGAGCGGCAAGGCAAATAGTCCAGTGGACTTTTGCAGCGAGCAGCCTGCGGCAGCAGGTTTAGGGCAGGGGGTCACCGGAATATTATGACACCGGATTTGTCAGTTGAAAGAGCTGTCGTCAGAAAGTCAGCTGAACAGTAATAGGATAGTGGTCAGAGACGAACTTGCGGTTATCGTACTTCTTGGTCACTGTCTGGTATTCCGGACATGAAGAGAATCCGGAGTAGAAGATGTAGTCGATTATGTCTGATCTTTTTCCCCAGCCGTTGAAGGTTCCTGTATTGTCTGTCTTTACAGCGGCCTTACGGGCATTGACCAGCTGGGCTTCAACTTCTCTGATCGTCATATCTGCAGGCTTCATGTTGAAGTCTCCTGTAAGGATTACCGGCAGATTGTCTTTGTTCATCATGGTAATCCTGTCTAGAATCAGTTTTACTCCGTTCTTACGGGCTTCCTTGCCTACATGATCCAGATGGGTGTTGACGAAGTAGAACTTTTTCCCGGTCTTCTTATCCTTGAGAAGAGCCCATGTAGCTGTCCTGATACATTCTGCATCCCAGCCTTTCGTTGCAGTTTCAGGGGTATCTGAAAGCCAGAACATACCGTCAGCAAGCAATGAGACCTTCTTCTTATTCCAGAAGATGGCAGTATATTCTCCCTTCTTCTTTCCGTCCTCACGTCCACCTCCGACGTATTTGTATTCCTTGAAGTTCTGCTCGATGAAATACACCTGTTCGAATGTCGCTTCCTGCACGCCGAATACATCCGGCATCTGGTCCTTTATCATTTCGCCGGTGGCGGCAAAACGGTACATCCATGAATTGGTGCCGTCTTTGGCTCCTGATTGTCTGATATTATAGGACATCACCTTAAGGTCCTGGGCGCTCATGGCAAACTGAACCAGTATTGCCGCAATAAGTATTGTAAGTGTTCTTTTCATGCGGCAAAATTAACGATTTTATTGTACTTTTGCATAAATACGATTCATAACATGGCAGAAGAAACATTCTCAGACCTCGGAAGAGTAGAGGCGATTGCTAAACTCTACGAAGGAACCCCTTACAAACCGTTTGAAAGCAGCTGGTTCGAGACTTCAGGCAAAGCCTATGTCACCCAGCAGTCACGAACCTTCATCGAAGGCATCGACTTCGATCTTGTATATTTCCCGCTCAAGCATCTCGGTTATAAATGCGTGACAGCTGTAACTGGAGAGCTTTATGTGGAACTCTCGCATCCGCGCACCCTCGACATCCGTCTCGGAATATCTTCAAAACTTGACTTCAAGCATATCAAGGAAGTATGGGAAGGTGCTGTAACTGCAGCAAAGGAACATGGCTACAAGAAAGTATCGCTTGACCTTGTACCATCCCCTAACGGCCTTGCGATAAGCGTTGCCGCTACAGGTGAGACTTCTCTTCTGACGGCAAAGCGCCGTTCAGCAGCGAAGAGCATGGACCTTATCTGCGTATCAGACAATCTTGGAGCTGCATTCATGGGATTCCAGGTCCTGGAAAGGGAAAAGAGAGCCTTCGAACAGAGCGGAGACGCCAAGGCACAGCCTAAGCTGGAAGACTACAAGCATCTTGTAGGAGCATACCTCAAGCCGAAGATCAATCCGCAGACAGTCTCTCAGCTGGAAGATGCAGAAATCATCCCTTCTTATGGATATCTCGTGACAAGAGGACTTGCAGATGCAGTAAAGAGACTGGTACGCGATAGCGGACTGGGAGCGAAGATTTATGTAGACAAGCTTCCTTTTGCAGGCAAGACATTCGAACTCGGCAAGGAACTCAACATCGATCCGATATCTGCAGCCCTCAACGGAGGTGAAGATTACCGCATGCTCTTCACAATCCCTATCGGCAAGCACGACAAGTTCCGTCACGACTTCCAGACATTCGACATCATCGGACATCTGGCAAAGCCGGAAGTAGGTGCAGCGGTAGTAACTCCTGACGGAGTGGAACTTCCAATCAAGGCACAAGGCTGGAAAAACGAATAAACATCAATAATATGAAAAGAATCATCATCAGCATCATGGCAATGGCAGTCTGCCTTGCAGGCCAGACTGCTTCGGCTCAGACCCTCAAGGACCTTCTCAAGAAGGCAACAAACAATGAAACCGTAAAGAATGTGGTTGAAAGCGTTACAGGAACTACGCTTCCAGTCGACGTGAAGGGTACATGGACATATTCCGGTACTGCTGTAAAGTTCGAGAGTGAGGATCTTCTCAAGAGCACTGCGGCATCTCTTGCTGCCGGTCAGGTTGAAGACAAGCTCGACGAGTATGTTCAGAAGGTCGGAATCAAGGCCGGTACATTCTCGTTCACATTCAATGAAGACAAGACATTCTCTGCAAACGTGAAAGGAAAGAGCTTCAACGGAACCTATTCGGTAAGCGAGGACTACAAGACAATGAGCCTCCAGTTCGGCAAGGCCATCGCCCTTAAGCCTTTCACTGCTGCAATCTCAGCTACAAGCTCCCAGCTTGACCTTCTCTTCCAGGCAGACAAGCTTCTTGAGCTCCTTGAGAAACTTACTGCAAGCAGCAACAATGCAACTCTCAAGACTGTCAGCACAATTGCCGGCCAGTATGACGGCATGCAGCTCGGACTTGAACTGAAGAAGTAGAATTCTATCAAAAATAAATTATGGCTATCGCGACCAATCAGTCGCGATAGCCATAATTTATTTTTGATAGGTAGGGTAAGTTTGCCTATCTTTGTCCTCCTTACACTTAAAAGACCCGGTATATGTCATTCGTCCATCTTCATGTCCATACACAATATTCCATTCTAGACGGTCAGGCATCTATTGCCAGCCTTTTTGAGCGTGCCAAGGAACTTGGCATGCCGGCTTTGGCCATTACAGACCATGGAAACATGTATGGTGTCAAGGAATTCCTGAAGGTGGCGAAGAAATTTCCCGAGGTCAAGCCGATCATCGGATGTGAGATATATGTGACCCGCCACTATGACCATAAGCTCAAGGACAAGGATCACAGAAGTTACTTCCACCTCATCCTCCTGGCGAAGAACTATGAAGGTTACAAGAACCTCATGAAGATAGTATCGACAGGCCATATCGAGGGAAAGTACTATGACAAGCCAAGAGTGTCACATGAAGTTGTGGAACAATATTCCAAGGGGCTTGTGTGCTGCTCGGCATGTATAGCCGGTGAGATCCCGAGAGCGATCATCGCAGGTGATATGAAGGGAGCGGAAGAGGCTGTAATGTGGCATAAGAGAGTCTTCGGAGAAGACTTCTATCTGGAAGTGCAGGAACATAAGACCCAGATTCCGGGTCAGTCGCAGGAGGTGTACGAGAGGCAGCTGGTTGCAAACGAGGGTATCTTCGTGCTTGCAGAAAAGACAGGTACAAAGGTGGTGGCGACCAATGACGTCCACTTTACCCGCAAGGAAGACGGCCCTGCCCATGACAGGCTCATCTGTCTTACTACAAATGTTTTTGTAGATGACCCGAACAGATTGAGATATACCCAGCAGGAGTACCTGAAGAGTGAGGAAGAGATGCTTGATATGTTCTATAAGCATCCTGAGACTCTTGCGAATACTCTGGAGGTCGCGGACAAGATAGAAAGTTATAAGATCGACAAGGATCCTATCCTTCCTAAGTTCGATCTTCCGGAAGACTTCCTTCAGGATATAGATACCTACCTTGAGAAATATAAGGACATCATCGACGAAGGTAGATGTGACAAGAACGGAACCGAGCGAGGCGAGGAATTCTGCAGGTCTGTCGCATACCTCTGTCATCTTACCTATCAGGGAGCGCAGTGGCGCTATGGCGACACGCTTACCGACGAGCAGGCCGAGCGAATAGAATTCGAACTCAAGACCATCTGCAAGATGGGCTTCCCTGATTACTTCCTCATCGTTCAGGACTTCATTGCTGCAGCGCGAAGCGAGGGTATATCTGTCGGTCCAGGTCGTGGATCCGCGGCCGGTTCAGCTGTAGCATACTGTCTGAAGATCACCAATATCGACCCGATCAGGTACGACCTCCTCTTCGAGCGATTCCTAAACCCTGACCGAATCAACATGCCCGATGTCGACATCGACTTCGATGACGACGGAAGATATCGTGTATTCCAGTATATTGAGGAGAAATACGGCAAAGACCATATTTCCCATGTGATCACATATGGTACGATGGCGGCGAAGTCCGCGATCAAGGACGTCGCCCGCGTAAGCCGTATGTCCATAGAGGAATCCAACCGTCTCACCAAGCTTGTACCTGACAGACCGTTCGAGGCTACGATAACCGATGCGGACGGAAAGAAGGTTGTCAAGGAATTCAAGCCGAAGCTTGGCAACTGTCTTAAATATGGAGAGTTGAGTGCCGAGCTGGAGAACGGTTCCGAACAGACCCGTGAGGTGCTTGAATATGCCGGAAAACTCGAAGGCTGTATCCGTCAGACAGGTGTCCACGCCTGTGCGATGATCATCGGTCGAGGCAATCTTACAGAATATATTCCGATCTCGATTGCAAACGACAAGCTGACCGGAGAAGAAGTATGGGTATCACAGTATGACGGCCATTATATCGAAGAAGTCGGCATGCTCAAGATGGACTTCCTGGGACTCAGGACATTGTCCATCATAAAGGAATGTCAGGCAAATATCAAGAAGCGTTTCGGCATCGAGTTCGATATAGAGAAGATTCCGATCGATGACCCTGAAGCATATGCGCTTTACAGCCGTGGAGATACGACCAGTGTATTCCAGTTTGAAAGTCCGGGAATGAAGGAGTGGCTGATCAAGCTCCAGCCTACCCGTTTCGAGGACCTTATCGCGATGAATGCCCTTTACCGTCCGGGTCCTATGGATTATATTCCGGATTTCGTAGAACGTAAACAGGGCCGTCAGCCGATTGTATACGACCTTCCGGAGATGGAGGAAACTCTCCAGGATACATACGGAATTACAGTATACCAGGAGCAGGTGATGCTTCTGTCCCGCAAGCTCGCAAACTTCACCAGAGGTCAGGCGGATACTCTCCGTAAGGCCATGGGTAAGAAGATCATCGACCTTCTTAATTCCCTTAAGGACCTCTTCCTTGAAGGTGGTCAGAAAAATGGACATCCTAAGGAAACCCTTGAGAAGATCTGGGCAGACTGGGAAAAGTTCGCTGCATATGCGTTTAACAAGTCCCACGCTACATGTTATGCATGGGTAAGTTACCAGACCGGATGGCTCAAGGCCCATTATCCTGCAGAGTTCCAGGCGGCCAACCTGACCAAGAACCTCTCCAATATGGATGAGATCAAGAAGATCATGGATGACTGCAAGAAGAACGGCATCAAGGTCCTTAATCCGGATATAAACGAGTCGGATGCAAGATTTACCGTAAACAAGCAGGGTGAGATCCGCTTCGGAATGGGAGGAATCAAGGGATTCGGTGATAATATCGTACGTGCAATCCTTGCGGAAAGAGAAGAAAACGGACTTTTCACGGATATCTATGACTTTGTAGAAAGGATGTCCGGAGTAGTCAATAGAAAGGCATTCGAATCACTTCTTCATGCCGGCGCGTTCGACAGTTTCGGCATCTGCCGCAAACAGTTCGTACTTACGGGAAAGAACGGTGATCCGTTCATGGATACACTCCTTAGATACGGAGAACTTTATAAGAAGGACAGCATGGAGAGCAGCATCTCCCTTTTCGGCGAAGCCGAGGAGATGAAGCCGGAAAGGCCTGAAATTCCGGCGATGGTCGGAGAAGAGGATGTTCTCGAAAAGCTACAATATGAGAAGGAGCTGGTCGGAATGTATCTGTCTGCCCATCCTCTCGACACATATCAGTTCGAACTCGAGAATTTCACTACATGTCAGCTTGGCGAGCTTAATGCTCTGGTGTCCGAGTGTGAAATGAAGAAGACCAAGATGAAGGTTGCTGTTGCAGGCTTCATTACTAAATCCGAGCATATAACCGGTCAGAGCGGCCGTCCATGGTCAAGGACTGTGATCGAGGACTTCGGAGGCAGCTATGAACTCAAGCTCTATGGCAAGGACCATGAAGCTTATATGAGTTATATGGTACAGAACAATACCATATATATAGAAGGTGAAATAGACGAAAAGTATTATATCAAGCCGGAGGACAGGGCTCAAGGAAAGACCTCCCCTTACGGATTCAAGGTCAAGAAGGTGATGTTGCTTGGAAATGTGGCAGATACATATATCAAGGGTTTTGCCATCAATATCACGACTCCTATGCTGACGCCGGAGTTCCGCGAAAGCCTTGTAGCGCTGATTAGGAAAAACAAAGGAAACGTACCGCTCAGCATGTACCTTTTCGACCCGGAAAAGAAGTGGAACATCGAGTTCCTTTCGCGCAAGTTCCGCGTTGCCGTAACAGCTTCCTTTATCCAGGAACTGGAGAAGCTCCGTGTAAGATATACCGTCCTCAAGAAGTAATCTCTGTCTAGTTATACAGAGCGGATGATAGGGATTGCGGAGGACTCCGTTCGCTTCGCTCACTCCGGCCCCTCCCACAATCTACTTCGTCCCGCTGACGCGGAACTCGTATCTTGCGGGCCCCTCCCCCTGCCCGTGTCCGGGGGTGGACACGCCTCCGCAATCCCTATCATCCGCCCGGTGCCAAGCCGTTGAGCGGAGTTAACCCTTTCTGGAGCACTTACAATGAAGTTTATCCCGCTCAACGGTCGGAAATTTCTGCCGTTGAGCGGAACGAATGCCATTCCAGGCATCTCCAGCAGGTTTACTCCGCTCAACGGCTTGAAATGCCTGGCGAAAGCTAAAATACAGATGCCATTACAGGCAGATAAAAAAATAGAGCGGTCCATAATGGATCGCTCTATTTTTGTTATGTTGAAGTGTTGATTACTTCTTTGCCTTCTTGGCCTCAGCCTTCTTTGTTACATCGAACATGATAGGTGTTGCGATGAAGATAGAAGCGTAAGTACCGATCACGATACCGAGGATGAGGGCTACTGCAAGACCTCTGATCACCTCACCACCGAAGATTGCGATTGCAAGCATTGTAACGAGTGTTGTGAGTGATGTGTTCATAGTACGTGAGAGAGTGCTGTTGAGAGCCTCGTTCACGTTCTGACGGAAGTCTGCCTTAGGGTGGAGAGTCTTGTACTCACGGATACGGTCGAAGATAACCACTGTATCGTTGATTGCGTAACCGATGATAGTCAGGATCGCAGCGATGAATGTCTGGTCGATATCAAGGCTGAATGGAAGGATACCTGAGA
>JAFYUS010000041.1 GCA_017549505.1 Bacteroidales bacterium | reverse complement strand
TACAGGCGAGATAATGACTGATGTGCTGAGGTTTGTATTTCTCGAATTGGGACGTTTCAGAAAGCATCTATGGGAATTGGAGACAGTATCTGACAAGTGGATGTATCTTCTGAAACATATGCACGAGATGGTGGAGATTCCAGAACAATTCTCCGATCCCCTCATCCAACGTTTGTTTATCTTATCAAAAATAGGTAATTTTACCGCAGAGGAACTTAAACAATACGAGGATTCCATGAAAGATATGAGCGACTACTACAATATAATCGATACCGCTGCAGAGGAGGCGGAAAAAAGAGGTCTGGCAAAAGGTATGGAGATCGGACGAGAGGAAGGACGACTGGAAGGACGACTGGAAGGAAGAAAGGAAGGGGAGGCAAAGGCGAAAGCTGAACTGGTAAGGAAGATGATTGATGCAGGGATGAATCCGGAGCAGATCGGTCAGATTACCGGATTGGATATTTCTGAGATTCAGGCTATGGCTTAGCCGTTGATTATTTCAAGATTTTTTTACTACCTTTGTCGGCGTTATAACAATTTAAATACGTATTTACCATGAACCTTAGAGTTTTCAAGAAAGACATCGAATTTTTCGTAGCTGAATTCATTGATGACTGCGCACTCTTCGTAGCGCTGAACCCACACAAGGATGCTGACGAAATCGTAGCGATAATCGACGAGGCTGTAGACCTTTACAACAACCTCAAGACAAGGGCTAACCACCCTGAGGGACCAAAGAAGGCTTTCTACAACGGTCTCACAAAGGAGATGTTCGAGAAGCTCGACGAACTCTGCGAGAAACTCAGCGCAGCAGTTTCGAAGCAGGCGTAATCTCTTCGACGTCCGAAAGACAGACAGTCCGGAACCCCGATCGGAGTTCCGGACTGTTTCATTTTCATGAGTCAATCTTCCTCATCCATTCTCTACCTTTCTTAGTAGACACCAGAATTATACCTGCAATACCCACCAGACATAATCCCAATAAGATTATTGTAGTTCTCATTCTTTAGTATTTATAAATTTCATAACCAGAATACTGAACAAAAACAGAATAGCAGCACCGGCCACTCCTACCACATACATCACCCATCCCACATCCGACAATTCCTCAAATGCTGATGTAATGATTACTGCCGTCAGAACATATTTCGATATGTCCATCATAAAGTCTGAGACCTTCTCCCAAACTGAAATCCTTTTCACTGTAACCTTCTCCATTGCAAAATTAATTAAATAATTGGTACAGGCAAAATTAACAGAGAGGTATGAAAAAGTCGTTGTTTTAGGGTAAAACAACGGCAGATTTATCTTTTTTTTATTATTTCATCAGTTTACCGAGGCAAGAGTGACCATGATCTTGTCCAGAAGGGGACGGACTTTCCAGGTCGGGGATGTGCAGTTATTGGTCAGGATGGAGAAGACGATGGTCTTTGAACGGATTTCTTCCGGAAGAGACCCGTCGGCGGAAGGAAGGGTATAGCCGGCAGGAAGGATGTAGCCGGTGTAACAGCGGACACCGTTCATCGAGCCGCTCTTTACCTTGATTCTTTCACGGAGCGCGAGGGGCTGGCCTTTCATGTTATATTGAAGAGTACCGTTTCCGCCTGGCGAAGGAAGGCTTGCAAGGAAGGAGTCATAAGCGGGAGAATCCATCATGGCGTCAAGGAAACGGCAGAGGAAGTCTGCCGAGACATAGTTCTGACGGGAGAGTCCGCTTCCGTCCTGGATCTTTACACCGCGCGAAACATCTACCGAGAGTTCCTTCAGCACTGCATCCAAAGCCACATACGAAGAGTCATAGCAGGCGCTCTGGCGGAGTTCCTTTCCGAGGGTCCTGAGGAGGGTTTCTGCAAAGAGGTTGTTGCTGGCGTGGTTGGTCTCGTAGGCTATGCGGTCCAGGGTCGGGGAGAAGGAGGAGCCGAGGAGCGTGAGCGACGAGGCGGGGGCCGGGAGGGCAGCCGGCGCCTTGGCGCCGGCCATGGCCCGCCCGGCCTCTGATGCAACGCCAGACATAGACGCCAGGGCAACGCCAGACCTGACATCCGAAGGTCCTCCCGTACAGGTCAGACCCTTCTTCTTCAGATAGTTATAGAAATAATACGCACATGTATACTCCGGAAATTTATTGGCACAATCCACTCTTTTGGCAGCTCTGTCAACCCCAAATGTACCTCTGATCTCCGCCACCGGAGCGAGATCCGTCGCATACATATATAGCAGATCCCCTGTCCCCTCTTCCCCTGTCGAACAGTTGTACCGGAATTCCATCCACGGAGCCTTCGGATAATACGGCTTTATGTTCACGGCATCGCCGACATGCGCACCTGCCGAAACCGAAAACGACTGCATGTTTTCATAAAACATGAGCCCTGTAGTGCCTGTCCCATAGTATGTACCTGCATCTTCAAGAAGCCATGTCGGTTCCTCCGCCATGCCTTCGAATGCCCTTCCATCTCCGATGATCCGGCCATCGATCCGGCTGATTCCCGCTACGCGGATCATAGCCTCCCACTGAGCAAACGTATGCTCAAGTGCAACTGCGATGGAGTCCTTCGACCCAAGGGTCGGGTCGCCTCCACCGATGATGTACAGGTCGCCTCGAAGGGTACCGTCTTCGATGGTTCCGTCATAACCGATGGATGTCTCGAACTGCCAGTCAGATCCGAGTGCATGCAGAGCAGCACCCGTGCTGACCAGCTTCATATTGGAAGCCGGAAGCATCATGATTCCGGAGTTGATATCCGCAAGTGTCTGGCCATCAGCTGTTCTTGCACATATACCCACTACAGACTGGTTGAATGTATCATCCCCTGCCAAGGCCTCTATCCTAGACTGGAGTGTATCCTGTGCATATATGGAAACCGATGCCAGAAGCATCGCTATAATCAGAATATTCCTCATGTTACCAATAAATTTGATATAGATTGCCACGGCTTCTACGAAGCCTCGCAATGACGTTCAAAGTCGGCTTCTACGAAGCCATGACAAAAATAACACATTTTCCATAAAGGGTTAAGGAATTATCCATATCTTTGTGCGATATCTTATTAAGACAATTATGGCAAAGACAGTACTTGTTTCCGGCGGTGCCGGCTATATCGGCAGTCATGTGACTGTAGAACTCATTGCAGCGGGTTATGACGTTGTCGTTGCAGACAACATGTCTAACTGCGACCTGACATGCTTCAACGGCGTAAAGAAGATCACAGGAAGGGATGACATCCCGTTCTACGAGATCGACTGCTGTGACTATGCCTCTGTAACCAGGCTCTTCGACGAGCAGAAGATCGACGCAGTGATCCATTTCGCAGCGTTCAAGGCTGTAGGAGAATCAGTTGCAGAGCCTCTGATGTACTACCGCAATAACCTCGTGTCCTTCCTCAACATCCTTGAGGCAGCAAAGGTCCACGGCGGATGCAACGTGCTTTTCTCGTCTTCAGCTACAGTCTACGGAGAAGCGGAACAGCTTCCTGTAACAGAGCAGACTCCACGTCTCCCTGCAACATCGCCATACGGCAACACCAAGACCATGTGTGAGGACATCCTCCGCGATACAGTACGCGCCGTCGAGTCCATCAAGGGTATCGCTCTCCGTTACTTCAACCCTATCGGAGCCCACCCGTCAGCCCTCATCGGCGAACTTCCACGCGGCGTTCCTAACAACCTCGTCCCTTTCATCACCCAGACAGCCATCGGCAAGCGTGAGTGCCTCAGCATCTTCGGCAACGACTACCCTACCGAGGACGGCACATGTCTTCGTGACTACATCGACATCGTGGACCTTGCAAAGGCACACGTTGCAGCAGTATCCAGAATGGTAGACGGAAAGATGAAGGAAAACTACGAAATCTTCAACGTAGGAACAGGCCGTCCGGTATCCGTTCAGGAACTCGTTGACGCTTTCGAGAAGGTCAACGACCTCAAGCTCAACTACCGCATCGCCCCTCGCCGTCCAGGAGACGTAGTAGCGATTTGGGCCGACACAACCCTAGCCAACGAAGAACTCGGCTGGAAAGCCGAGCGCACAGTCGAAGAGACCCTGGCCTCAGCCTGGGCCTGGGAAAGACACCTCGCCGGAAAATAATCTAACAGAATCAGGATTCTTCTGACATACCGAGACGTCGAATGGCGTCTTCCGCAAGCCGTTGAGCGGGTCGCCATGCCCTAGAGACGGCTCTAACAATACATCAGTCGCTCAACGGCGGGAATTTCCGACCGTTGAGCGACTGAATCTATTTTCTAGCTACCTCCAAGACAATTTAGCCCGCTCAACGTCTTGGACCAACCAGTCAACTTCAACACGATAACAGGCGGGGGGGGGACATTTCGTAGGATGAAATCCTTGTAATCAACTGACTTCCTTACATTTGCAAAGATTATGATTGATATGCTTGAAAATTTTTTCTGTGGGTCTAAAAAGTGATCAGGAATGGCCTGAGAGGCAATGTACTATGGCATAAATATGTCGCTCATGAGACTATCGCACGGTACATGGAAGGTATAGAATGGCTAAGGTAGGATATACGGTGTCGTGATAGATGGCATGAAGGGTCCACCACAAGCACTGAGACCTATCAGAGTACAAATATGCCAGTTCCAACAGATGCTGATTGTTCGTAGATATCTGACGCAAGATCCTGATTTAGAAACTACTGGATGAATACATCAAAAGACACCATCGAGGCGGTCACCGTCGCCGGAATATACGACCTCCGGCGACTACAGATCAAGCGCTCCGGGCGGCTCGGCCAAAGGGCCGTCCTCGCGCTTGACTGTTGCCCGAGTATCCTACTTTATAATAGCAACATAGCATAACATGGTAGTTTCGGCACGATAAAAGCCAGGTTAGATTATTATCAGACATTTCGACTAGTCACTATTCATGTCCACTATACAAATCCCTTCAAGAGATCTGCATCCAGATGCAGCATTCGGGCGATCTGTTTGGTCGTCGAAGCATAGTCACGACGCAGAATTCTGGCAAGGGTCAGTCTGGATTTGACATCAAGTTTCCCGACATCATCAGTAGAAAAATTCTGTTTACAAAGGTCTATTGTTATCAACCTTAGTTCCTTATCTCTGATGAATGTCTTCTGACCTTGCGACAAGGCCAGGTCTATTTTACCTTCCAGCTTCTTGGTGATATAGTAGAGGTATCTTACAGGAGTTCTGAAAAGAGCCTCCACTTTCTGACATTCCGTAAAGCATTCCGGATTCAGCATGCCTTGCTCATTGATCGTCCAGTCTTCCGGCAGAGTTATCCTGGTCTTTAAAAGATCTCTTAACTGATTGGAGGAAAATTCCTTAAGGGATCTGAACATACTACAGTCCGTATCTCTGAACAAAAGACAGGAAGATCCCCAAGTATATTCAGATGGAAGTCCTTGGAAACCGGCAACTATTGAGTTCCTGTCAATATAGGCTAGAGTTTCAAGAATATCCTCCTCGGTCTTGAGCGGTATTATTGAAACCGGTAGTTCCTTGATCTGCTTGGATATCTTGTACTTATGTGATATCCATTTACCTGTCAACAACTTGTATTTGTCAATAAACGATTTGCACATCGGCAAGGTTCCATTAAGCAATAGATGAACATGGTTGTCCATCAATGTGTAAGCCCAGACTAAAACTCCTGAAATGATTTTACAGATGCCGATACGATTTATGCCGGCTATGAAGTCCTGATCATCCTTGAACATCCATGACAAGGCATTACCATCAGTACAAATGTGATAGAATCCTTTTCTTTCCATCTCCTCTCATATCTTATTCCGGTCTGATATACTCTCTCCTCACCCCAATCTCCACCCAGACCGTTATAGCGGATTCTGAAGTCCTCACAAAGTTTGCAAAACCGGACGTCAAATCCAAATTTTCCATGCCGTTGAGCGGACAAAATACCGATAGAGGCCTCTCTAAAGGGGATTCAGTCGCTCAACGGCGGGAATTTCCGACCGTTGAGCGACAAATTACGCCCTACAGTATATCCTAAAGCAATATCGCCCGCTCAACGGCGTGGCACAAACTAAACTGTGGATTAGTCGAGGCGTATTGATCACGCATCAAGACATAACTCTGGAGACCCGTCGAGTTCAATGATATGGTACAGTCTGAGAAACATCACTTAGAAGGTATCTCTGACCGGGATTTGATATAAAAAGAATCAGACGAAGGCAAGCCTTACCCTTTAAAGAGGGTGCGGCAGAGAGCTGGAACGTCAGCAACCTTGATAACCTGGATACCAGATATTCTTGACCCAGAAGACACGGAAGACTGAGAAGATTCAGATGAACCGGAAGTTCCGGAAGGTGTCGAAGGAAGTTTTGCTGAAAGTTCAGCATCAAGGCCTTCGAGGCTGCTGAAGCTTGAGACATATATCTTCTTGAAACCTAGACGGGCTGCCTCGATTATACGGCGGTCCGTCTGTGCAACAGGACGGACCTCGCCGCTGAGGCCTATCTCGCCGGCGAAGCAGACGTCTGACGGGATGGCGAAGTCGAAATTCGAAGACAGAACTGCGCTGACGACCGCCAGGTCACAGGCAGGATCGCTGACTTTGAGTCCTCCGGCCATATTCAGGAAGACATCCTTTACACTGAGCTTGAACCCTGCTCTTTTCTCCAGAACTGCAAGGAGCATGTTCAGACGGCGGACATCGAATCCTGTAGCGCTGCGCTGAGGGGTTCCATAGGCAGCCGAGCTCACAAGGGCCTGCACTTCGATAAGGAAAGGTCTGGTACCGTCAAGCATCGCGCTTACGGCAACGCCGCTAAGTCCTTCCTCATGCATCGGTATAAGCATCTCCGAAGGGTTGCTGACTTCACGGAGTCCCTTGCCGGTCATTTCAAAGACCGCAAGCTCCGAGGTCGATCCGAAGCGGTTCTTTATGCTGCGCAGAAGGCGATATGTACCTCTGTTGTCTCCTTCAAACTGAAGTACCACATCGACGATATGTTCCAGAATCTTAGGGCCTGCTATGCTTCCCTCCTTGGTGATATGGCCTATCAGGATTACCGGGACGCCGGTCTCCTTAGCGAAACGCAGGAGCATGGCGGCAGTCTCCTTGATCTGTGTGACGGAGCCGGGCGATGACTCGACGTTCTGGGAGAACATGGTCTGGACGGAGTCCACGACCATCAGGTCCGGCATCATCGAGCGGGCTTCCGCTATGATGTTTTCCATCAGGGTCTCGCTGTAGATGAAGCAGTTGGAATCGTCTCCACCGATACGGGCGGCGCGCAGCTTGACCTGCTTCGCACTCTCCTCGCCTGTCACATAGAGAGTCTTGAGGTGGGAACAATGAAGAGGTATCTGGAGGGAAAGAGTCGACTTTCCAATGCCGGGTTCACCTCCGATCAGCACCAGTGAACCTTCGACCAGACCTCCTCCGAGGATACGGTCCACTTCCCCGTTGTTCAGAGAAATGCGGTTCTCTACTGATGAGTCTATATGAGAGAGCGGCATAGGCTTCTGACCCGAACCAGGGACACTCGACGCAACTGCCGGACCAGATTTCTTTCCGGTCGCCACCGTCTCCTCCACCATCGTATTCCATTCCCCAC
>JAFYUS010000040.1 GCA_017549505.1 Bacteroidales bacterium | reverse complement strand
CAGACCGCCTCTGTATATGCGTCAGATGCAGGTATTCAGGAGACAACCTGATGTCGGACATTCTATGGACGGGCAGAAACGAATGGACCATGTACCGGATCGGACGCACCTTGTCTTCGGTTTATGTCGATGGCGGCGGGTGCAATGCCGCCATCAATCCGATGCCTGGCAGGGATGGTATCATCTTCAAAGGAAAGGCGGCTTTTGTCATGCCGCCGGGTTATGGCGTCTGTTCGAAGGAGTGCATGGTCTGCAAGGACAGCATCCTGTACGCCGGTCTGTCTTCCGGCGGGGATGGTCCGCCGCTGATATGGAAGAACGGAGTTTTGGATACATTAAGGATAAACGGCCCCCTTACCGGCCTTCGATGATATTGCGGGAAAGTGTGACTGCAAAGTTGCCATAATGTCATGGATATATCGTATATTTGTGTCTGCTAGAATTCAATAACTATGAAAAAGACACTGATTCTTATCGCGTCAGCTCTTCTGCTGGCATCTTCTGTCTTCGCACAGGAAACCCTTCCGTTCCGTAATCCGGACCTTTCCAGAGAGGAAAGGATCGATGACCTGGTTTCGCGCCTTACCCTCGAGGAGAAGGTCGGCATGATGATGCATGGATCAAAAGGAGTCGAGAGACTCGGCATTCCGGATTATAACTGGTGGAACGAGGCACTTCACGGCGTTGCAAGAGCCGGTCTTGCCACCGTATACCCGCAGACTATAGGTATGGCTGCCACATTCGATCCCGAGACTCATCTTCAGACCTTCACATATGTGTCTGATGAGGCGCGTGCCAAGTATAACGATGCCATAAACAAGGGGCTGCACAAGCAGTATTACGGACTGACCTTCTGGACTCCTAACATCAATATCTTCCGAGATCCGAGATGGGGCCGCGGACAGGAGACCTACGGAGAAGACCCATATCTCACTTCCGTGATGGGAGTAGCTACAGTGAAGGGACTTCAGGGAGACCATCCTGATTATTACAAGACTCATGCATGCGCAAAGCATTTCGCTGTCCACAGCGGACCTGAGTGGAACAGACACAGCTTCGATGTGGTCGTTTCTTCCAAGGACCTCTGGGAGACATATCTTCCTGCTTTCGAGTCACTCGTCAAGGACGGTGATGTACGTGAGTTCATGGGTGCATATAACAGTTATGACGGAGACCCATGCTGCGGCAGTGCATTCCTTCTCAAGGAGATCCTTCGTGGAAAATGGAACTATCAGGGCCTCGTCGTATCAGACTGCTGGGCCATCAACGACTTCTTCGTAGTCGGCCACCATGAGTCGCATCCTGATGCCGCTTCGGCATCTGCGGCTGCCGTCCTTACCGGTACCGACATAGAGTGCGGAAGCGCGTATGTAAACCTTGTGAGCGCTGTTGAAGAGGGACTGATTACAGAAAAGGATATAGATGTATCGATCCGCCGCATTCTGGGCGGACTTTTCGAACTCGGATTCTTCGATCCGGCTTCCATCGTTCCTTGGAGCGGAATCCCATACTCGAATGTAGATTCTCAGGAACATAAGGACCATGCCCTGAAGGTGGCACGTCAGTCTGTAGTGCTTCTCAAGAACGAAAACGACCTTCTTCCGGTAGAACCTTCTAAGGTAAGGAAGATTGCAGTTGTGGGACCTAATGCCGACGATGACAAGATGATGCTCGGAAACTATAACGGTACTCCGTCGCATACCGTCACCATCCTTGAAGGAATCAGGAATGCATATCCTGAGGCAGAGGTTACATACGAAAGAGGCTGCGACCTTGTAGAAGGATATGTATATGTTGACCCTCGTCTTAAAAGAGGATTCCGTGCAGAGAACTATGAAGGACTTTCTGCAGAGCAGATGGCAGAGATACAGAAGATGGAGAAGGAACGTCAGGCCCTTCTAGCTGCTGCTCCTAAGCCAATTCCTTCTGAGAATTATACTCCTGAGGCCCTTGCAGAGTTCGCAGCAAGAACAGCTGAAGGTACTGATGTTATTTTCTTTGTCGGAGGTCTTGCTCCTACTGTGGAGGGTGAGGAAATGAAGGTTGCCCTCGACGGATTCAAGGGTGGTGACCGCGAGAAGATCGAGCTTCCCGAGATTCAGGGAAGGATGCTCAAGGCTCTCAAGGCTACAGGTAAGCCGGTCGTATTTGTACTCTGCTCAGGAAGTGCAGTGGCTCTCGAACAGAATGAGGCTGATTATGACGCACTTATATGCGCATGGTACGGCGGACAGGCCGGTGGTACAGCAGTCGGCGATATCGTGAGTGGAAAGGTCTCTCCTTCCGGAAAACTTCCTATCACATTCTATAAGTCTACAGCACAGCTTCCTGACTTCCTCGATTACAACATGAAGGGCAGGACTTACCGTTACATGACTGAGGCACCTCTCTATCCTTTCGGATATGGACTAAGCTATGCTGACATCTCATACGGAAAGGCAAAGCTTTCTTCAAAGTCCATCAAGGCTGGTGAGGGCGTGACCGTTACAGTCGAACTTAAGAACAACAATGATGTGGCTTCTGACGAAGTGGTCCAGATCTATGTCAAGCGTCTTGGTGATGCCGACGCTCCTCTTAAGGCTCTCAAGGGATTCCAGAGGGTGAGCATGAACGGCGGAGAGAAGAAGTCGGTATCCATCGAGCTTCCTGCATCTTCATTTGAGTACTATGATTCCGCTGCAGACGACCTTATTGTCAAGCCAGGAAAATATCAGATACTTTATGGTTCATCTTCGGCAGATGCCGACCTTAAAGCGCTCCCGCTTACAATAAAGTAGTCTTAATCAACGTGTTAAGGTGATGCTAAAATAAATTTTATCATGATAAAATTTATTTTAGCATCATTTTTTCGTCACAATTTTCTCTTTTTTATCATGTTTTTTCGCTTTTAAGCCAATCTTTGGGAGCAAAAAAAACATCGATATGCTTATAAACATACATGCGGCAAAATGTATCGGAATCGATGCGGTTCCGGTGACTGTAGAGATAGACGTGACTGCGGGCATCGGCCTGCACCTTGTGGGACTTGCTGATGCGGCTGTGAAGGAAAGCCTTCTGAGGACTGTTACTGCTCTCCAGTCGATGGGATTCAGGATTCCCGGAAAGAAGATAGTGATAAACCTGGCTCCGGCAGACATGCATAAGAAGGGCAGCGGTTATGATGTGCCTATCGCCCTCGGCATAATAGCATCTTCGGGACAGATGGATCTGCCGTTGCTGGAAGATTACATGGTGATGGGAGAACTGAGTCTGGACGGTGGAATAAGGAGTGTGCCCGGAGCGCTTCCTATAGTCGAACTGGCTTCAAAGGAAGGATTGAAGGGTTGTATACTTCCATCTGATTCCGCTATGGAAGCTGTGGAGTTTGAAGATATAGAGGTCTTTGCTGTCGATGATCTCAGGGATGTACTGAGGATATTGTCCGGGGATGAGTTGTGCGACGACCTGAGGGTCACCTCAAGAATACGTAGCTCGGAGTCATCTTCGGTTGAGGACGATGTAAAGGATGTCAGTGCCTTCGCTCCTATGGATTTTTCTGAAATCATAGGTCAGGAAGGAGCCAAAAGGGGCGTCGAGATAGCCTGTGCCGGAGGTCATAATGTCATAATGATCGGTTCTCCCGGTTCCGGAAAAAGTTCTCTTGCCAAGGCCATGGCCGGAATACTTCCCCCGATGACTTTGGAAGAGTCAGTTCAGACGAGCAAAGTCTATTCCGTAGCCGGAAAGGGCAATCCGACTGGAGGTCTGATGAAGACAAGACCTTTCCGGTCTCCGCACTACAGCGCTTCTGTCGCTGCACTTCTTGGAGGCGGTTCTGATACCATAATGCCCGGGGAAATCTCCCTTGCCCATAACGGCATACTCATGATCGATGAGTTCTGTGAAGCTCCGAAGAAGATACTGGAAGTGCTCAGGGCTCCCATGGAGGACCGCAAGGTCACCATATCGCGTCTTAAGTCAAAAGTGGAGTTCCCTGCTGACTTCATGCTGGTCGCAGCTGCCAACCCATGTCCGTGCGGGTTCTATGGAGAAGGTGACAGATGTACCTGCACTCCTTCCCGGCGTCTGGCATATCTTTCCAAACTTTCAGGTCCGATCATGGACCGTATAGACATTCAGCTCTGGATGCATCCGATAGATTCCCGTAAGCTTGTCGAGCGTCGTCCGGCAGAGTCCAGTGCGGTCGTTGCTGCAAGAGTGCTTAAAGCTCGTGAAATACAGAGGCTCCGCTTTGCCTCAGACGGAATCTTCTGCAATGCAGCCATGAACAACCGCCTTATAGAGAAATACTGCCCTTTGGATGCAGCCTGCAAGGAGGTCCTCGAAAAGATAATCGACCGTATGGGCCTTTCCGCCCGGGCATGTACGCGCATCATCAAGCTCGCCCGTACGATAGCCGACCTTGCAGCTGAGCCGGATATCCGCCCCGAACATCTCTCCGAAGCCGCCGGCTACCGCTTCCTCGACCGCCAGAACATATTCTGATATTCCGTGACATCATATTTCGATTCCATGTCACGGAGGTCTTTAAAACAAGGTAAAACAGGTTAAAATCAATACTTCCGTGACATATCTCGTTCTTTTTTTGTCACGGAGATATAATAGAGAAAACGATGAAGAAAACATATCATTTATGTCTGTCAGCAGGAGAGGAAGTGATGTTCCGTGATGAGGAAGATTACAATCGAGGATTCAATTGCTTTGCTCTTACATTATATAAGACAGGTTCGACAGGACTTGCCGAAGCTTTTATGGCTACTCATACTCATCAGTTAGTACAGACGGAGTGTCCTGACGAGTTCATGCATAATTGCCGCAAGTCATACAGTACATACTTCAACCACAAATATCAGCGGTCAGGCAGACTGGGAGAAAAAATGCATTTCAGCATGGAAGTAACAGGTCATCATCATCTTATGGCTGCAATCAGTTATGTGCTGCGGAATGCGTTGCACCATGGCGTGGCTCCGATACCGTATGCATATCCGCATTGTTCTGCAAATGCTTTCTTCCGTAAAGAAATGGGGAAATTCCTTGAAGAAAGAATCCTGCCGGCTAATAAATATTACAGACACATCGGAAGACGAGCCGAATTCCCAGACAGCTATAGAATGAATGAACACGGAGTATTTCTACGCGAAAGCGTTCTTGATGTTCCTCAAGTTGAAAATCTGTTCGTTACTCCGCGGTCTTTCAACTACTATATGACTCGCAAGTCTTCTGAAGAGTGGGATAAGGAACAGTCCAAGGATGGTGAAGGAATATCTCCTATAAATCTTGATTTGATCGAAAAAGGCGTGAATATACATAGACTTGACAGGATGCTGATATTTGAAAACGGCAAGGCCGACTACCGGAAGACGTCAGATATAGAACTGTGTACTAAATTGGATGAATTGGCAAGAATGCGATTCGGCAGACACTCTGTATATCAGCTCACCCAAAGCGAAAAGGTAAGTATTGCTGAGGAACTATATCGTACGCATCATCTGAGTGAAGCCCAGATCCGGCGCTGTCTGGTATTGCTGAAATAGTTATCTTGAGGTTCCTCCGATACATATCTGGGCGGTTTTGTGTCACGGAGGTCACCAAAATGATTCATATTGAGTCTAAACCAGCACCTCCGTGGCATATATCCAGCAAATAATGTAACGGAAGACAGAGTCAGGACTTCTATCCTGGCGGAAGGAGGAGAATAAAGAGAAAAACGCTATATTTGTTTATCTAATAACACTACAATTATGAAAACACTGAAATCAATCCTGGCTGCTCTAGCTATGACAGCCGCAGCGACAGCCGGGGCACAGACCCTCAAGATGGAACCCCAGGTGACAGGTATTACAACCTCTGAAATTTCTGCAGTCGTTTCGCTTGTCGTTGTAAAGCCTGAGATCAAGATTGAAAACCTTGACCCGTCGATACTCACCGTCAACACTGGCGGAAAGGAACGTAACGTTCTTAACATCTATCCTTCAGATTCAAGAGGAGCATATAACCCTGACGGAGAATATCTTGCTCTCGGTCTGGACAGACTATCAGGATGGGGAGCCGGCATATCGAAGACCAATGAAGGCGTTTGGGGAGATTACAGCGTAAAGGTTGCTTTGAAACCAGGCAAGACACTTAAGGTAGGCAAAAAGAAATTCACAGCAATAGAATGTGAAACTGACAATGCTCTTAAAGATTTCATCTCTGAGGCAGATTATTTCAACAAGGGAACCTACACAGGCAGACTTACAGGAAAACCTGGTGATGTTACCCTTACATATGCGTCCTATGAGCCTTGGTCACTCAGAGGAGACGGAGCAAAAAATCCTCTGATAATCTGGCTGCACGGAGGCGGAGAAGGCGGAAAGGATGTATCGATCACACTCCTGGGTAACGAAGTAGTTTCTCTTATCCGTCCTGAAATCCAGTCACATTTCACAAGCGAAGGCGGCGAAAAAGGAGCATACGTACTTTCAGTACAGTGTCCTACCATGTGGATGGGAACATCCAAGGGATTCGGCCACGGCGAATATCCTTCACTATATGCAGATGTCCTCAAATCATGCATCGATTCATTTGTCGAGCAGCGTCCTGATATCGACCGCAACAGAATCTACATCGGAGGATGTTCGAACGGCGGATTCATGACAATGCATATGCTGATGCGTAATCCAAGATACTTTGCTGCAGCATATCCGACTTGCGAGGCATATCTTGACGAGTACATCTCAGACTGTGAAATAAAGGTGCTTTCAGAAGAAAATATATGGTTCATACAGTCATATGACGACACTACTGTGGAGGCAAAGACCCATTGTATCCCGACATTCCAGCGTCTGATGAAGGCAGGAGCGAAAAACGTATGGATGTCGATGTTCGAAAGTATCATAGGCGTCGACAATCCGGGACAGCAGATCATGGGACATTTCGCATGGTGCTATGTATTCAACGACGCAGTAACATTGTCACAGGAACAGACTGACGGCGAAGTGAAGCCATCCAACAACGGAGGTGGAACAGTAGCTCCGCAGGGTCATGCAAACCTCTTCGAGTGGATGAATGCCCAGGTCCTCACAGCTCCTGAGATAACCAATCCAAGATGGTAATCACCTATGGAGCAGTTCATAAACAAAAGACATCCTGCCGTCTGGCAGGATGTCTTTTGTTATTTTCTATAGATGGCAAACAGTGCTGAACCTGAGCCGGACATAGAGGCGTAGACTGCGCCGCTGTCGTAGAGTGAACGTTTTATGGCAGCCAGTTCAGGGTATTTTGCGAAGACTGTTTCTTCGAAATCGTTTACCAGAATACCATCCCACTGTTCTATCGGTTTTGCAAGAGCTTCCCGAAGCGGAACTTCAGGAAGATGAGGCTTTATTCCGCCGTATGCATCCTTGGTAGACACTGCTATTCCTTCAGGGGTCAGGACCTGAAGGTCGTATCTGGAATTCTCCGAAAGAAGATCCATGATCGAGGTCGGGGATGACGACCCACACGTCATTGCGAGGACGGAGTCCGTGGCAATCTCCGACAGGATTTCCCCCCTTCCCTCACCTATCATAGGACGATTGTAAATAAAGAAAGCGCAATCGCTTCCCAGACGGGCGGCATATTCAGCCAGTTTCTGCTCAGACAATCCAAGAGTACAAAGATCGTTCAACATCTTCAATGCAAACGCAGCATCCGCAGAACCACCACCCAGACCCGCACCTACAGGAGAGGTCTTCTCCAGGAATATCTTTACCGGAGGCAGATCGAAATCTTCTGACAGGATATGATAAGCCTTCGCTGTAAGGTCCTTGAGAGGATCCCAGTCTACACCTTCCTTACGGGCGATGGTAATCATCAGCTTTCCGTCTTCAGATATGCCCTGGACCAGCATCGGAGTCTCATCATCATAGCCGTCCGGAGTTCCATACTTGCCGAAAAGCGCCGCAGAAGTCCTGCTGTAATCGTCCCCTACAACGATTTCCAAAGTATCTCTGATACCGAAGTACGGTACAAATAGTGTCTCAAGGTCATGGAATCCGTCCTCGCGCTTGCGGAGGACATTCAGTCCCAGGTTAATCTTTACGTTAGGATTGGTTATCATATCAATTGTTGTGGATGATGTTGCGTATCTGTGCTTCAAAATCGGCTGAAACCTTTTCCCTTTCCGCTTCGTCATGTATGTTTTCCAGGACAGGTGCGATGAAGGATATCATCTGAAGGACCTTGGCATCTTCAAGTGAGATGCCGCGGGAACGCATGTAGAACTGCTCCTCTTCATTGAGACGGCCTATGGTAGCTCCATGCGAGCATTTCACATCGTCAGCATAAATCTCAAGCTGAGGCTTGGTATCCACCTTGGCACCATCCGAAAGCAGGATATTGTGGTTCTCCTGATATGCTTCCGTCCTCTGTGCATCCTGAGCGACTATGATCTTTCCATAAAAGTCAACCCTGGACTTTCCGCCCGCAATGCCCTTGAAAAGCTGACGGGAGTTGCAGTGAGGGAGATTATGATGCATGTCCACAGATATCTTCACCTTCTCCTCACCTCCGCACACATAAGCACCATATATATTCGCCTCCGCCCCTTCACCTGCAAGAGTCACATCCATCTTCAGGTCGCAAGACACCCCAGGCATGATCAGAACGACAATCTCCACCTTCGCGTCCCTCTCCACCACGATACTCTGTGGAAATCCACCCCCGGCTAGGGGGACACCTGCCGAAGGCAGGAGGGGGTCGTCGGAACAACAACCCGAACGACCGTCCAAAATATACACATTACGAACAATATCGTTCGACTTTACAACCATCTTCTCCATGACGACTACAGATTATCGTAACCCTTCTCTTCAATCTCGGCAACAAGCTCCCTTCCGGCAGTCTTGACAATCTTTCCGTCCTTAAGGACATGGACAACGTCAGGAACGATATAGTCAAGAAGTCTCTGATAGTGGGTAATGACGATAGCAGCCTTTTCAGGGGTGTGAAGGGCATTCACTCCATTTGCAACGATACGTAGTGCATCCACATCAAGTCCACTGTCAGTCTCGTCAAGAATAGCGAGAGTAGGATCAAGCATGGCCATCTGGAAGATCTCGTTACGCTTCTTCTCTCCTCCCGAGAAACCTACATTCACTTCACGCTTAGCGAACTCCGGCTTCATCTGTACGAAAGCCATCTTCTCACGCATGAGCTTAAGGAAGTCTCCCGCCTTCAAAGGCTCGAGACCCTTTCCCGCACGATGGGCATTCACCGCCGTCTTCATGAAATTGGTGATGGTCACACCCGGTATCTCCACCGGATACTGGAACGACAGGAATATACCGGCCCACGCACGCTCCTCCGGAGACATTGCCAGAAGGTCCTGTCCCATGAACTCGATGCTGCCGGCAGTGACAGTAAACTGCGGCTTTCCCGCCAATACCGCCGAAAGCGTACTCTTTCCAGCACCATTCGGTCCCATTACAGCATGGATCTCACCCTTTCTGATGGTAAGATCGACACCTTTAAGAATCTCCTTGTCCTCGACAGAGGCCCTCAGCCCCTCGATCTTCAATAATATATCGTTTGCCATATGCAATATGTTTTTACCGTTTTTTATAACAACTTGACCACCAATACCTTACTTAAACCGCGTGCTCCCTTTTGGCGGCACGCACTTTCGGTAAATATCAGATAATCAACAACTTATAGATTACGCATCCTTTCTATAAAGTCTATACCATGTGAACAGGGACCAAATGCCGTTTACCAAGTACAGGCAGCTGACTACCGGCATGAAGACCAGTCCGGCCTTCAGGTAAAGGGTCAGATTAGCCACGTTCACGAACAGCCAGGCGACCCAGCAGTCCCACTTCTTCAGCGCGGACAGAGTCTGTGCCGTCAATATCAGGACGGTCACACAGCAGTCCAGGTATGGTAGAGGATTTGCCGGAAAGTATCCTACAAACCACTTCGTGCCCATCATGCTCATAAGCCATCCCCACACAAGAGCCAGAACAAGCACCAGAGCCACAATGCCGCCGCGCTGCGGCCATGACAGCATAGATACCTTAAGATCTCCGCTGCCTGAGGCACTCTCCTCTCCCTTCTTCGGGTGCGACCACCTGTATTGACCCATTATATTTATACCTAATGAGATAGGCTGTAATATAAGGTTAGCATACAGGTTCTTCTGCCAGAACATCAAGAACAACAATGCAGTATACACGTACCCCACATAAAAGTTGTACTTGCTGTTACGTCCTGCCAGAAAGACAGTAGTCAGGCCGAATACCGCCGCTATAAGATCTATACTCATCATCCTACAGAGCCTTCAAGGGATACCTGGAGAAGCTTCTGTGCTT
This sequence comes from Bacteroidales bacterium, assembly GCA_017549505.1. Lineage (GTDB taxonomy): Bacteria > Bacteroidota > Bacteroidia > Bacteroidales > UBA932 > Cryptobacteroides. Next base: position 8,022 of record JAFYUS010000040.1, on the reverse strand, counting down.
CGACGGCAAACTCCATCGGCAGCTTGGAAAGCACCTCACGGGCATATCCGTTCACGATCAGTCCTACAGCTTCCTCCGGTCCGATACCCCTCTGGTTGCAGTAGAAGAGCTGATCCTCACTTATCTTCGATGTCGTAGCCTCATGCTCCACGACGGCAGTCTTGTTTGCATTCTCTATGTATGGGAACGTATGAGCTCCGCATCTGTCGCCGATCAGAAGACTGTCGCACTGCGAGAAGTTTCGCGCGTTGTCAGCACCAGGGAGCATCTTCACCAGACCTCGGTAGCTGTTCTGACTACGTCCTGCAGAGATACCCTTGCTGACGATACGGCTGCGTGTATTGCGGCCTACATGTATCATCTTCGTACCTGTGTCTGCCTGCTGGAAGTTGTTTGTCACAGCAACAGAATAGAACTCCGACGAAGAGTTGTCACCCTTGAGGATTGTAGAAGGGTATTTCCATGTGATAGCCGATCCGGTCTCCACCTGAGTCCACGAAAGGTGACTTCCGGAACCCTTGCAGATACCTCTTTTGGTCACAAAGTTGAAGATACCTCCCTTTCCTTCTGCATCTCCCGGATACCAGTTCTGCACGGTTGAATACTTGACCTCGGCATCCTTCTCCACTATGATCTCAACAACTGCAGCATGAAGCTGGTTCTCGTCACGCATAGGGGCTGTACAGCCTTCCATGTAACTTACGTATGATCCTTCGTCAGCCACAATAAGCGTCCTCTCGAACTGACCGGTTCCTGATGCATTGATACGGAAATAGCTCGAAAGCTCCATAGGGCAACGTACTCCCTTCGGGATGTACACGAACGAACCGTCGCTGAATACGGCCGAATTCATGGCCGCATAGAAGTTGTCCCCAACCGGTACGACCGACGCAAGATACTTGCGGACAAGGTCCGGATGTTCACGGACAGCTTCTGAGAATGAACAGAAAATGATGCCTTTTTCCGCCAATGCAGAACGGAAGGTCGTGGTCACTGACACCGAATCGAATACGGCATCGACCGCGACACCTGCGAGCGCCTTGCGCTCGTGAAGCGGAATTCCTAGCTTATCGAATGTCTTTTCGAGTTCGGGATCGATTTCCTTCGGGCGGTCTTCGTTTCTTTTCGGAGCCGCATAATAGATGATATCCTGGAAATCGATTTCCGGTATATCAAGATGTGCCCATGTAGGAACGGACATCTTCTGCCATTTGCGGAATGCGTCAAGACGGAACTCAAGCATCCACTCCGGTTCATCCTTCTTTGCCGAAATCAGACGGATTATATCTTCATTCAGACCTTTGGGTATGAACTCCTGCTCGACATTGGTCACAAAGCCGTGTTCATACTCCTTTTCAGTTATGTTATCCAGTATTTCCTTATCCTTGCTCATACAAAAATCTGCTATCCTGCAATGCTCAGGCCACCAAAGACCCGAATATGCAAAGATAGCAGATTTTATTTTATTTATACTGTATATTACCCTAGTTTGCCTTTAACCTGAAATAAATAGGGAACGAATATGTTACAGTAACAGGCTTACCGTCCCTCGTACCTGGAGTCCATTCAGGAGATAGCAGTACGACTCTTAATGCTTCACAGTCCAATGATGCATTACCACTGCCTGAAATAACATAAGGATCAGCCAATTCACCACTTTCAGTCACATCAAAACGTATACGGACGTCTCCTTCGCGTTTTGCTAATTTCGCTTCAGAAGGGTATTCAAGCATTCCGTTGACCCACTTACTGAACAGATTAGGAGACTCTCCGAAAAATTTCGGACTCTCTAACAAAGACTTATCAGCTGTTTCAACACTCTTAGTCTTCTGCTTCTGAAGATTCTTCAATATCTTTTTTTGACCTTTAGTCAATTCCACTTCAGGAAAATCAGGTATATGTTCCTTCATATCTGATTTAGATTTCATATGATAATATGAACCTTCTGCAGGCTTGCCCAAATGAAATGTACCCTTGAAAACAAAAGCAGCAGAAAAGAACATTGTTCCAACGCCTTCCGGATAACCATCCTTGAATACTCCTTCATAGAAAAATCCCGCAGGTCTGGCTAGTCTCCCATAACCATCACGCTTGCCATTCTTGAATTCCCCGTAATATATCTGTTGACAATCCGCAGAGGAACTAAGACACATACCCTCAGCCACACCCTTGACAAAGCGTCCTTTAATAAGACCTTCGGCAGAATATCTTACACCTTCACCCTCCGGCCACTGTCCTTCATATCTCCAATCAGGACCTGTCACTACAGTATCGCGAACTTCCTGAGCAGACATGCAGACAACTGACATCAGACACAGCAACACAAATAAAATCCTGACATTCATAATGATAACATCTATTCACCGTTGAAAACGACAGCGACAGTGAGTCTTGTGCTTTTCTTTTCTCCCGCAAAGGTTCCCGGCTCCCATACCGGCGACTTTGATACAGCCTTCTCTGCTGCTGCATTAAGCTCAGGATTAGAGCCGAAGACTGCATGGATTTCAGACAGGGTTCCGTCTTCATTGACAGTAAATTCTACGAACACTGTCCTTGAACCGTTCTCAGGATTGAACGACCTCGGAGTCTCGACCTGTGAATTCACCCACAACGCAAAGTCATCTATATTTCCACCCTGGAATTTCGGTGTGATGAAACCGGCGCTCTCAATGAGATCCATGTTTCTCTGTTCCCAACGGATTTCAAGCTCCTTGAGGAATTCCTCCTGCTTGTACCTGAGGTCAACCATAGGGTAAGAAGGCTTTACAAGTCCTGACGGCAGATCTTCTGCATCAGCGATTCTGGATTTAAGCCTTCCATTACGGAACTTTCCGACGAATACAGATCCATCTCTACGATATAGGGTATCTGTTCCATGGTACTTTCCATTCTTGAACTGGCCCGCCATGACGATACCGTTATCCCTGTAAAGAGCTCCCTGACCAGTTGCTTTTCCTTTCTTGTAATTTCCCCAATATACCTCTCCGCTTGGAAGATAGCATACGCACTTACCTTCAGGCACACCTTTGCTGAAGGTGCCGATTATAAGTCCGTCCTTGCTGGAATACAAGATTCCTTCTCCATTTGGCCACTGACCTTCATAACGAAGCACGTCCTGTGCTGAGAGAGACATTGAAGACAGAACTGCCGTCACCAATGCCAGCAAAGAATATATCCGTTTCATAACTTTTGGTTTTAGTCCCCTAAAATTACGATAAAAATCAGGAAAATACAATCTTTCCTGATTTTTATCAATTGAAAAAGCCTTTAATTTCTAATGAATTGCGACGGTAAGCATAGCCATGACTATTGAAACCATACTCATGAGCTTGATGAGGATATTGAGGGAAGGACCCGACGTATCCTTGAAAGGATCACCTACTGTATCGCCTGTGACAGTAGCCTTGTGGGTTTCCGAATTCTTTCCTCCGAAGTTTCCTTCCTCGACATATTTCTTCGCATTATCCCATGCTCCGCCGGAATTCGACATGAACACTGCAAGCACGAAACCAGATCCGAGGCCACCGATAAGAAGACCCATCACACCTGCAGGACCTAGGATGAGACCAACAAGAATCGGTACTATGATAGCGATGAGGGAAGGAAGAAGCATCTCACGCTGAGCGCCCTTAGTGGAGATTTCCACACAACGTGCATAGTCAGGCGTTGCCTCTCTGGTAAGAATACCCTTGATCTCACGGAACTGGCGACGCACCTCAGTAACCATACTCTGCGCAGCACGACCTACAGCATTCATTGTAAGCCCGCAGAAAAGGAACGACATCATCGCACCGATGAACACACCTACAAGAACCACAGGATTCATAAGGTCAACATGGTAATATGCCATGATATCAGGAATAGTAGCCTGGGCAGCGTCAATTGTATTGCCGGCGACATCGACAATCTGCTTTCCAAGATGGGTCAATCCAATCTTAATCTCTTCGATATATGAGGCAAGAAGTGCAAGACCCGTGAGGGCAGCTGAACCGATAGCAAAGCCCTTTCCAGTCGCAGCAGTTGTATTTCCAAGGGCGTCAAGGACATCAGTACGCTTGCGCACTTCAGGATCCAGTTCGCTCATCTGAGCATTTCCGCCGGCATTGTCGGCAATCGGACCATATGCATCTGTCGCAAGAGTGATACCTAGGGTCGAGAGCATACCTACTGCAGCTATACCGATTCCATAAAGTCCTGTACTTAGACTTTGCGCAGAGAATGAAAGGTCAAATCCGTTTGCACAAAGATATGCAAGGAGGATAGCCACTGCGATTGTTATCACAGGAATCGCTGTCGAGAGCATACCAAGGCCGACACCTGATATGATAACGGTTGCAGGACCGGTCTGACCTGCTTCAGCTAGTTTCTGGGTTGGTTTATATGAATGTGAAGTATAATATTCAGTCGCCTGTCCGATAATAACTCCTGCTGCAAGACCGACAATCACAGAAAGCGAGAATCCCCACCAGTTGTCAATCTTGAGAAGATACATGATACCGAAGGTAGCGACGGCTATAAGTATCGAGCTGAGATTTGTTCCACGACCGAGGGATTTAAGGAGTTCATCCATACCTGCACCTTCCTTTGTGCGGACCACATATATACCGAGAATTGAAAGAGCCACGCCTATGGCTGCAATTATCATAGGGGCAAGGATAGCCTTCATCTGTGCATCGACACCTGATGCACCGAATGCTGCAGCACCAAGGGCCATAGTAGCGAGAATGGAACCGCAGTACGATTCATAAAGGTCTGCGCCCATTCCGGCAACATCACCGACATTGTCTCCTACATTATCGGCAATTGTAGCAGGGTTTCGAGGATCATCTTCCGGAATTCCAGCCTCGACCTTTCCGACAAGATCAGCACCGACATCTGCAGCCTTCGTATAGATACCGCCACCTACACGGGCGAAGAGAGCCTGAGTCGACGCACCCATACCGAAGGTAAGCATGGTAGTAGTTATGAATACAAGTTTCTGAGCACCTTCTATATCTACAAAGGCATTGAGGATAATCCACCATATCGCTATGTCAAGAAGTCCGAGACCTACTACTGTCAGACCCATGACGGCTCCGCTTCGGAAAGCCACTTTAAGACCTGCATTAAGGGATCTCTGAGCCGCATTTGCTGTTCGCGCTGAGGCATACGTAGCTGTCTTCATTCCGACAAAACCAGCCAGACCGGAGAAGAAACCTCCAGTAAGGAAAGCAAAAGGCACCCAACTGTTCTGTACTCCAAGGAAAGCCAACAAAGCAAAAAGAGCGGCAAGAACCACAAAGACAATAATAACGACTTTGTACTGCTGTTTAAGGTAAGCCATCGCTCCTTCCCTTACATATTGGGCAATCTGCTTCATTGTAACAGTACCCTCACTCTCCTTCATCATCTGACGGAAAAAGACATAAGCGAATACCAGAGCTACCACCGCAGCGACCGGCACAAGATAGAATAGATTGTTCATACAGTCATCAGTTACTAGTGTGTTAATACAACAAAATTATTTAAAAATTCGTTAAATACAAGGGTTGCAGATGATGATTTTCAAGCATTTAATGGCATAAAATTACATTTTTAAATTTTATCCTTTGAATTGAAACAGACATTGATTATCTTTGCTAAACTCCCGAATATGGTTAAGGATAATATCAGGTCACATGACATAAAAAAACCTCCGGTTTCATTACTGAACCGGAGGTTTATTGTTTGCGGCATAAGCCGCTGGTGTTCTGTCTGATTACTCAGCTGCTGGTGTCTCAACCTCTGCAGCAGGAGCCTCAACAGCCTTCTTTGAGCTACGACGGGTAGTCTTCTTAGCTGCCTTCTTAGGAGCTGAAGCGAGAGCTGCCTCGTTGAAGTCAACGAGCTCGATGAGAGCCATATCAGCACCGTCACCCTGACGGAAACCAGTCTTCAACACGCGAGTGTATCCGCCTGGACGGTCAGCGATCTTAGGAGCAACTGTACGGAAGAGCTCTGAAACTGCCTCCTTGCTCTTGAGGTAGCTGAATACGACACGACGTGAGTGAGTCGAATCGTCTTTTGACTTGGTGATAAGCGGCTCAATGTATGACTGGAGAGCCTTTGCCTTTGCTACTGTAGTCTGGATTCTCTTGTGAAGGATAAGAGAAGCAGCCATGTTAGCGAGGAGAGCCTTGCGGTGTCCGCTCTTACGACCAAGGTGGTTGATTGCTTTATTGTGCCTCATATTACTTAAACGTTCTTTTTCTTAGGTTCAATATTATACTTGGTAACATCCATTCCGAATGAAAGCTTCATCTTCTCTACAAGGATATCGATTTCGTTGAGTGACTTCCTACCGAAGTTTCTGAACTTCATGAGTTCATTTCTTGAGTAAGAAACGAGGTCAGCGAATGTGTCGATATCAGCAGCCTTGAGACAGTTGTATGCTCTTACAGAGAGACCCATGTCTGAAAGCTTAGTGAGAAGGAGGTGCCTCATACGGAGTGACTCCTCGTCAAGTTCCTTAGACTCTGACTCGATTGTGCTTTCGAGAGAAAGCTTCTTGTCATCTGTGAATAACTTGAAGTGGTAGATAAGGATGTTTGCAGCCTCCTGAAGAGCTACGTTAGGAGTGATCGAACCGTCGGTTACGATTTCCAGGTTGAGCTTCTCGTAGTCGGTCTTCTGCTCTACACGCCAGTTCTCAACAGTCCAGTTGACATTCTTGATCGGTGTATAGATAGCGTCTACCGGAATTGTTCCGATGACAGCTTCAGGATCCCTGTTCTCATCAGCAGGAACGAATCCACGTCCCTTGCCGACAGTGAGGGTCATCTCGATCTTGACAGCTGGCTCGAGAGAGCAGATGTGCAGTTCAGGGTTAAGCACCTTGAAAGAAGACAATCCTTTAGAGATATCCTCTGCGGTAAACTCCTGCTTGCCGCTGATAGTGATGTTTGCTACCTCTGAGTCTACAGTCTCCACCATTCTCTTGAAACGAACCTGCTTGAGGTTGAGAATGATGTCCTGCATACCCTCGATCACGCCAGGGATTGTCGCGAACTCCTGGTCCACGCCTGAAACCTTGATCGATGTGATAGCAAATCCTTCCAGAGAAGACAACAATATGCGACGGAGTGCATTACCGATGGTCTGTCCGTATCCAGGCTCCAATGGTCTGAATTCAAAACGGCCTACGGTGTCTGTTCCTTCGAGCATTATCACCTTGTCCGGTTTCTGAAATGCTAAGATTGCCATATTACTTCTTTATTAGGTGTTAATTATTACTTAGAGTAGAGCTCGACGATAAGCTGCTCGTTGATTGTCTCAGGGATCTCAGTTCTTACAGGAACGTTAAGATACTTTCCTGTGAGAGTCTTAGCGTCGAATTCGATCCAAGAATACTTGGCTGCTGAAGCAACGCTGTTTGTGATCACCTCAAGGCTCTTTGAACGCTCTCTTACTGCAACTACGTCACCTGGCTTTACGTGTGCTGAAGGAATGTTGCATACAGCACCGTTAAGAGTGATGTGAGCGTGGCTCACGAGCTGACGTGCAGCTGCTCTTGTAGGAGCGATACCCATACGGTATACGAGGTTGTCGAGACGTGACTCGAGGAGGATGATAAGGTTCTCACCCTTCTGTCCCTTCATGCGTGAAGCCTTCTCGTAAAGGTTACGGAACTGCTTCTCGAGAAGACCGTAAGTATACTTAACTTTCTGCTTCTCCTTGAGCTGAGTACCATACTCAGACTTCTTCTTGCGCTTGCTTGCGAGACCGTGCTGTCCTGGAGGATAGTTTCTCTTCTCGAAGTCCCTGTCGGCACCGAAGATTGGCTCGCCGAACTTACGCGCGATCTTTGTACTTGGTCCAGTATATCTTGCCATAGTTATCTATTCATTAAAAAGTTAGACATTAAACCTTACGACGACCCTTAGGACGGCAGCCATTGTGTGGCATTGGAGTAACGTCGATAATCTCTGTAACCTCGATACCTGCACCGTGGATAGTTCTGATTGCAGACTCACGTCCAGCACCAGGACCCTTTACATATGCCTT
>JAFYUS010000039.1 GCA_017549505.1 Bacteroidales bacterium | reverse complement strand
GTTGAACAATACAGTAGACCTTGTATATAATGTGACGGAGAAGCCTTCAAGCCAGCTTGAGCTCTCAGGAGGATGGGGCGGAAACACTTTCGTCGCGACAGTGGGAGTAAGCTTCAACAACTTCTCTACCCGCAGGTTCTTTGACAAGTCAGCATGGAGGCCTGTACCTCTTGGTGATGCTCAGAATCTTGCAGTACGTTTCCAAACCAACGGTACATATTATACAAGCCTTTCTGCAAGTTTCTCTGAGCCATGGCTTTTCGGTAAGAAACCGACCTCTCTGAACCTGTCGCTGTATTATACACGCCAGACAAATTCATACATATATTATAATATCCTCAATAATGACGAGTATATGGAGGTGTATGGATTTGCTGCCGGTCTTGGAAAGAGACTCAAGTGGCCTGACAGATACTTCGTACTGTACAATCAGTTGAGCTGGCAGACTTACAAGCTCCAGAATTGGGGGGCGTACCAGTTCCTTTTCAACACGGGTGTGTCGCATAACCTGAGCTATACACTCAGTCTGTCACGAAACTCGACTGACCAGCAGATATATCCTCGTGCCGGTTCTGACTTCAGCTTCGGTCTCCAGCTTACTCCTCCATACTCTCTGATGAGAAAGAAGGACCGTGGCGTTCTGGACGCTGATGGCAAACCTACCGTAGCATCAAGCTGGAAGGATATCAATTATGACCTGCAGAGTTCTCAAGACAGGTATAAGTGGATCGAGTATCACAAATGGACATTCAAGGGGGCTATCTATACAAAGCTTGTCGGTGACCTCGTGCTGATGGCACGTGCGCAGTTCGGATATCTCGGATACTATAACAGGAACTGGGGATATTCTCCTTTCGAGGGCTTCCGTGTAGGTGGTGACGGTATGTCAGGTTATGATACATACGGATCAGAGATCATCTCTCTCCGTGGATATGAGAACTATTCGCTCACTCCTACCAATATGTCCTCATATAATTCGACCGGACAATACTATGCCGGTAACGTGTACGACAAGTTCACAGTCGAACTCCGTTATCCTGTCATCCTCCAGCCTCAGTCAACAATCTTTGCGCTGGTATTCCTTGAGGGCGGTAACTGCTGGTCAGATATCAGACACTTCAATCCGTTCCAGATCAGAAGATCTGCCGGAGTCGGAGCGAGAGTCTTCCTTCCTATGATCGGACTCCTCGGAGTCGACTGGGGATACGGATTTGACAATCATGACGGGTATGGCGGAAGCCAGTTCCACTTCGTGATCGGTCAGCAGTTCTAATACGAAAATCAATAATTATAGATAATACATTATGAAAAGAATTCTTATGATCGCAGCAGTGGCATTGATGTCAGTAGCTGCAAGCGCACAGGAACTCAAGTGGGCTTATGTTGATTTCAATGAAATCGTAATGCTCATGCCTGAGATGGATGAGGCAAGAGCCACAATGGAAGAGAACCAGAAGACCAACGAGGAGATTCTTGTTGCAATGTACGATGAGTACCAGACAAAGATGCAGCAGTATCAGCAGAAGGCTGAGACATGGACCCCTGCAATCCGCGAAAGCAAGGAGAAGGAGATAATGGAGATCCAGGCTCGTTTCGAACAGACTCAGCAGAGCCTCCAGCAGGAGATCCAGCAGCTTCAGCAGAGCCTTCAGGCACCTATCTACGAGAAGGCACAGAATACTGTGAACGATCTTGCAAAGGCTAAGGGTGTAGCTTTCGTATTCGAGAAGTCATCACTTCTTTATGTGGATCCAGCTCAGGGCATTGACCTCACTCCAGATGCACGCGCGGCTCTCAATATTCCTGCAGACAGGACTCTTGAGACTCTCCAGGCTGAACTTCAGGCTAAGGCACAGGCAGCGGCAGCAGCTCAGGGAATGTAATCTTTACTATATTTCGATATGACGGCGGACCATGAAAATGGTCCGCCGTTTTTTAGTGCGTCAGAAGATAAAAAACGAAGAATTTGTATTCAACGTATTGGAAAAATATATACATTTGTAGAATAATCTAACCATTTGATTTAAAATTATAACACAAACTATGCAACATAAGGTAATTGATACTAAAGATGTTGTAATCAGATTTGCTGGAGATTCGGGAGATGGTATGCAGCTCACCGGGTCTCTTTTTGCAGATATGTCTGCCATCTTCGGTAACGAACTTTCGACATTCCCGGACTATCCGGCTGAAATCAGAGCTCCGCATGGTACTGTTTCCGGAGTTTCAGGTTTCCAGGTGCACATCGGCAGTGAGCACATCACCACCCCAGGTGACTTCTGTGATCTCCTCGTTGCCATGAATCCCGCAGCTCTCAAAGCTAATGCAAAGTGGCTCAAGAGAACTGCTATGGTACTCATAGATTCCGATACTTTTGATGAAGACGGACTTAAGAGAGCGGGACTTACAGGCGATCCTATTGCGGAACTCCATATAGAAGACAGGGCTATAATTGTCGCTCCTATTACAAGTCTGACTCAGGAGAGCCTTAAGGATAGCGGCCTCGACAAGAAGTCTATCGACAAATGCAAGAATATGTTCACCCTCGGTATGGCATGCTACATATATAACCGTCCGATGGAGTACATCTTCCAGTATCTTGAGAAAAAATTCGGTAAGAAGAAGCCTGAGATGATCGCACCTAACAAGAAAGTGCTTCAGGATGGTTTCAACTATGCCGCCAACATTCAGGCTATTCCGAATACGTATAATATAGAGCCAGCTCATCAGGAAAAAGGACTCTATAGGAATATTACAGGCAACCAGGCGACTGCGTGGGGACTTCTTGCTGCTGCTGAGAAAGCAAATCTTCCGCTTTTCTGTGGTTCTTACCCTATTACGCCGGCAACAGGTATTCTTGAAGAGCTGGCAATCCATAAGAGTCTTGGTGCAAAGACGCTTCAGGCAGAAGATGAAATTGCAGGTATCTGTACTGCAATAGGCGCCGCTTTTGCAGGCAACCTTGCCGTTACCACAACTTCAGGTCCTGGTCTTTCCCTCAAGTCAGAGGCGATGGGACTTGCTGTGATGACAGAACTTCCGTTGGTAATCGTAGATGTCCAGAGAGCTGGTCCGTCAACCGGTATTCCGACCAAGACTGAGCAGACAGACCTTAACCAGGCTCTTTACGGCCGCAATGGTGAGTGTCCTATGGTGGTGATGGCAGCCCATTCCCCTGCAAACTGCTTTGATGCTGCATTCAATGCCGCTAAGATCGCTTTGGAACATATGACTCCTGTCCTTCTTCTGACAGAAGGTTTCCTTGGAAACGGTTCAGAGCCTTGGCGTATCCCTTCGATGAAGGACTATCCTGTGATCAGACCTCCATTCGCGCAGCCGAATGTTCCATATAAGCCTTTTGACCGTGATCCGGAAACATTGGCAAGAAAGTGGGCCGTACCGGGTATGGCCGGATGCGAGCATCGTGTCGGAGGCCTTGAGAAGAATCATGACGGAGTTCTTTCGTCCGATCCTCAGAACCATGCGATGATGGTCAAGGAACGCGATATGAAGATCCAGAAGGTTGCTGACTATATTCCTGAACTTCAGGTAAATGGTAATGACTCCGGAAAACTTCTTGTCGTAGGATGGGGAGGTACATACGGACATGTGCTTTCAGCAGTGCAGGAAGCTCGTGAGGCAGGTATGGACGTAAGCTTTGCAAACTTTGACTATATAATGCCTCTGCCACGTAATACTGAGGAGGTTTTCTCAAGATTCGAGAAGATTCTTGTATGCGAGCTGAACAGCGGTCAGTTCGTGAATTATCTCCGCGGACGCCTCCCACAGTTCAGCTATTCACAATATAATAAGGTACAGGGTCAGCCGTTCCTCGTTCAGGAAATCGTAGCTGCCATTAAAGAGCAATTGTAATTATGCCAAGATATACATTCAAGGAATTCAAGAGTGACCAGGAAGTAAGATGGTGCCCCGGTTGTGGCGACCACGGAGTGCTTGCTGCATTGCAGAGGGCTCTTCCTGATGTTACTGAAGCATTGGGATACAGCAAGGAAAGATATGTAGTCGTATCCGGTATCGGATGTTCGTCACGTCTCCCTTACTATATGAATACTTACGGTTTCCATAGTATCCATGGTCGTGCGACTGCGATTTCAACAGGAATCAAGGTGGCTAATCCTGACCTGGCAGTATGGCAGGCTTGTGGAGACGGTGATGCCCTCGCTATCGGTGGAAACCACTTTATCCATGCCATCCGCAGGAACGTGGATATAAATCTGATTCTCTTCAATAACCAGATCTACGGTCTTACCAAGGGACAGTATTCGCCGACATCAAGATTCGGTGCCATCTCCAAGACTTCTCCATACGGAACTGTGGAACATCCTTTCAATCCGGGAAGCCTTGTGCTCGGCGCAAAGGGAACATTCTTT